>JBEVLE010000763.1:0-2663 GCA_040509335.1 Longimicrobiaceae bacterium | reverse complement strand
CCCGGCCCCTCCCCGCAAGGGGGAGGGGAGAACGACACGACGCACACGGGGGTCAGGAAGCCCTCCCCCAGAATTGGGGGAGGGTGGCGAGCCTAAGCGAGCCGGGTGGGGGCCCTCAGCGGACGCCAGCGCCACACCCGCGTGAGGGATTTCGGCCCGGAGGGGCGAGACCCGGCGGCTGTTTGCCGGGGCTCGACTCCGTTAGGCAGCGTTGTTTGCTGCCTTACGGAGCCGAAGCCCGACCCCGGCGCCAGCCGGGGGCACGCCCGAACCTGCCGTTGCCGTAAGTCCTAGACCCAGGTGCGCTGGATCTTGCCGATGGCGTTGATGCGGCGCTCCGCGATGCGGTCCGCGGCCTGGTAGGTGGGGATCGCGGTCTCCTTGGCCAGGTCGTACAGCTGGATCAGGGTGCCGTAGATCTCGCCCGCCTTGCGCATGGCGCGCTCGGCGCTCCACCCGTTGAGCTCGCCGTACACGTTGATCAGCCCGCCGGCGTTGATCACGTAGTCCGGGGCGTACAGGATGCCGCGCTCGTGGAGCTGGTCGCCGTGGCGCTCCTCGGCGAGCACGTTGTTGGCCGCGCCCGCGACCACGGCCACCTTGAGGCGGTCGATGGTGTCGTCGTTGACGGTGGCGCCCAGCGCGCACGGGGCGTACACGTCCGCCTCGGCGTCGTAGATGGCGTCCGGCGCGACGGCCGTGGCGCCGAACTCCCCCACGATGCGGTTGATGCGGTCCTGGTCGATGTCGGTGACCACCAGCTCCGCGCCCTCGCCCGCCAGGAACTGGCACAGGTAGTAGCCCACGTGGCCGAGGCCCTGCACGGCGATGCGCCGCCCGGCGAGGTCGTCCGAGCCCCACTGCGCCTGCGCGGTGGCCTTGATCCCCTGGTACGTGCCGTACGCCGTCACCGGCGACGGGTCGCCGGAGGTGTCGCCGCGCCCGGTGACGTGCTCGGTCTCCATGTGGCAGTAGTCCATGTCGCCCACGGAGGTGCCCACGTCCTCCGCCGTGATGTAGCGCCCCTTGAGGCTTTCCACGAAGCGGCCGTGCGCCCGGAAGATCTCCTCGCGCCGGGTGGTCTTGGGGTCGCCGATGATGACCGACTTGCCGCCGCCCAGGTTGAGCCCGGCCACCGCGGCCTTGTAGGTCATGCCGCGCGACAGGCGGAGGGCGTCGATGAACGCTTCCTCGTCGGAGTTGTAGTTCCAGAAGCGCGTCCCCCCCAGCGCCGGCCCGAGCGTCGTGTTGTGGATCGCGATGATCCCCTTGTAGCCGCACGACGGCTCGTTGCAGAAGACCACCTGCTCGTGGTCGTGCTCACCGATGAGCGAAAACAGTTCCATTCTAAGACCGTGGTGGTGGTTGTTGTTTACGCGGACGCAGCCACGGGGCCCGTACGCGCATGGAGGCGGCAGGCCGCCTAGCGGTACAAATCCCGGGCGATCACTACGCGTTGGATCTCGCTCGTGCCTTCGTAGATCTCCGTCACCTTGGCGTCGCGGAACAGCTTTTCCACCGGGTACTCCTTGACGTAGCCGTATCCGCCGAACACCTGCACCGCCTGCGTGGTCACGAACATGGCCGCCTCGGAGGCGAACAGCTTCGCCATGGAGGCCAGCCGCGTGACCGGCTCGCCGGCGTCCTTTGCGGCCGCGGCGCGGTACAGGAGCCCGCGCGCCGCCTCGATCCGCGTCGCCATGTCGGCGAGCTTGAACTGCATTCCCTGGAAGTCGCGGATGGCGGTGCCGAACTGCCTGCGCTCGGCCGCGTACGCGAGGGCGTGCTCCAGCGCCGCCTGCGCGATGCCGATGGCGAGCGCCGCGATCCCAATGCGCCCGTTGTCCAGCCCCTGGAGCGCGTAGATGAACCCCTGCGACGGGTCGCCGAGCAGCTGGTCGTCGGGGACGAACAGGTCGTGGAAGGCGATCCCCACCGTTTCGGAGGCCCGCTGCCCCATCTTGTCTTCCTTCTTGCCCACGACGTAGCCCTCGGCGTCGGTGCGCAGGAGGAAGGCGCCGATCCCCTTGGCCCCCCTGCGGTCGCCGGGGGTGTCGGTGCGCACCATGGCGACGACCACGTCGCCGAAGCCGCCGTTGGTGATCCACGCCTTGGAGCCGTTGAGCACCCAGCCCCCGTCCGCCTTGACCGCCTGCGCGGACATCCCCGCGGCGTCGGAGCCGGCGTCCGCCTCCGAAAGGGCGAAGCCGCCCAGCCACTCGCCGCGCGCCATGGGGCGGAGGAAGCGCTCCTTCTGCTCCTCGCTCCCGCGGGCCAGGATCATCTGGGTGGGGAGCGAGTTGTGGACGCTCATCGCCACCGCCACCGAGGAGTCGCCCCAGGCGATCTGCTCCAGCGCCAGCAGGTACGACAGGGTGTCCAGCTCCAGCCCGTCCCACGCCTCCGGGAGCAGCATCCCCAGGAAGCCCAGCTCCCCCAGCTTGGCGATCACCTCGCGGGGGAGGTGCCCCTCCCGGTCCCACTCCTCGGCGTGCGGCCGCAGCTCGCCCTCGGCGAACTCGCGCGCCAGGTCGCGTATCTGTTGTTGTTCGGGCGTCATCCCGTTGCTTCGGCTCGCATGGAAGGGCCGCCGCGCGCATGGCGGCCCCAAGGCATTGTACCGCGGCGGTACAAAAAGGAGCGGCGGCGGACCGCGAGAAGCG
>JBEVLE010000762.1:0-3423 GCA_040509335.1 Longimicrobiaceae bacterium | reverse complement strand
CCGCCCGCGAGGGGCGGCCGGTCCCAGGGAACGCCGGCCGGACTCGAACCGGCAGGCGGCGGTGCAGGGCCGACCGCGTGAATCCCTGCACGCCGCCGCGGGAGACCTCGTCACTGCTCTGCTTCTCTCCCCGCGTGTCTTCCGGACCACGCCGCAGCGCCCCACGGGTGCCTCGGCAGCGGACGCCGGGCCTCCCTCACGGCGCGCCCCCTTCGCTGAACCTCGGGCGGCCGATCCTCGTACCCCCTGCGCTTCCGGCGCGGGTACGGACGGGAGTGCATCTCCGCTCGTCGCCGAACGGCACCACGCCCGGATCGGCCCGCAAGATCCAAGCCCGCAAGCGGTTCGCGGTTCAGGCCGCAGACTGCGGCAACTCGCCGGGGGGCTCCAGCGTCAGCTTCACAACCACGGGCGCCCTGGCGGGCTCCTCCGGCTCGTCCTGGACATCCGCCGCTTCCGGCTCTTCCGGCGGCGGGGGGAGCAGGTGGTCCAGCGGGACGGCGCCGTCCGCCATGCCGCGGCGCAGCGGGTCGGCGATCCACTGCGCCAGTCGCTGCATGAAGCGCCACACGTCGCCGTCGCCGGGGCGCAGGTAGCTGGGCTGCGACGAATCCGTACCCATGCGCTCGAACACCTGCGTCAGCCACTCCGGCCCGTGCCCGCCCACCTCCAGCTGCGTGAGCCAGCACTCCAGCTCGCCGGTGGGGACCACGAACACCCCGTACGTGGCGAGGCTTTCCAGCAGGTGCTCCGCTTCCGCTCGGTGGTCGCGCGGCAGGTTGCGGATCCCCCCGTTCTTGTAGTCGTCGCTCCGCAGCTTCTGCTGGAGCAGGGCGCGCGAGTGCTCCCAGTGCTCCGCGAACACCTCCGGCACGAACGCCGAGCGGAGCAGGTCGCGGAAATCGTCCCGCCCCTTGAAGATGTCCAGGTCCACCACCGCCGCCGCCGGGATCCCCATCTCCCGCAGCGGGCGCAGGATGCGGCGGATGGTCTGCTTGTTCTGCGCGTTCAGGAACACGCACCCGTCCGCCCCGCCGCGCCCCTCCGCCAGCAGCCGCTCGTTGATCTCCTGGTAGAACACCCGGTCCGCGTCCGCCTCGCAGACGATCGCCCCCTCGTGGAACAGGGCCCCCAGCACGCCGGTGGAGCGCAGCAGCGGGTCGCGCATCATGGTCTGCAGCTTGTCGGCGCGCAGCAGCGTGGCGCCCGCCACCCCGCCCTTGTGCGTCAGGCGGACGATGTTGACCCGCTTGCCGGCCTGCACGCACCCCATCAGGAACTCCGGGCTGTGCGTGGCCGCCAGCACCCGCGCGTCGCGCTCCGCGGCCAGCTGCGTCAGCCGCTTCCCCAGCTTGCGGGTGAGCGGCGGGTGCAGGAACGCCTCCGGCTCGTCCACCAGCATGATGCGGTAGTCCGCGCTCAGCACCGCCGCCGTGAGGCCGGTGAACGCCTTGACCCCGTCGCTCATCTCCTCGATGTCCGCCGCGGCGGCGTGGAAGGCGCGCGCCCGCTCGTCCAGCGCCTGCTCCTCCGCGTCGTCGTCCGGGGGGCGCGCCGACAGGCGGATGCGCAGCTGCGTCCCCCCCGTGGGGTCCAGCACGAAGTGCAGCCCGAAGGCGTCCGCCGTGATCTCCCGGATCCGCCGGCGCGCCTCGTCGTCGCGGAACAGCGCCGACAGGTGGTTGGTGGGGTGCAGCTGCAGGTCGCCCATGGGGCGCGGGTAGGTGAGCGCCAGCCGCGTGCGCCCGTCCAGCCGGATGGTGAACAGCGTGAAGAAGTCGCGGCAGAGCCGGGCGGTCTCCTCCTCCGTGGGCGGCACGCCCGAGCCCAGGACGCGCAGCACCTCGCGCAGGTCCACCAGCTGCTCGGTGGGGAGGTCCTCCAGGTCCGTCGCCCGCTTGCGGACGAACTCGCCCATGGGCTTCAGGCGCGACACCCGCACCCATCCCTCCGGCAGCGCCCCGCCCTCCACCCGGCGGGCCTCCACCATCCGCGCCGCGTCCTCCGGCCCGGGAAGGTGCATCTCCATGTGGCCCACGATCCTCCGGTCCCCCGTGCCGCCCGTTTCCAGGAACTCCTCCACCTCGCGCAGCGCGAGGCTCTTGCCGGAGTTGTTGGGGCCCACGAACACGGTCATCGGCCCCGGCGCGAACTCCAGCGGGAGCACGCTGCCGCTCGGCCCGAAGCGGAGGGCAAGGCTCTTCAGCATCGGCAAGCCCCGGGTGCGGGGAGTGGGGAATCGGCGGCCGCGGCGCGCCGCGCGGGCGCGCCGGGCCGGGAGGAAAAACGCCAGAAACGCGCCACGGCGCCGTAGCCGGCGCGCGTCCCCTCCCCCCCCGCCGCGCCCCGGATCCCTTGACGCCGGGATCCCCGCCGTTAACATTTAGACAGTCGTCTAAATGATCGCCCGCGCCCGGTGCCGCCATGCTCGACCAGACGATCCGCGCCCTCGCCGACCCCACCCGCCGGGAGATCCTGCGGGCGCTGCGGGACGGCGACCTGGCGGCGGGGGAGATCGCGGCGCGCTTCCCCATGACGGCCGCCTCCGTCTCGCACCACCTGGCCACGCTGCGCGAGGCCGAGCTGGTGATGGTGGAGCGGCGGGGGAAGAGCCTGGTGTACTCGCTGAACACCACCGTGCTGCACGACTTCGTGCAGGGAATGCTCGACCTTTTCGGAACCGGGGAGGGACGATGAGACGCAGGCCGTTCGCGCCGCTGCTGCTGGCCGCGATGTGGGCGTTCGCGCTCGTGGTGTTCCGCCGGCTGCCGGCGGAGATCCCCACGCACTGGAACCTGGCCGGCGAGGTGGACGGGTGGGGGCCGCGCTTCCCGGCCGCCTTCCTGGCCCCCGCCGTCGCCACCGGCGTGTGGCTGCTGACGCGCTTCCAGGCGAGCATCGACCCGCGCCGCCGCGAGGTGGAGCGCTCCACGCCCACGCGCCGGCTGCTGGCCGGGATCCTGGTGGCGTTCATGGCCGTGGTCGAGGTGCTGACGCTGGGGATCGCGCTGGGGTGGCCGCTGGACATGGGCGAGGCCATGTGGCCGCTGCTGGGGCTGCTCTTCGTGGCGCTGGGCAACTACATGCCGCGGGTGCGGCCCAACTGGTACCTGGGGGTTCGCACGCCCTGGACGCTGGCCAGCGACGCGGTGTGGCGGGACACGCACCGCCTGGCGGGGTGGGCGTTCGTGGCGGCCGGAGTGCTGACGGCGGGGGCCATGTTCCTGCCGGTGGGGGCCCGGCCGTACGTGGGGATGGCGGCGCTGCTGCTGGGGGCCGGGGTGCCGCTGGTGTACTCGTTCGTCCGCTGGCGGCGTGAAGAGCGCCGGTGAGGTGTCGCGTCTTCGTCGGGTGTGGCGGGCCGCGGGGGGGCGCGCGCGGAAAAAACCCCGAGCGCCCCGCCGGCGCCCCGCGGCCCCCCCC
>JBEVLE010000761.1:0-12072 GCA_040509335.1 Longimicrobiaceae bacterium | reverse complement strand
CCGCGGCGCCCGCGTCGCGCAGCATGAACAGCAGGCGCTCGTCGGGGTGGGAGGGGTCGAGGGGGAGGTAGGCGCCGCCGGCCTGGAGGATGCCGAGCACGCCGACGACGAGGCCGGGGCCGCGCTCCAGGAGTAGGCCGACGCGCGCGTCGGGACCCACGCCGGATTCGCGGAGGCGGCGCGACAGGCTGCCCGCCCGCGCCATCAGCCCGGCGAAGGTGACCGTCTCGTCGCCGAAGACCACCGCCGCGGCGTCCGGAGTGCGCGCGGCCTGCGCGGCGATGCGCTCGTGGACCGGTCCGAAGGGCAGCTCGGCGGCGGTGTCGTTCCACGCCTCCAGCAGCCGCGCGCGCTCGGCGGAGCCCAGCAGCTCCAGCGAGGACAGCGGGCGCGACGGGTCCGCGGCGGCCTGCTCCAGCACCCGCCCCAGCCCGTCCAGCATCCGCTCCACGGTCGCGCCGTCCCACAGGTCGGCGCGGAAGGTCGCCCCGCCGGCGATCTCCTCGCCCTCCTCGGCGAGCGCCAGCGTCAGGTCGAAGCGCGCCGTCAGCGCCTCCGTTTCCAGCGGCTCCGTCCGCACGTCGCCCAGGGGGTGCTCCAGGGGGCCCAGGTTCTGGAGCGAGAGCACCGCCTGGAAGAGCGGCGTGTGCGTGAGCGAGCGCTCCACGCCCAGCTCCTCCACCAGCCGCTCGAAGGGCACGTCCTGGTGGGCGTACGCCCCCAGCGTGCTTTCCCGCACGCGCCGCAGCAGCGCCGCGAAGGCCGGGTCGCCGGACAGCTCGGTGCGCAGCGGCAGCGTGTTGACGAAGAAGCCGATCAGCCCTTCCAGCTCCAGGTGCGTGCGCCCGGCGATCGGCGAGCCCACCAACACGTCGTCCTGGCCGGACCAGCGCGCGAGCAGCGCCTGCCAGGCTGCGAGGACGGTCATGAACAGCGTCGCCCCCTCGCGGGCGGACAGTTCCCGCAGGGAGAGCGCGACCGCCGCCGGGAGGCGGAAGGCGCGGGCGCCGCCGCGGGCGCCGCGCACCGACGAGCGCGGACGGTCCGTGGGCAATTCCAGCAGCGGCGGGGCGCCGGCCAGGTGCTCCCTCCACCAGGCGACCTGCCGCTCCAGGACCTCGCCCACGAGCCAGCCGCGCTGCCACGCGGCGAAGTCCGCGTACTGGAACGGCAATTCCGGGAGCGGCGACGGTTCGCCGCGCGAGAACGCGCCGTACAGGGCGGACAGCTCGCGCAGGAGCACGCCCAGGCTCCACCCGTCGGCGACGGCGTGGTGCATGGCGAGGAGCAGCGCCGCGTCGTCCGGGGCGATGCGCGCCAGGACCGCGCGGAAGAGCGGGCCGCGCTCCAGGCCGAAGGGGCGCAGCATCGCGGCGTCGGCCAGGCGGCGCGCCTCCGCGTGGGCGGCGGCGGGCGCGAGGCCGGACAGCTCCACGATCGCCAGGACGCCCCGCGCCGCGGGATGGACGACCTGCCCCGGCTCGCCCGCGGCCGCCGTGAAGGTGGTCCGCAGCGCCTCGTGGCGGCGCACGATCTCGTCGAGCGCGCGCCCGAGCGCCGCGGCGTCCAGCGCGCCCCGCAGCCGCAGCGGGACCGGGAGCGTGTACGCCGCCGTCCCCGGGTCCACCTGCTCCACGAGCCAGAGCCGCTGCTGCGCGAACGACAGCGGGAGGGGACGCCCGGGGATGCGCGGCGCGCGGACGAGCGGCGGGGCGTGGCGCGCCGCGCCGCTCCCCAGCAGGGCGTCCACGCGCTCCGCCAGGCCGGCCACCGTCGGCGCCTCGAAGAGCGCGCGCAGCGGCAGATCCACGCCGAAGGTGTCGCGCACCCGCGCGACGACGCGCGTCGCCAGGAGCGAGTGTCCGCCCAGCGCGAAGAAGTCGTCGCGCGCGCCCACCCGCTCCACGCCCAGCACCCCGGCGCAGAGGGCGGCCAGCAGCGCTTCCGTGGGGGTGCGCGGCGCGTCGTGCTCCCTCGCCCCCCCGGCGGGCTCCGGCGCCGGGAGCGCCCGCCGGTCGGTCTTGCCGGTGGCGGTGAGCGGAAGCCGGTCCAGCACCACGAACGCGGCGGGGACCATGTAGTCCGGCAGCGTCCGCCGCAGGTGCGCCCGCATCGCTTCCGCGCCCGGCGGCGCGTCCCCGCGCGCGACCACGTACGCGGCCAGGCGCCGCTCGCCGGGCGCGTCCTCCCGCACCAGCACCGCGGCCTCCCGCACCTCCGGGTGGCTCAGCAGGGCGGCCTCCACCTCGCCCGGCTCGATGCGGAAGCCGCGGATCTTGGCCTGCCGGTCGGCGCGGCCCAGGAACTCGATCTCGCCCGCGGCGCTCCAGCGCACCCGGTCGCCCGTGCGGTACAGCCGCGCGCCCGCCTCGCCGGAGAACGGGTGCGGGACGAACGCCGCGGCCGTGGAGTCCGGCCGGCCCAGGTAGCCGCGCGCCAGCCCGTGCCCGCCCACGCACAGCTCGCCCGGCCACCCCACGGGCACCGGCTCCATCTCGGCGTCCAGCACGTACACCGTGCTCCCGGCCACCGCCCGCCCGATGGGGACGGTGGCCGCGTCCTCCGCGACCCGCTCCACCCCCTGCCAGCTGCTGAACGTCGTGTTTTCCGTGGGCCCGTAGACGTGCAGCAGCCGCCGCGGCGGCCCCCCGGCGAGGCAGGCGCGCACCGCCGCCGGGTCCGCCGCCTCCCCGCCGAACAGCACGTGGCGCACGCCCGCGAAGGCGTCCGGCACCTCGCGGACGGCCTGGTTGAAGAGCGCGGTGGTCAGGAAGAGCGCGGTCACCCCTTCCTCCCGCAGCGCCGCCGCCAGCCCGCGCGCGTCCAGCGCCGTGTCCCGGTCGATGCACACCACGCGGCCGCCGTTCAGCAGCGGCCCCCACACCTCCCACGCGGCGGCGTCGAACACCGGGTTGGACGCCTGGGCCACGCGGTCGTCCGGGCCGATCCGCACGAAGTCGGCGCCGCGCACCAGGCGCACGATGCCGCGGTGCGTCACCGCGACGCCCCTGGGGCGGCCGGTGGAGCCCGAGGTGTAGATGACGCAGGCCAACTGCGAGTGCGAAAGTACGAAAGTGCGGGAGTGCGAAAGTGCGTCCGCGTCTTCCAGGCCGTCGTGAGGGGTATCCAGCGCGACCACCTCACCCGTGAAGCCCGCGAGCCGGTCGCCGGCGGCGCCGTCGCTCAGCAGGACGCGCACGCCGGCGTCGGCGAGCATGAAGGCGAGGCGCTCGGCGGGGTACTCCGGGTCCAGGGGGACGTACGCGCCCCCCGCGGCGGCCACCGCGAGCATGGCGGCGACGGTCGGCGCTCCGCGCTCCGCGCAGATCCCCACGCGCACGTCGGGGCCCACGCCGAGCGCGCGGAGGCGCCGGGCCAGGGCGCCTGCGCGGTCCGCGAGCGCGGCGTAGGTGAGGACGGATCCGCGGTCGGCCACCGCGACGGCGTCCGGGGTGCGGCGCGCCTGCGCGGCGAACAGCTCGTAGACTCCGCGGTCGTCCGGAAGGCGCGGGGGGGCGCCGCTCCACTCCCCGAGCAGGTGGGCTCGCTCCGCCTCGGTCACCAGGGGGAGGGCGGCGACGCGCCGGGCGGGGTCCGCGGCGGCGGCGTCCAGCAGGAGGAGGTACGCGTCGAGGACGCGCTCCAGGGTGCCCGCATCCCACAGCTCGGCGCGGAAGGTGAAGGCCACCTCCAGCTCCGCGCCCCTGTCCACTGCGGCGACGGCCAGGTCGAACTTGGCGGCGTCGCCCCCGGCCTCGTAGTGCTCCACCCGCACCGGTCCCAGCGGCCGGGGCGTCCCGCCGCCGTCGTCCACGGCGAACACGACCTGGAAGAGCGGGGTGTGCGCGAGCGAGCGCTCCACGCCCAGCTCCTCCACCAGCCGCTCGAAGGGGAGGTCCTGGTGCTGGTAGGCGCCCAGCGTGCTTTCGCGCAGGCGCTCCAGCACCTCGCGGAAGGTGGGGTCGCCCGACAGGTCGGCGCGCAGCGCCAGGGTGTTGACGAAGAAGCCGATCAGCCCCTCCGTTTCCCTGCGCGTGCGGTTGGCGATGGGGGTGCCCACCACCACGTCGTCGCCGCCGGACCAGCGCGCCAGGAGCACGTCCAGCGCGGCCAGCAGCACCATGTACAGCGTCGCCCCCTCGCGGCGGGCGAGGGCGCGCACCCGGTCCGCCGCCTCGCCGGGGAGCGTGCGCGCGACGAGCGCCGCGCGGGAACCGGGCGCGGGACGCCGCGGCCGGTCCGTGGGGATCTCCAGCACGGCCGGGGCGCCGGCAAGGCGCTCCCGCCACCAGGCGAGCTGCCGCTCCAGCGCATCGCCCGCGAGCCATGCGCGCTGCCACACGGCGAAGTCCGCGTACTGCACCGGCAATTCCGGGAGCGGGGACGGCGCGCCGCGGACGAACGCGCCGTACAGCGCCGCCATCTCCCGGAACAGCACCCCCACGCTCCACCCGTCCGAGACCACGTGGTGCATGGCGACCGCCAGCACGTGGTCCTCCGGCGCCAGGCGCAGCAGCCGCGCGTACAGCAGCGGGCCGCGCCGCAGGTCGAAGGGGCGCCGCGAGTCGTCCGCCACGATGCGCCGCGCCTCGGCCTCGCGCGCGTCCTCCGCCAGCCCCGACAGGTCGGCGGCGGGGAGCGGCACCGGGGCCGCGGGGCGGACCACCTGCACCGGCTCGGGGCCCGCCGCGTCGAACACGGTGCGCAGCGCCTCGTGCCGGCGCACCACCTCGCCCAGCGTGCGCGCCAGCACCCGCGCGTCCAGCGGCCCCCGCAGGCGCAGCGGCAGCGGCAGGTTGTAGGCGGGGCTCCCCGGCTCCAGCCGGTCGATGAACCACAGCCGCTGCTGCGCGAACGACAGCGGCAGCGATTCCTCGCGGGACACCGGCACGAGCGGCGGCGACTCCGCGGCGGGCGCGGCGTCCCACCGCAGCCGCTCCACGCGCCGGGCCAGCTCCGCCACCGTGGGCGCCTCGAAGACGGCGCGCAGCGGGAGCTCCACGCGGAACGCCTCGCGCACCCGCGACGCCACCTGGGTCGCCAGCAGCGAGTGGCCGCCCAGCTCGAAGAAGTTGTCCTCCACGCCCAGCCGCTCGGTCCCCAGCACCTCCGCCCAGACCGCCGCCATGCGCTCCTCGGCGGGGGTGCGCGGCGCCACGTGCCTCCCCTCCCCCGCGCCCGCCGTGTCGGGCGCCGGGAGCGCCGCGCGGTCCACCTTGCCGTTGCCGGAAAGGGGAAGATTCTCCAGCACCACGAAGGCGGACGGCAGCATGTACTCCGGGAGCCGCGCGCGCACCGCCTGCCGCAGCGCCGGCACGAGGGCGCGCCTGCGGCGGCCCCACCGCGGGTCGTTGGCGTACGCCTCCCACGGGAGCTCCTCGTCCACCGGCGCGGGAAAGTGCGCGACGACGCCCACCGGGTGGAAGAGCACGTCCAGCGTCCCCGGCGCGCCCGGCCTCGCCTCCACCCCGCGCCCAAGCGCTTCCGCCAGCGCGAACACCGCCTCCGGCTCCAACGCGGGGTCCGCGTCCGCCGCCGCGAGGGCGTGGACCCAGCCGGCCGTGGCCGCGCCGTCGGCGGCGGCGATGCGCTCCAGGGCGCGCACGTGCGCCCGCACCCGCGCGTCGGCAACGCCGCGGACGAGCAGGGCGGACGCGGTCCGCTCCGCCAAGGCGCGCAGCCCGGCGGCGTCCTCCCCGTCCCACTCCCGCACGGCCGGCTCCGGCGCGTCCGCCGGCTCCGCGTCCAGGTGCAGGACGACGTCGTAGCGGAAGCGCGACACCTCGTTGTCGTGCCCGCCCCGCTTGGCCTGCACTTCCACGCGGCCCACGCGGGGGATGCGCGCCCGCAGCGCTTCCCAGAGCGCGGGATCCAGCAGCAGCTCCTGCTCCTCCGCGATCCCCCGGCGGACGCGGGCGCGCAGCCGCTCCGCCGGCAGGTCGTGCGCGGCGCGGGCCAGCTCCACGGAGGCGTGGAAGGCGCCCAGCAGCGGCAGGCTGCGCACGTCGCCCACGAAGATGCGCCCGCCCGGACGGACGGCGGCCACGGCGCCTTCCAGGACGCGCAGCAGGTAGTCCACGCCGGGGAAGTACTGCGCCACCGAGTTGAGGACCACGGTGTCGAAGCCGGCTCCGGCGTACTCCTCCAGGCGGTCGGCCTCGCGCTCGGCGAGCGCGACCTGCGGCAGCCCGCCCAGGTGCCTCCGCACGAAGTCCAGCGCCACACCGGAAAAGTCGGTGCCGTGGTACGCCCGCACGCGCGGCGCGACGCGGAAGAGCAGCAGCCCCGTCCCGCAGCCGATCTCCAGCACCCGCTCGGGGCGGAGCGCCAGGATGCGCCGGGCGGTGTGCTCCACCCACTCCCGCATCTCCTCGCGGGGGATGGGCTCGCCGGTGTAGCTGCTGTTCCACCCCGTCAGGTTGAGCGTGGGATCCGTGGCCGCCGCGCCCTCGCCGTACGTCTCGTCGAACACCGCCTCCCAGCCGGCCACCTGCTCCGCCGCGCTCCCCGCGTCCCCGGGGAGCTCCGCGGCCGGCCGGGGCACCACGTACGCCACCAGCCGCCGCTCGCCGGGGCGGTCCTCGCGCGCCACCACCACGGCCTCCCGGACTCCCGGCTGCGCGCGCAGCGCCGCCTCCACCTCGCCGGGCTCGATGCGGAAGCCGCGCACCTTGACCTGCTCGTCGACCCGCCCCAGGAACTCCAGCACGCCGTCGGGCCGCCAGCGCGCGCGGTCGCCGGTGCGGTAGGCGCGCTCCCCGTCCGCGGTGACGAAGCGCTCCGCCGTCAATTCCGGCCGCCCCAGGTAGCCGCGCGCCACGCCGCCGCCGGAAATCCACAGCTCGCCGGGGACGCCGACCGGGCAGATCTCCCCGCGCGGCCCGCGGACGGCCAGCCGCACGCCCGGGAGCGGACGCCCCAGCGGGTGCCCGGCGACGGAATCCTCCGCGGGGACGCCGTACGTCGCGCAGATGATGGTGCCCTCCGTGGGCCCGTACAGGACGCGCGCCGCCGCCGTGGGGAGGACCGCGCGTACGTCGCGCAGCAGCTCCGGCGGCACGCTGTCCCCGCCCACCAGCAGGAGCCGCATGGACGGCAGTTCCCGCCCGCCGCGGACGACGTCCACCACCTGCCGCATCAGCGCGGGGACGGCGTGCAGCACCGTCACGTCCGCCGCGGCGTCCACCAGCGCCTCCGGGTCGCGCGGCAGCTCGCGCGGCACCACCCGCACCGCCGCGCCCGCGAGCAGCGGCGCGAGCAGCTCCAGCAGCGAGATGTCGAAGGCGACCGACGCCAGCGCCGCCACCACGTCCGCGGCCCGCAGGCCGAGCACCTCCCCCGCGCCGCGCAGCGTGTGCGCGAGCTGCCCGTGCTCCACCGCCACCGCCTTGGGCTCGCCGGTGGAGCCGGAGGTGTAGATGAGGTACGCCAGCTGCGAGTGCGAACGTGCGCTTGCCTCCTCCACACCGCCGTTCTCCCCTTCCCCCCTTGCGGGGGAGGGGGCCGGGGGGAGGGGGGTGCTGTCCAGCGCGACGATCTCCCCCCCGAACTCCGGGAGCGAACTGGCGACGGCCGCTTCCGTGACCACCAGCTCCGCCCCCGAATCGCGCAGCAGGAAGGCCAGGCGGTCGGCCGGGTGGGTGGGGTCCAGGGGGAGGTAGACGCCGCCCGCCTTCCACACCGCCAGCAGCGCGACGAGCACCTGCGGTCCCCGCTCCACGCACACGGCCACCGTCGTTCCCGCGCCGACGCCGCGGGCGCGCAGCCGGTGGGCGAGTCGATCCGCGCTCGCGTCCAGCTCGGCGTGCGTGAGGGAGCCGCCGTCCCAGCGGACGGCGGCGGCGCCCGGCGTGCGCGCCGCCTGGGCCGCGAGGAGAACGGGCACCGGGGGCCCGGCGGATCCGGCGGGCGCGGGCCCATCGCCGAAGGCGAGGAGCTGCCCCGCCTCTTCCGGCGGGAGGATGGGGATGGCGGACAGGCGCTCGTCCGGCGCGGCGCAGACCGCCGCGAGCACGGCGAGGTACTGCGCGGCGAAGCGCGCGATGGTGGCGTCGTCGAACAGGTCGGTGCGGAAGCGCACGCCCCCGGCGAGGCCGCCGTCCGCGCCCCACAGCTCCAGCTCCAGGTCGAAGAGCGCCGCGCGGGTTTCCAGCGGGAACTCCTCCACCCGCAGCCCGTCCAGCGACGGTGGAGCCGCGCCCTGCGTGTTCTGGAGCGCGAACATCGCCTGGAAGAGCGGGGTGTGCGACAGGCTCCGCTCCGGGGCGATCTCCTCCACCAGCCGCTCGAAGGGGAGGTCCTGGTGCGCGTACGCGTCCAGCGCCGTCTCCCGCACGCGCCCCAGCAGCTCCAGGAAGGTGGGGTCGCCGGACAGGTCGGTGCGCAGGGCGAGCGTGTTCACGAACATCCCCACCAGGGCGTCCAGCTCCACCCGCGTGCGGTTGGCGATGGGCGAGCCGACGACGATGTCCTCCTGGCCGGACCAGCGCGCGAGCAGCAGGTCGGCGGCGGCGCGGGCCACCATGTACAGCGTGGCGCCCTCGCGCCGGGCGAGCGCGTGGAGGCCGCGCGCCGTCGCCGCCGGGACCGCCAGCGGGAGTGCGGCGCCCCGGCCGCTCACCACCGCGGGGCGCGGCCGGTCGGTGTGCAGCTCCAGCACGGGCGACGCGCCGCGCAGGCGCTCCCGCCACCACTCCAGCTGGCTCCGGAGCGCATCTCCTGCGAGCCAGCCGCGCTGCCAGACGGCGAAGTCCGCGTACGTCACCGGCAGCGGCGGCAGCGGCGACGGCGCGCCGCGCGCGAAGGCCTCGTACAGCGTGAACAGGTCGCGGAAGAGCACGTCCATGCTCCACCCGTCGCTCACCACGTGGTGCATGCACAGCAGCAGCACGTGCTCGTCGTCCGCCAGGCGCGCGAGCGCCGCGCGGAGCACTGGCCCGCGCGCCAGGTCGAAGGGGCGCGCGGCGTCGTCCTGCGCCAGGCGCGCGGCCTCCCGCCCGCGCGCGTCCGCGTCCAGCCGCCCCAGGTCGGCGACGGGGAGGCGCGCCGGGCCCGCGGGATGCACGACCTGGACGGCGCCGCGGGCGACCGGGCGGAACGTGGTGCGCAGCGGCTCGTGCCGCTCCACCAGCGCGCCCAGCGCCCGCTCCAGCACGATGGCGTCCAGGCGGCCGCGGAGGCGCACCGGCCCGGCCATGTTGTAGCCCACCTCGTCCGGCTCCATCGCGTGCAGGAACCAGAGCCGCTCCTGCGCGAAGGCGAGCGGAATCGGCTCGCTCCGCTCCGCGCGGACCAGCGGGGGCGGCGCCGCGCGCCCGTCCCCGCCGCGCTCCGCTTCCACGCGTGCCGCCAGGGCGGCCACGGTCTGCGCCTCGAAGAGCGCGCGAAGCGGCATCTCCACCCCCAGCGCCGCGCGCAGCCGGGCCACCACCCGGGTGCCGAGCAGCGAGTGGCCGCCCAGCTCGAAGAAGTTGTCGCGCGCGCCCACCCGCGCGGCCCCCAGCACCTCGCCGAAGATCCCCGCCACCAGCTCCTCGGCCGGGGTGCGCGGCGCCGCGTACCCCTCCGCTCCCCCGCCCCGCTCCGGCGCCGGGAGCGCCCGCCGGTCGGTCTTGCCGCTCGGCGCGAGCGGCAGCGCGTCCAGCAGCACCAGCGCGCCCGGGACCATGTACTCCGGCAGGCGCTCCCGCAGGTGCTCCCGCAGCTCGGACGCGAGCGGACGCGCCTCCGCCGCCGGGCGCGCCCGCACTCCCTCCGCCGACACCAGCCGCCGGTGCAGGGCGTTCGGCGCGGCGGGCGGGCGCCGGTGGAGCGAGTCGAAGGCGACGGGCTCCTCCCGGCCGTCCAGGCGCCGCAGCACGCCGCGGAGGTGGTAGTCGGGGTGGATGCCGTCCCTCGAGAGCGTGGCGGAGCACTCCAGGCGCAGCGACTCGCCCGCCGCCACCTCCACCCCGGGGTAGAAGGCGGGAAAGAACACCGGGAGCCAGCTCGCGTCGTGCTCCAGCGAGTCCACCGCCAGGCGCTCCCCGACGAAGAAGCGGATCCAGAGCAGGAACCCGTCCAGCCGGCCGCCGCGGCCGATCCGCAGCTCCACGGTCCTCGTCCGCGGCGGACCGCTGGCCCGGGTGAAGTCGAGATCCTCGAAGAGGCCGGCGTCGGACAGGAGGGCGTCCGCCGGGAAGTTCCTGACGCACAGGCGGAGGTCGCCCCGGTGGCCGACCGCATCCATCACCCGCCCGGCGTACCCGGCGGCCAGCTCGCCGAAGGCGGGGTCGGCGTGCAGCTCGTCGGGGAGCGCCGCCGCGGCGATCCACGTTTCGCAGCGCCGCGGGACCATCGCTCCGCCGGGCTTCAGCCAGCGGCGGGCGTGGTCGAGGATGCCGGCGGCCCCCTCGGACCCGCCGATCGAGCCGATCAGCTCGGACACGCACACGTCCACCGCTTCCGGCAATGCCAGCGTGGCGGCGTCGCCGTGGAGCACGGCGATCCGGTCCTCCAGCCCCAGCTCGCGCACCCGCTCGCGCGCCCGCCGGAAGCTGTCCTCCTGCACTTCCACCGCGTACACCCGGCTCGCGCCGGCCTCCACGCACATGCGGGCGAGCAGCACCTCGCTCCCCGTTCCCACGTCCACCGCCGTCCTCCCCGCGACCACCCCCCGCAGCGCTTCGCGGTACGCGGCGTTGCGGCGCTCGTCGCTCACCATCGCGTGGTAGAGGAGGTCGTCGTAGACCGGGTACTCGCCCACGGAGGGCCACAGCTCGGGCCGGCCGCGGCCGGCCGCGGCGGGGACCGCGTACGCCACCAGGCGCCGCTCGCCGGGCGTGTCCTCCCGGACCGTCACGACGGCCTCCCGCACGCGCGGGTGGGCGAGCAGGACGGCCTCGATCTCCCCCGGCTCGATGCGGAAGCCGCGCACCTTGACCTGCTGGTCGATGCGCCCCAGGAACTCCAGCGCGCCGGATGCCAGCCAGCGCGCCCGGTCGCCCGTGCGGTACATGCGCGCGCCCGGCCCGCCGAACGGGTCCGGTACGAAGCGCTCGGCCGTCGCCGCCGGCTGCCCCAGGTACCCGCGCGCCAGCGCCCCGCCCAGGCACAGCTCGCCGGGAACGCCCACGGGGAGCGATCCCCCGCCGCCGTCCAGCACGTACGCCGCGTGCCCCTCCACGGGCCGGCCGATGGGGACGCGGACTTCCGCGCCCTCCGCGGCGGCCGCCGGAAGCTCGTGAAGCGTCGCGGTGACGACGGCCTCCGTGGGCCCGTAGCCGTTGAGCAGCCGCGCCGGTCCGCCGGCGAGCTCCGCCCACGCCCGCGCCGTCCCCGGCGGGAACGCCTCGCCGCCCACGCTCACCACCCGCAGGCGCCGCTTCACCGCCTCCGCCGCGGCGGGCTCCTGCACCAGCTGCGCCCAGTACGCGGCCGGCAGGTCCGCCACGGTGACGCCGTGCGCCTCCACCCGCGCCGCCAGCTCGGCGGGCGACCAGGGGTCCGGGTCGCGCAGCAGCACGGAGGCGCCCACCAGCAGCGGCGGGATGAGCTGCTCCAGCGCCACGTCGAAGCCCAGTGACGCGAACACCAGCCCCCGGTCCGCGGGCGTGAGCCCGTACGCCCGCGCCGCGGCCGCGAAGTGCGCCGCGGCGGCCCCGTGCGGCACCACCACCCCCTTGGGGCGCCCGGTCGATCCCGAGGTGTAGATCAGGTACGCCGCGCTCTCCGGGTGGACGCGCGGGAGCGGGGCGTCGTCGGCCGCGTCCGGCGTGGCATCCACCGGGACGACGGAAGCGCCGGTGCCGGCGAGGAGCCCGGCCCACCGCCGCCGCGTGACCACCGCCTCCGCGCCCGAATCGTGCAGCAGCCGGGCGATGCGCTCCGGGGGGACCGCGGGGTCCAGCGGCAGCCAGCAGCCGCCGGCCCGCAGGACGGCGAGCAGCGCGACCACGGCGTCCGGGGAGTGCTCCAGGAGCACGCCCACCGGCGCCTCCGGGCCCACCCCGCGCCCGCGCAGCACACGGGCGAGCCCGGCGCTGCGCTCATCCAGCTCCCCGTACGTCAGGACGCCGCCGCCGTGCAGCACGG
>JBEVLE010000760.1:0-3466 GCA_040509335.1 Longimicrobiaceae bacterium | reverse complement strand
CCGGCGGGGCGCTCCGCCGGAGGTCTTCGTTTTCCCCGCGCCTCCCGGCGCTTATCGACTCCCTGCCCTGCCGGAACGGGTCGGATAGCGCGAGCTCAGCGGCTCGAGCTCGGCCGTGAACTCGCGCACCACGCCGTCCCTGAGGACGCGAACGGGATAGCGGGTGCCCGGCTGCTGGTAGACGAGGCTCATGATGGCCTTCGTTCCACGCGCGTCCAGGCCGTCCATGGCAATGACCAGGTCGCCGTTGCGAACGCCTCCCCGCCAGGCCCCGCTACCGGGCTTCAGCCCCGTCACCACGGGGTAGTCCTCCAACCCGAAAGGCAGCTTGGGGAACCAACCGACCCACGCCTTCATCGGTGGCAGCTTTGAATCGGACAGGTCGAGAGGGATCAACGCCTGGTAGATGGTGTCCCTCCCCGTGACGGGCTTGTCGGCCGCAGGCCTGGCCCCCTGGATGGAGCGTGGAGACGCAGCGACAGCCGCGCTCGCCGGCGCGGGCGGCGCATCGCCGCCCTTCTCCGCGATGTCGCAGGCCGCGGCGGCCACGCCGACGGCGAGCGCCAGCAGGGGAAGGGAGCGCAGCAGGGGGTGCGATGGGCGCTTCGCGGTCATGGCGACGATCCTCCGCTCCAGTTGTGAGGGGGTGTCTCCCCAGGCGGGGCCGAGGAGAGGAAGTCCGGGTGCACAGCCCGCCGTGCGGATGAGGACACGGCCGTAGGCGCGCCGGTCGGCGCCGCGGGCGAGGACGCGCGTGTCGCAGTCGGTCTCCACGGCCGCGCGGAGCCTGCGGTGCTGCCACCAGAGCGGCACGCTCCACGGCATCGCCGCGACCGCGAGCGTGCCCAGAAACAGCAGCCACGCGTCGCCAGCGGCCACGTGCTCGCGCTCGTGCAGCAGGACCAGGCGCCGCTCCTCCGCGGGCGCGTCCAGCACCCAGCGCGGGACGACGACGGTGGGGTGGAGGAGGCCGACGACCGCGGGCCCGACATGCTCCGTCACGCGCACCTCCCCGCCGTCCAGCTCCATCGCGGCGCCCTCGTCCCGGGCGGTCCGCAGCCGCCGGTACGTCCAGGCGACCACGCCGAGCATGGCGAGCGAGGCTGCCAGCCATCCCAGGCCGAGCAGGACGGCGAGATCGGCCCACCACGCCGGCCCCTCGGCCGCCGCCAGGCCGGCAGGTGAAGCCGGACCGATCGCGGAGAGCGGCAGCGCTCCGACGTCGAATCCGGGAAGCTGGGGCGCCGCGACCGGGAAGATCCCCGGGGCGGGGAGGAGCCCCGGAGCCCAGAGCGAGAGCACGGGCAGCAGCAGCGAGCCCAGCATCGCCGCCGCCCAGACCGGGCGCCGCGGCAGCCCGAGCCACCCCGCGACCCGCTCCGCCGCGAGCGCCCCGAGGCCGAGCAGCGTCCCCGCGAGCAGAGCCTGGAGCATCCATTCAGCGCTCATGCATCCTTTGCGCGGTCAGTAGTAGAACGGCTGTCCTTGGACCACCCGATCCAGCTGGACGACGAAGTCACGCTCCATTCCGCCCCGGCGGATGCGGACGGTGTAGCGGTCACCGGGTTCCCGGAACAGGAGCCTGAACATGGAGCTCTCCATGCGACCATCCCGGCCGTCGACGGCGATGACCCTGTCTCCCTCGCGAACTCCCGCCTTCCACGCGCCCCCGCCCATTCTCAGCATGGAGACGACCGGGTACTCGTCGTTCGTGACGAGGGTGCGTCCGCCGCTGACCGGCCGGGAGTGCTTCCTCGGGTACCACCCGAGGCTTGCCGTCGGCCGGGGCAGCTTGGACCGGTCCACTTCGCCCGTCACCACCGTGTCCGTGGTGACAGTCCCAGGCACATCGAACGGCCTGTCCACCGCGGGCGCAGGCGTCCAGGCTGCGCGGGTGGCCGCTCGCGCGGTAGGCGCGGTCGCCAGGGAGGGCGAGGCCTCGCCTCCCTTCCCCGCGACGTCGCAGGCCGTGGCGACCATGCAGGCGACGAGCCCGGCGAGGGCGACCGAGCGCAGCAGGGGGTGCGATGGGCGCTTGGCGGTCATGGCGACGATCCTCCGCTCCAGTTGTGAGGGGGTGTCTCCCCAGGCGGGCCCGAGGAGGGGGAGTCCGGGTGCGCAGCCTGCCGTGCCGATGAGGACCCGCCCGTAGGCGCGCCGGTCCGCGCCCCGGGCGAGGACGCGCGCGTCGCAATCGGTTTCCACGGCCGCGCGGAGCCTGCGGTGCTGCCACCAGAGCGGCACGCTCCACGGCATCGCCGCGACCGCGAGCGTGCCCAGAAACAGCAGCCACGCGTCGCCCGCGGCCACGTGCTCGCGCTCGTGCAGCAGGACCAGGCGCCGCTCCTCCGCGGGCGCGTCCAGCAGCCAGCGGGGGACGACGACGGCGGGGTGAAGGAGGCCGACCACCGCGGGCCCGACGCAGTCCGTGACGCGCACCGCGCCCCCGTCCAGCTCCATCGTAGTGCCCTTCTCTCGGGCGATCCGCAGCCGGCGGTACGTCCATCCGACCACGGTGAGCATGGCGAGCGAGGCGGTGAGCCATCCGACCCCGAGCAGGATTGGGAGATCGGCCCACCATGCCACGGCGTCGGCCGCCGCGAGGTCGGCAGCCGAAGTCGGACCGTTCGCGGGGAGCGGCAGCGTGCCGGCGTCGAACGCGGGGACCGGCGGCGCCGCAATCGGGAAGATCCCGAGGTCGGGGAGGAGCCCCGGCGCCCACAGGGCGAGCGTGGGCAGCAGCAGCGAGCCCAGCATGGCCGCCGCCCAGACCGGGCGCCGCGGCAGCCCGAGCCATCCCGCGACCCGCTCCGCCGCAAGCGCGCCGAGGCCCAGCAGCGTCCCCACGAGCAGTGCCTGGAGCATCCATCCCGAGCTCATGAATCTTTCCTTTTCTACGGGTTCACCCGTATTTCAGATCACGAAATCGCCTGCGGAAACGGAACAGCCCGGCACTTCAGCGCGAGCGCGGCGGATCCAGCTCGGCGGTGAAATTGCGCACCACGCCGTCCCGGCGGATCTGGACGGTGTAGCGGGTGCCGGGCTCCCGCCGGCCGAGACCCGCGATGGCCGGCAGCTCGCGCGCGTCCAGGCCGTTCACGGCGAGGACCTCGTCCCCGTCGCGGACCCCGGCCCGCCAGGCGCCGCCGCCGCGCTTCACCCCAGCCACCACCGGGTAGTCGGCCATCCGGAGCCGGCCCGACGCCTCGGAAACCGTCAGCGGCATCCGCGGAGCCCAGCCGAGGCTCGCCGTCGGACGTGGTCCCGTCGTGCGCGCAACCGTCGTGGTCATGCTGGACGCGGGCGCGGGAACGGTGTCCGTGACCATCAGCGGTGCGGCCGCTCTACCCGGCCGCGCGGGAGCGGGCGCGCCGCCCGGCAGGGACCCGGGAGCCCGCGGAGCCACCAGGGCCGGCCGGGCGGAGCGAGCCGGCGCAGGCGGAGCCGGCGGAGCCGAGGCGGCCGA
>JBEVLE010000759.1:0-10306 GCA_040509335.1 Longimicrobiaceae bacterium | reverse complement strand
GTGAGGGATTACGGCCCGAAGGGGCGAGACCCGGCGGCAGTTTGCCGGGGCTCGACTCCGTTAGCCCGCGTTGTTTGCGGGCTTACGGAGCCGAAGCCCGACCCCGGCGCCAGCCGGGGGCACGCCCGAACCCTGCCGTAAAAAGCCGTCAAAAAGCCCCCGTACGCCGCATCACCGCGGGAAACGTGAGCATCAGGATCTTGATGTCCAGCCACACCGACCACCCGTCGATGTACTCGCGGTCGAACCGAACCACCTCCTCGAAGTCCACCACCTGGCTCCGCCCGCACACCTGCCAGAGCCCGGTGATCCCCGGGAGCACCGCCAGCCGCTCGAAGTGGTGGTCCGAGTACTGTTCCAGGTCGTCCGGAAAGAACGGCCGCGGGCCGATCAGGCTCATGTCCCCGCCCAGCACGTTGAAGAGCTGCGGGAGCTCGTCCAGCGAGGTCTTGCGGAGGAGCCGCCCCACGCGCGTGACCCGGGGGTCGTTGCGGATCTTGAAGAGGCGGGGGTCGCCGGACTCGTTGAGGTGGTGGAGCTGCTCCTTCATGGCGTCCGCGTCGATGACCATCGTGCGGAACTTGTACATCAAAAAGGGGCGCCCGCCCAGCCCGGCGCGGACCTGCTTGAAGAGCACCGGCCCGCGCGAGTCCAGCTTGATCGCGATGGCGATGAACAGGAAGAGCGGCCAGGTGAGCAGCAGCCCGAGCACGCTCAGGGTCAGGTCGATGGTCCGCTTCATCGCGAGCTGGGGAAAGCCGAGGCCGACGGGGCGGAGGCGGAGGAGCGTCCCGCCCCGGACCTGCCGCGACTCGAACTGCATCCCCATGAGGTGCAGCGTCTTTGGGGCGAGCGACACCACCACGCCCCGCTGCATGCAGCGGTGGATCAGCGTTTCCAGCGCCTCGAAGCTGAGCTTGGCGGAGGCGACGATCACCTCCTGCGCGTCCGTGGCCTGCAGCGCCACGTCGATCTCGGCGATGGCGTGGATGGCGCCCGGCTCGCGCTCGCGGGTGGGGGACAGGCGCCCCATGACGCGCAGGTCGGCGCCGTTGCGGTCGCGCAGCATCTCCACCACGCCCTGCAATTCCTCGCCGGAGCCCACCACCAGCGCCCGCCGCCGCCCGATCCCCAGCGAGTAGGCGAAGCTCACGCCGCGGTCGATCACCAGGCGGACCGCGAAGATGGCGATGGAGGCCCACAGGACGTAGGCGAGCAGCCCCAGCGCCTCCGCGGGGAGCGACGCGCCCATCCCGCCGCCCAGGAACGCCTGCATCCCCGTGGCCGAGACCCCCAGCAGGAGCCCCAGGCAGATGCGGACGAAGCTGACCCGGCTCTCGCCGGAGCGGTAGGCGCCGCTGACGCTGAGCGCCAGCGGCTGCACGCACAGCGCCGTGACGAAGGTGCTCCAGCTCGCCGTGGCGCTCCCGAAGGCGTCGGGCCAGGCGTCGGTGCGCAGCGAGAGCATGGCCCACGCCGCGCCCAGCGCGGCCGCGATGTCCGTGAGCATGAGCACGAAGACGCGCGCGGCACGCCGCGCCATCTCCAGCCAGCCGCGCCGGATCGCCTCGTCGACCGCCTGCCGCACTTCCGCGCTCGTCAGGCTCTCGGCCTGCTCGGGGGCGGCGGCCCCGGGGATCACCCGACTGTTCATATCGCTCGAACCTCAAGCATCCGAATGCATCCTCCTCCTTTGCCCGCGAGGGCCGTCATCCCCCCTGCCAGGGTCCGGCGGTTCACGCCGACTCCAGGTACTCCTCGGCCATGGTCGGCACCGCCGGACGCGCGGCGCGGGCGGCCTGCAGCTGCCGCTCGATCGCCGCGCCCAGCTGCGCGCGGAACACGTCGGCGCCGAACCGCTCCGCGTTGCGCCGGCACGTCGCCGGCTCGAAGGCGATCGCGTCGGCCCGGAGCATCGCGTCCGCCAGCGCGTCCACCGTCTGCTCCTCGAAGAGCACCCCCGTGGAGCCGTCCACCACCGTTTCCGCCGCGCCGCCGCGCCCATAGGCGATCACCGGGCGCCCGGCGGCCTGCGCTTCCACCGGCGCGATCCCGAAGTCCTCCCAGCCGGGGAACAGGAACGCGCGGCAGCGGGCCAGGAGCTCCGCCACCTCGTCGTCGCCGCGCCGCCCCAGGAACTCCACCGTGGGCCCGGCGAGCGCTTCAAGCCTGCGCCGCTCGGAGCCGTCGCCCACCACCACCAGCCGGCGCCCCAGCCGGGTCGCCGCCCGCACCGCCAGGTCCACCCGCTTGTAGGGGACGAGCCGCGCCACCACCAGGTAGAAGTCCTCCGGCGGGAGCCCGTTGGGCTGGATCCGGTCCACGTCCACCGGCGGGTACACCACCTCCGCGTCGCGCCGGTAGTGCCGGCGGATGCGCGACGCCACCTCGTGCGAGATCCCCACGAAGTGGTCCACGCGGTCTGCGGAAACGCGGTCCCAGACGCGCAGCCAGTGGGCCACCGGCGCGAAGAGCGCCCGCAGGCGCATGCCGCGCGTGTACTCGTGGTACAGGTCCCAGATGTAGCGGCAGGGAGTGTAGCAGTAGCAGACGTTGAGCGCACCGGGCCGGGTGATGACGCCCTTGGCGCAGGCGCTGTTGGTGGTGATCACCAGGTCGTACTCGCTCATGTCGAACTGCTCGAAGGCCATCGGCATGAACGGCAGGAACGGCTGGTGGCGCCGCCTGGCGAAGGGGACGCGCTGGAGGAACGAGGTGCGGATGTCCCAGCCGCGCATCTCGGCGGGGATGGCGGAGCGGTCGCACACCGTGGTGTACACGGGCGCGTCCGGGAACATGCGGTGCAGCTGCACCAGCACGCGCTCGCCGCCCCCGGAGGTGTTCAGCCAGTCCGCGGTGATCGCGACCTTCATACCTGGAATCCTGCCGACGAGCCGCGGGCCGGCCCGCCCGTGCGATCGTCGGGCATCCCTGAATGGTCCTTGTTCGCCATGTGCCACCGGGCGCGGCGCCTCACGCGCCGGCCCCGCTCGATTCCAGGTACCCGACCAGCGAGTCCCGCCAGTGCGGGAGCCTCGCCCCGGTCCGCTCCTCGGTGGTGGAGCAGTCCAGCACCGACCACGCGGGGCGCCGGGCGGGGCGCGGGAACTCCGCGGAAGTCACCGCCGCCACCTCGGCGCCGGGGGCGGCCAGCGCCACCACCTCGCGCGCGAACCCGCACCAGCTCACCGGCTCGCCGCCGCCGGTGGCGTGGAAGATACCCCGCGCCCCCGACTCCATCAACGCGGCCAGCGCCGCGGCGAGCGCGCCGGTCCAGGTGGGCCGCCCCCACTGGTCGTCGACCACGCGCAGCGGCTTCCCCTCCCGGGCCAGGCGGAGGATGGTGTCCACGAAGTGGCTCCCCCCCGCTCCGTACAGCCAGCTCGTCCGCACCACCAGTCCCCGCTCCGACGCCAGAGTTGCCCGCTCCCCGGCCAGCTTGGAGCGCCCGTAGGCGTTCACCGGGTCCGTGGGGTCCCCGGGACGGTAGGGGACCGTAGCGGTTCCCGCAAATACGTAGTCGGTGCTCGGATAGACGAACGCGGCCCCCACGCGGTCACACGCGTCCGCCACGAAGCCCGCCGCGGCCCCGTTGATCCGGGTCGCTTCCGCTTCCTCCGCCTCCGCGCGGTCCACCGCGGTGTACGCCGCGCACTGCACCACGGCGTGAGGCCGCTCGGCGGCGATGCGCCGGTGGACGGCGGTCTCGTCGGCCACGTCCAGCTCGGCGCGGTCCAGCGCGACCGTCTCGTGCCCGCGGGCCCGGAGCAGGGGGACGAGCGCGTGCGCCAGCATCCCCCCCGCCCCGCTGACCACCACCTTCATCCGGCCGTCCCGCGGGCGAACTGCCTGGCGTAGTAGGTGATGATGCGGTCCGCTCCCGCCCGGCGAATGGAGGTCAGCACCTCGCGCATCGCCCGGTCGCCGTCGATCCAGCCGCGCTCGGCCGCCGCCAGCACCATCGCGTACTCCCCGGAAACGTGGTAGGCGAAGACCGGGTACTCCGTTTCCGTCCGCACCCGGTGGATCACGTCCAGGTACGGGAGCGCCGGCTTGACCATCACCATGTCGGCGCCTTCCTCGATGTCCGCCCGCACCTCCCGCAGCGCCTCGCGCGCGTTGGCCGGGTCCATCTGGTAGGCGCGCCGGTCGCCGAAGGCCGGGGTGCTTTCCGCCGCCTCGCGGAAGGGACCGTAGAAGGCGGAAGCGAACTTGGCCGAATACGCGAGGATGGGGACGCTTGCAAATCCCGATCCATCCAGCGCTTCGCGAATCGTCCCCACACGCCCGTCCATCATGTCCGAAGGGGCGACCACGTCGGCGCCGGCCTCCGCGTGCGACAGCGCCATGCGCGCCAGCAGCGGCAGGGTGGCGTCGTTGTCCACCTCGTCGCCGCGCAGCACCCCGCAGTGCCCGTGCGAGGTGTACTCGCACAGGCACACGTCGGTGACCACCAGCAGCTCGGGGATCTCGCGCTTCAGGGCGCGAACCGCGTTCTGCACCACCCCGTGCTCGTGGTATCCGGACGACCCCACCTCGTCCTTGCTCGACGGGATCCCGAAAAGGAGGACGGCGGGGATCCCCAGCTTCATCGCTTCCTCGGCGTCGCGGAGCAGCTCGTCCACGGAGGTCTGGTCCACTCCGGGCATGGACCCCACCGGGTTGCGCACCCGCTCGCCCGGCGCGACGAACAGCGGGAGCACCAGCTCCGACGGCGTCACCGTGGTCTCGCGGACGAAAGCCCGCAATTCCCCGGTCCGGCGCAGGCGGCGGGGGCGGTTCTCTGGATATACGGCCATCAGAAGAGTACGGATGCGTTCAGGTCCAGCTCGTGGCTCCTCCACTCGCTCCCCACCTCGCGGAGCGCCCGCAGGCGCAGCTCGGTGCGGGGAGCCGCGCGCCAGTGCGCCGCCAGCGAGGCGCCCGTGCTCCACCCCGCCCGCTCCGGCGCGAACAGGTTGCCGGCGCGGACGGCCAGGTCGTAGCCCTCGCGGCCGCGCTCGCGGCGGAAGGCGCGCCCGTCCAGGCGCAGCCGCGCATCCGCCATGTCGGCGTGCGAATACAGCAGGAACTCCCGTCCCTCGCCCCCCAGCGGGTGCCCCAGCGTCGCGCCCTCGGCGGCCCAGCCGCCGGGCTGCGCCGCGTGGGTGTACCACCCCGGGTTGCCGCAGCACAGCGTGGCGAACGAGGTGTACTCCGCGCCGGCCGCCACCGCGGGCGCACCCGGCACGGCGGGCACGTAGGCGCCGAGCACGCGGGCGGGCACGTCCCACCAGGCGCCGGCGCCGTCGTCCGCGCCCCATTCCAGGTAGAGCGTAAGCGGCAGCACGCGCTCGGTGGGAAGGCGGTAGCGGAACTCCGCCGCCACGACCTGGTTCTCGAAGTCGTCGGAAAGCATCCCCAGCAGCATCCGCCCCACGCTCCCGGGTCCGATCTCCGTCGCCACGCTGTCCCCGCCGAAGATGGAGGCGCGGTTCATCCCCACCGTGAGGCGGGGGTGCGGGCGCAGGGCGGCGCGCATCCCCCACAGGTACGGGTCGCCGGGGTGCCGCCGCTCGTCCAGCCGCGTCAGAAAGGTGTGCAGCGACACGGGGCCCAGGCGGCGCAGGAACCCCGGGAGCGCCAGCGGGCGGGTGGTCTCCACCTGCGCGCGCGGCAGCGCCCGGGCCCCCGACAGCACGATCCCGCCGCCCGCGGCCGGGCCGTACCCCACCGGCTCCTCGCCCACGGATAGGGCGACGGGGCCCCACCCGGCTGTGACATCCCAGCGCTCGACACGCACCCCTTCCTCCGAAAGGCGGGGCTCCGCGACCGCCGCCAGCGACGGCGTGAGCGCTCCCGCCACGGTGGAGGTCAGCACCAGGGTGCTGTGCAGCGGCAGCGCGGTCGGACCGGTGCGCCGCTCGAAGAGCCCCGCGCCCGGCTCCGCTCCCCCGCCGCGCCGCTCGTACCCCCCGCCGATCGAGCTCCCCAGCATGGCCGCGGCGCCGCGCTCCGCCCCGTCCGCCTCCGGGAACTCCTCCACGAAGCGCTCCCACCATCCCCGAGCGAGCGCAGCCGTCCCCGGATCGCGCGCCCCGGTCGCGAGGGCGGCCCGCCGCAGCGCCTCGCCGACTGCGGCCCGCGGCACGGCGCGCTGCGCCGGCATGTACCCGGGCGCCAGCCCGAGCGCCTCCGCGCGGTCCGCCGCGCGGACCGCCCAGTGGTCCGCCGGCAGCGGCGGCGAAGCGGCGGGAAGCGCCACGGCCCCGCCTTCCGCGGGCTGCTGCGCGGCGGCGGAAACGGGTGCGAGATGGAGGAGGAGGGCGGCCGCCGCGGCGGCGAGCGGCCGGGCAAGCGGGAGAGGCCTGTTCACCTCCGGACGCCCTCGAAGCGCTCGCGGATGGCGCGGACCAGCCCGGGGATGGTGTACTCCGCCGCTTCCAGGTGCACCGGGAGCCCCAGCTCGCGCGCCGCCGCCGAGGTGATGGGCCCGATGGAGGCGACCTCCGCGCTCCCGGTCTCCGCCCCGACCGCGTCCACGTAGTTGCGCACCGTGGAGCTGGCCGTGAAGGTGATCATGTCGATCCCGCCCTCGCGCAGCCGGGCCCGGAGCTCCTGGGCCTCGGCGCCGTCGGGGACGGTGCGGTAGGCGGCCACCTCCACCACCTCCGCCCCCCGCTCGCGCAGCGTGTCGGGGAGGACCGAGCGCGCCGTCTCCGCGCGCGCCAGGAGGATGCGGGCGCCGCGGAGGTCCGCCTCGCGCTCCAGCGCCTCCAGCACCGACTCGGCCACGAAGCGCTCCGGCACCAGGTCCGGGCGGGCTCCCTCCATCTCGATCGCCGCCGCCGTCGCCGGGCCTATGGCGCACAGCGACACCCCCGCGAGGGCGCGCGTGTCGCGCCCCGCCTCGCGCAGCGCCGACCAGAACCGCGCCACCCCGTTGACGCTGGTGAACACGATCCAGTCGAAGCGGTCCGCCTCCGAGGCGGCGCGCCGCAGCGGCTCGCGGTCCGGCGGGTCTACGATGCGGATGGTGGGGAACTGGAGCACCTCCGCCCCCAGCGCCTCCAGCGCCGCCGCGAAGTCGCTCGCCTGCGCGCGTGCCCGGGTCACCACGATGCGCCTGCCGAAGAGCGGGCGCGACTCGAACCAGGCCAGCTTTTCCCGCAGCCCCACCACCTCCCCCACCACCACGATCGCCGGCGCGCCGATCCCCGCCTCCGCGACCAGCCCCGGCAGCGTTCCCACGGTCCCCGCCACCACCCGCTGGCGGGGGTAGGTCCCCCACTCCACCGCCGCGGCCGGGGTGTCCGGCGAGCGCCCCGCCGCCACCAGCCGCTCGAAGTTCGCGGCCATCCTCCCGACGCTCATGTAGAACACCACCGTCCCCACGCCGCGGCCCAGGTGCTCCCAGTCCAGGTCGCTCCCGGTCTTCACCGGGTCCTCGTGCCCCGTCGCGAAGGCCACGCTGGAGGTGATCCCGCGGTGCGTCACCGGGATCCCCGCGTACGCCGTGGCCGCGACCCCGGCAGTGACCCCGGGGACCACCTCGAAGGGGATCCCCGCCTCCACCAGCGCCAGCGCCTCCTCTCCGCCCCGCCCGAAGACGAAGGGATCGCCGCCCTTGAGCCGCACCACCGAGGCGTGCTTCCGCCCCAGCTCCACCAGCAGCGCGTTGATCTCCTCCTGCGTGCGGGAATGCTCCCCCCCGCGCTTCCCCACGTAGACGCGCTCCGCGTCGGGCGGACAGCGGTCCACGATCTGCGGGCTCACCAGCGCGTCGTACACCACCACGTCGGCGCGCGCCAGCAGTTCCGCGGCGCGCAGCGTGAGCAGCCCCGGGTCGCCGGGGCCCGCGCCCACCAGGTACACCCGGCCGGGCGCGCCGGGCGCGCGATCGGAGGCGGAATCGCTCATCGCAGCCCCGCGTCCGCCAGGAGGTCGGCGAGCGTCTGCCGCAGCGGGATCCGCGGCTCCCACCCGAGCGCTCGCAGGCGATGTCCGTCGCCCACCAGCAGCGGCAGGTCGACCGGGCGGATGCGCTCCGGGTCGACCTCGATGCGGGCTCCCGTCCCGGAAAGCTCGATCATCTCCTCCACCATCGCGCGCAGCTCGTGCGCCTCGCCCGAGCACACGTTGTACACCCCGCCCGGCTCGCCCCGCTCCACCAGGCATCCGTACGCCCGCACCACGTCGCGCACGTCCAGCACGTCGCGGCGGACGGCCAGGTTCCCCACCCGCAGCGTGGGCTCGCAGCGGCCGGCGCGCACCCCCGCCAGCTGGTGCGCGAAGCTGGGGATCGCGAAGCGGCTGTCCTGCCCCGGCCCCGTGTGCACGAAGCTCCGGGCGACCACCACCGCCGGACCGCCGCTCCCGCTCGCCTGCCGCGCCACCATCTCCGCCGCCGCCTTGGAAGCCGCGTACGGGCTGGTCGGGTTTAGGGACCGCGCCTCGCGGATCGGCTGCTCCTCCTCCGGGACCGGCCCGTACACGTCCGACGAGCTGGCCAGCAGGACGCGCGCCCCGCACAGCCGCGCCTCCCGGAGCGCCCACACGAGGTGGAGCGTTCCGGTCGCGTTCACCTCCCAGGTGTCCAGCGGGTGCTCGAACGAAAGCGCCACCGAGCTCTGCCCCGCCAGGTGGTACACGCAGTCCGGGCGGGCGCGCGACACCGCGGCCGCCACCGACTCCCCCGAGGTCACGTCCATGGGGAGCCAGCACACCCTCTCCACCTCCGCCGCGGCGAGCAAGCCCGCGGCCGGAGGAGCCCCGTCCTGCGTCCCCCCGAACACCGTGTGGTCCGCCGCGAGCAGCTCCCGGATCAGGTGCTGTCCGACGAACCCTCCGGCACCCGTGACCAGGATCCGCACGCCCTCAGCCCACGCCGGGGTACGGCCGCTGCGGCTCCCGGAGCCGCGCCATGTCGGCATCCACCATCATGTGCACCAGCGCCTCGAAGCCCACCGCCGGCTCCCACCCCAGTGCCTCGCGCGCCTTGGACGGGTCGCCCACCAGCAGGTCCACCTCCGCCGGGCGCATGAAGCGCAGGTCCTGCACCACGTACTTTTCCCAGTCCAGCTCCAGGTACGAGAAGGCCGTTTCCACCAGCTGCCGCACGCTCCAGGTCTCGCCCGTGGCGATCACGTAGTCGTCCGGCCGGTCCTGCTGGAGCATCATCCACATGGCGCGCACGTAGTCGCCGGCGAACCCCCAGTCGCGGCGCGCGTCCAGGTTCCCCAGGCGCAGCTCCTTGGCCATCCCCAGCTTGATGCGGGCCGCCGCGTCCGTCACCTTGCGCGTCACGAACTCCAGCCCGCGGCGCGGCGACTCGTGGTTGAACAGGATCCCGCTCACCGCGAACATGTCGTAGCTCTCGCGGTAGTTGATCGTCGCCCAGTGGCCGTACACCTTGGCGACGCCGTATGGCGAGCGCGGGTACAGCGGCGTGTCCTCCATCTGCGGGACCGCCTGCACCTTGCCGAACATCTCGCTGGACGACGCCTGGTAGAAGCGCGTCTTGAGGTCGAAGACCTTGATCGCCTCCAGCATCCGGGTGACGCCGATGGCCGTCACGTCGCCGGTGAGCACCGGCTGCGTCCAGGAAGTCTGCACGAACGACTGCGCGGCGAGGTTGTACACCTCGTCGGGGCGGGCCTCCTGCAGCGCGTAGAGCAGCGAGTTCTGATCCGTGAGGTCGCCGGACAGCAGCTCCACCCGGTCCTGGATGTGGTGGATCCGCTCGAAGTTGAGCGTCGAGCTCCGCCGGACCAGCCCGAAGACCTTGTATCCCTTCTCCAGGAGGAACTCCGCCAGGTAGCTCCCGTCCTGGCCGGTGATCCCCGTAATCAGCGCGCGTTTCATACTTTTCTGGTAAGGTGCGGAAACCCGTCTTCCCGGCCGCTGCCGGAGCAATCGGAAAACCTATCCGCCCCGCCGGGGGATGTCAACGCGAATCCACGCCGGGCAAGGCTTGACCGGAGCGGAGCACGCGCCTAGATTTAGGGTCTTGTCGTACAGTCGCCCCACGATTTTCAGGAGATACCGATGAGCGGCTTCTGCGCCGTTTGTGGCAAGGGCCCGCGCAGCGGGAACAACGTCAGCCACGCGAACAACAAGACCAAGCGGCGCTGGCTGCCCAACCTGCAGAGCGCCCACGTGGTCACCGCGAACGGGACCCGCAAGCGGCTCCGCGTCTGCACCAGCTGCATCTCCGCCGGGAAGATCCGCAAGGCGGGGTGACCGGTTCGGAGTTGTTCCAGATTCGAGGGGCCGCGTGATTCGTCGCGCGGCCCTTCTTTCTTTTTACGGCGGGTCTGGGCACGAC
>JBEVLE010000758.1:0-7405 GCA_040509335.1 Longimicrobiaceae bacterium | reverse complement strand
CACCGGGAGGTCCCGGTGCGGGCGCCGTTCGTCGTTCCGCAGTACCCGTATGAATCTGTTCGGGGGGAGACTCGCCGGCCGTTTGGCGAGGCTCACCCCGGCGCAGGGAGACACGGGGGCAGTTTCCCGTGGCTCCCGGAGCCCGCGCAGGAGACGGACGGCAGTATCGTCCGGCTCCGGAGCGGTCCACGCCTCAGCGCAGAAAACTCATTTCACCTGATGCGTGCCCTTGTTCTTGTTGCCCTCCAGCGAGTGCTCCAGCTTCAGGTGCGGCTCCGGCGGCCTGCGCAGCTCTTCGGGGACCTCGTCGCCCACGGGCCCCTTGGCGATGGTGGTGCCGCCGTCCACCACCCACAGCGCCCCGGTCACGTAGCTGGCCTCGTCGCTGGCGAGGAAGGCGTACACGTTCGCCACCTCCTCCGGGGTGCCGCGCCGGGCCAGCGGCGTCGCCTGGATCAGCGACTTTTCCATCTTCTTGTCCATGGGCCCGGTCTCCTTGTGCGTCCAGGCCGTGTCGATGGGCCCCGGGCACACGCAGTTGGCGCGCACGCCGTACTTTGCCTGCTCCACCGCCACGCCGCGCATGAAGGCGTGCATGAACCCCTTGGTGCCCCCGTACGGCGAGTTCATCGCCAGCCCGATGAAGCCGGACTCCGAGCCCGCGGACACGATGTTGCCCCGCGACTTCTGCAGGTGCGGCAGGGCGTAGCGGGTCATCAGGAAGGCGGAGCGCAGGTTCATGCGCACGGTGCGGTCGAAGTCCTCCAGCGGGTAGTCCTGCGTCTCGCCGGTGACCAGGAACACGCCGGCGTTGTTCACCAGCACGTCCAGCTTGCCGTACCCCTCCACCGCCGTCCGCACGCAGTCGCGCGCGTTGTCCTCCTCCGCCACGTCCCCGCCGAACGCCACGGCGGTGCCGCCCCACCCGCGGATGGCGGCGACCACGTCCTCCACGGGGTCGCTGGGGAGCCCGCACACCACCACCGTGGCGCCCTCCTTGGAGAACTTGTGCGCGATGGCCTCCCCGATCCCCGTCCCCGCGCCCGTCACGATGGCGACCTTTCCGTCCAGCCGTCCGGCCATGGCGTCCTCCCCTGGTGTTGGTCCGCTCGTTCTTGCCTGTCGTCGAAGCGGGGCGGGTGGCGCAAGGCGTGTACCGGGTGCGTCTACGGCCGGGTTCTGTGGGCCGTTCCGGAGCCCGGCGGTACGGCTGCCGGTCTCCTGCACGGGCTCTGGGAGCCCCGGGAAACTGCCCCCGGGTCTCCCTGCGCCGGAGTGAGCCAGCCAAACCGCCGGCTGTCTCCCTCCGAACAGATTCATGTGGATACTGCGAAAACGACAACCACGAACGGCGGCTCTCCCCTCGACGACACAGTGAAGTCCGAGGGTCAGGAAGCCCTCCCCCAGAATTGCGGGGAGGGTGGCGAGCCTCAAGCGAGCCGGGTGGGGGCCGTCCTACATCGCCACGCCGCGCCACCACCGCACCGCCGCCGTCGCCAGCCCTATGGCGGCCCCCGCCCACACCACGAGCAGCGCGCCGTAGACGAAGGGGATGCGCTCCGGGGCGGCGCGCTCGCCCAGGATCAGGCGCATCAGGCGCTCCGTGGCGAGCACCGCGACGCGCAGGAGCCAGAGCCCCAGGGCGCGCGGGGCGAGCAGCAGCAGCCGGACGAGCGCCACGGTGACCAGGCCGAGGCCCAAGTACAGGGGGACGCCCAGGAGCAGGCGGCGCACCCCGAAGACGGTGGCGCCGAAGAGGAGGAACAGGATGGCGCTGACGGCGGCGCCCATCACCAGGCCGGCGCCGCCCTCCTCCAGGTCGCGGAAGAAGGGGAGCAGCGGCTCCGGCGTGCCGCGGAGGCGGGCGCGGACCAGCGCGCCGCGCAGGCGCCGGCGGTCCACCATGAGCACGCGGTCGCGCACGCGGGGCGCCTCCAGGAGCGCGCCCAGCGCCAGCACGACGAGCGCTGCGGCGGACCACGCCGCCCAGGGCGGCACCCCGCTCATCCCGCGCCGGGGGCCGGCACCGCTCTCACGGCGCGGGGAGCGGCGGCAGCGCGGCGGAGGGGTTGTAGTGCCTGAACACCTCGCGCCCCACCCGGCCGATGAGCAGGTGCGCCGGGGCGTCCACGGCGTACGTGGTCTCGGCGTTCTCGCGCGTCATCACGCACACCGCCACCGGCGCGTCCGGGCCGTAGATGATCCCGCAGTCGTTGCGGGCGCGGTCCACGTCGCCGCTCTTGTGCGCCACCGGCACGTCCTCGGGGAGCCAGCGCACCAGCTTGGAGCCGTCCTGGTTGGCGCGCAGCATCCGCAGCGCCAGCGAATCCAGCGCGGGCGACACGGCCCGCCCCTCGTGCAGCAGCGCGAACAGGCGCACCATCTCGTCCGGCACGGCCACCCCCAGCCCGTACTTCACCGACGAGTCGGGGGCCAGCGAGGTGGCGCGGATGAAGGTCTTGGAGTGGATCCTGGTGTGGGGGAGCCCCAGCGAGTCCATCTTCTCCCACACCGTGCGGATGTTGATCTTGTCCAGCAGAAGGTTGGTGGCCGTGTTGTCGGAGAGCGTGATCATCAGCCACGCCGCGTCGCCCACCGTGAGCGGCAGCCCGGACTCCATGTACTGGAGCACCCCCGAGCCGCCCACCCGGTCGCGGGCGATCATCCCCATGCGCTCGTCCAGCCGGATGCCGCCGCGCCTCACCTGGTCCAGCAGCGCCACCAGCACCGGCACCTTCACCAGCGACGCCGAGGGAAAGGTCTCGCCCCCGCGGATGGAAAGCGACTCCCCCGTGCGCAGGTTCCTCACGCTCACCCCCGCCACCCCGGCGTAGCCCTGCATGGCCGCCTCCAGCGCGCGGCGCAGCGCGGCGGTGTCGGAAGGGGCGGGGCCGGCGGGGGCGGACGCGGCGCGCGGGGCGGCGGCGCACGCCCCGGCGGAAAGCAGCACCAGGAGCGAGGCGAGCAGGGCGGCGGCGAGGCGTCGGGTCATCGGGCGGTCGGCGGGAGGTGAGTCAGCGAAACTTTTCTGAAATCGCAAACGATTGCGGCAAAACACGTTGCACGCGCTCTAGCAGACGGGCGGCGCGCGCGCGGGTTGACGCGCCGGACGGGCGGGGGGTATGATCCCTGCCACTCGCAAACGTCCTCGCAGGACTCTCGCGCGGCGTGCCCGGCCGTACGCCGGCCACTTCCGACGGCACCGCCGCCGCTCTCCGTTCCCCGCACGTCCCGGCCCTTGATCCCTGTACGGACCCGGCTCCTCGCGGCGCTCGCCTGCGCCGTCGTGCTCGCCGCGCCCGGCCGTTCCGCGGCCCAGCAGCCCTCCGCGGGCGCCTCCGCGTCGCGCGGCGCCCCGGCCGCCGCGCGCGACTCCGTTGCCGCGCTGGCCCGCGCCCAGCTGGGGCGCCGCTACCTGTTCGGCGGGACGGACCCCGCCCGCGGCTTCGACTGCAGCGGGTTCACGCGCTACCTGATGCGCGCGCTCGGCGTGCAGCTCCCCCGCACCGCCCGCGAGCAGGCCGCCGCCGGCCGCGAGGTCCCCCGCGACCCGGCCCGGCTGCGCGTGGGCGACCTGCTCACCTTCGGGCGGGGCGGCCGGATCACGCACGTGGGCGTGTACGTGGGCGGCGGGCGCTACATCCACGCCAGCAGCTACGCCGGGCGCATCGTGGAAAGCCGGCTGGACCGCCGCGAGTCGTCGCTGGTCCGCGCCTGGATGGGAGTGCGCCGCCTCATCGCCGAGGGCGACACCGCCGCCGCAGTCGCCGCCCGCTAGTCGCTCCCGCCCTTCCGCACCGGCCGGGGGCGCCGCGGCGCCGCCCCGCCCCCGGGCACGGAGGGCCGCTCCGGGACGCGGATGGTGCCGTCCGGGTCCACCCGTGCCCCCGTCGCCGGGAAGTCCAGCCGCGACAGCGAGTCCACGAGCGCCGCGCTGCGCGCCGTGGGGTCCGCCCGCAGGCGCCCCGGGGGCACCTGGCGCGTGGGCCGCAGCGCCGCCTCCACCACCCGCCCCGTGGAGTCCAGGGCCGCGCACGCCACCGCCCCGCGGTTCAGCGGCTCCGCCAGCGAAAAGGGCCCGTAGGTGAGCAGGTTCCCCAGCGAGTACAGGATCAGCGTTTCCCCCCGCCACTCCGCCGCGCGCATCACGTGCGGCCCGTGCCCCACCACCAGGTCCGCCCCCGCCGACGCGGCCGCGCGCGCGAACGCCACCATGCTGCCGCGGTTCTCGCCGTAGAAGGTCTCGCGCGCCTCCGGCGTGCGCTGCGCCGCGCGCCCCTCGGCGCCCATGTGCATGGTCACCACCACCCGCGGCCAGCGCTCCGCGGCCCGCCCCACGACGCGGCGCACCGCGGCCAGGTCGCGCGCGTCCGGCCCGATCCACACGCTGAAGCCCAGGAACGCCACCGTGTCCCCCCGCGCCGAGGCGACCAGGGTGGGCACGCTGTCCGCGCCCGTCACCCGCACCCCGGCGTTCTCCAGGTGGCGCATGGTCTCGCGCCACCCCGGCCGCCCCGCGTCGCCCGCGTGGTTGTTGGCCACGTTCCCCACCACCGCGGCGCTGTCCGGGTCCGCCACGCGGCGCAGCGCCGCCGCCGCCGCCACCGGCATGCGGAAGGCGAAGCAGGCGGTGGACCCCGGCGCGCACTTGCGCCGCGACGGCGTTCCCTCGCCGATGGCGCCCTCCACGTTCAGGAGCACCACGTCCGCGTCCGCCACCAGCGGGCGCAGCGGGGCGAGCAGCGAGTCCGGGTCCGGGAACGGGTCCACGCGCATCCCGTACTTGGCCGAGGCCGCCTGCGCCCAGCTCGGGTCCAGGTTGGTGCCCAGCGTCACGTCGCCGCCCGCGCAGACCCGCACCACGCCGGGCTCCCGGGTATCCGCGCGCGCCGTGTCGCGGGGGAGCGGGTCCTGGGCGCGGGCGGGCGCGGCGGCCAGGGCGAGCGCCAGGATCGTCGGGATGCTGCTGCGGAAGGCGGGATTCGGCACGGAGGGATCCGGATCGGGGGTCGGCTGGGGGCTCCGGGGCACCAATATAGGGTGCGGCGGGGGATTGCGCTTCCGGGTGCCGTGGCGGGGCCGCTGCGGAGCCGGACGATACTGCCGTCCGTCTCCTCCGCGGGCTCCGGGAGCCAGGCCAAACGGCCGGCCTGTCTCCCTGCGCCGGAGTGAGCCTCGCCAAACCGCCGGCGAGTCTCCCTCCGAACAGCTTGATAGGGGTACTACGAGAACGGCAACTGCGAACGGCGCCCCCACCGCGAGATCCCGGTGGAGGCGCCGTTCCGCACTTTCGCACTCACGCACTTTCGCACTTTCGCACTGCCGTTCCCCCGCTAGCGGAAGGCGAGCTCCACACCCGCCCGCACCCCGGTGCCGCCCGGCCACGCCACCTGCTCCTCGCTGGAGATCTCGCGCACCACCCGCCCGTCCCCGTACTCGGCGGTGTACGCGGTCCGCTCCACCCGGTACCAGCTCCGCTCCACGTCCACCGCCAGCCGCACGCGCCCTCCCAGGCGCACCCCCGCCGCGGCCAGCAGGTACGGCACGCCCGGGGAGCGGAGCCACCCGCCGCCCCCGGACACCGCCAGCGGCAGCGCGCGCGTCCCGCCCAGCCGCAGCCGCAGGTCGCCGGCCAGGTGGTCGGGGCTCCCCCGGAACGGGTAGTGGGTCGTGGTGTGCACGCCGTCCGGCAGGGGCGCGGGGTCCGCCAGCGCGTCCAGGCACGCCATGGTCCCCACGTCGGCGAGCGCGGCCAGGCGCGCCTCCAGCGCCACCATTCCCAGCGCCACGCCCAGGCGCGCGTCCGCGGCGGCGCGGGTGCCCGGCGGGCACGCCTGGAAGGCACGGGGCAGCGACGCGCCGCCCACCGCAATTCCGGCGTAGGGCACGAGCCGCGCGCCGCCCTGCGCGCGCGAGGCCGCGGGGAGGGCGAGGAGCAGGCAGAGCGGGAGGAGGGCGGCGAATCGGAGCATGTCCGGAGCGGTGCGGGAGCGAAGGCGAGGGCGGGGCGGCCCGCCGGCGGAGAGACGGCGGCCCGGCGGAGCGCGTCACGCGGCGGTCGCCGCGCCCGCGAAAAGATGGGTCAACCGAACCATGAGGCCGGGGTGGACGCCGCGTATCCTGTAGCTCGCGCGGCGGGACCGACGCCCCGCGCCCCGAACCGACGACCCCGTTTGCAGGAGATAGAGCCATGAGCCGCATCCTCGCCACCCGCACCGGCCGCTTCGCGCTGGCGACCCTGGTGGGCCTCGCCGTCGGCGCGTGCACCGACGAATCCATGCCGATGGACGCCCTCGCCGAGGCCGCCGCCCCCGTCCTGTCGCTCCTCGCCGGCGGCGCCGAGTCCCCGGTGATCGTCCAGGCCGGCATCCAGTTCCACCCCGCCGTGGACGGCTCGCGGGTGGTGTTCGCCGACAGCCGCAACGGCAGCTACGACGTGTACCTGCGCGACGTGGACACCGGCGTGGAAACGCGCGTCACCACCGACTCCGACACCCAGCAGCACCCGGCCGTGTCGCAGGACTTCGTGGTGTGGGAGGACTGGCGCGGCACCGGCGTCAAGATCCGCGCGCTGGACCTGCGCACCGGCGTGGAGTTCCAGCCGGCGGTGGGCGGCGCCGGGGCGGAGAGCTGGCCGCGCATCTCCGGGCACCGCGTGGTCTACGGCAGCAACCGCAACAGCAACCACGACGTGTACATGTGGGACTTCGACCTCGGGGCGGAGGTCGCCATCGCCGCGGACGGAGCCACCTCCCACGACCCGGACGTCGGCGGGGACCTGGTGGTGTGGCAGGAGAGCCGGGGCGGCGCGGCCGACGCGAACATCATGATGCGCAGCGTGGCCGGCGGCGTCCCCGGGCCGGCGGTCCAGGTCACCACCAGCACGGCCAGCCAGTCCAACCCCGCCACCGACGGCGCGCGCGTGGTGTACGAGGACGTCCGCAACGGCAACTACGACATCTACATGTACGACCCGGCCACCGGCGTGGAAACGCGCATCACCAGCAATTCGGCCGCGCAGCGCAACCCGGACATCTCCGGCAACGTGATCGTGTGGGAGGACGAGCGGAACGGCAACTCCGACATCTACGCCTACGACATCGCCGCCGGCACCGAGTACCGCGTGACCACCAGCAGCGGCAACCAGATCCAGCCGGCCATCAGCGGGGGTCGCATCGTTTGGCACGACAACCGGAGCGCCATGACCAGCGCCGACATCTACATGTTCACCCTGGCTGGTTCCTGAATACGTAACGGCTTTGAACGGCGGGATTGGGCGTGCCCCCGGCTGGCGCCGGGGTCGGGCTTCGGCTCCGTAAGCCCGCAAACAACGCGGGCTAACGGAGTCGAGCCCCGGCGGAAACAGCCCCGCCGGGTCTCGCCCCTTCGGGCCGTAATCCCTCAC
>JBEVLE010000757.1:0-16612 GCA_040509335.1 Longimicrobiaceae bacterium | reverse complement strand
GATTACGGCCCGAAGGGGCGAGACCGCGCGGCTGTTTGCGCGGGCTCGACTCCGTTGCAGACGGTCGTTTCGTCTGCTACGGAGCCGAAGCCCGACCCCGGCGCCAGCCGGGGGCACGCCCAACCCCGCCGTTAAAAGCCGTTGCAACCTAGCCGCGCGCGATCTCTTCCACGGCGCGGCGCACGTACACCGGCACCATGGCGCGGCGCCACTCCGGGTCCACGGTGATGTTTTCCAGCGGGTGGCACTGCTTGAACGCCTGCTGCGCCACCGCGTCCGCCACCTCGCCCACCGGGCGCCCCGCCACCAGCTTTTCCAGCCCGGCCACCACGCGCGGCCGCGAGCCCAGCGCGGACACCACCAGCGACATCGTCCGCACGGTGCGGTCCTCCGCCACGTCGGCGGCGAGCGCCACGGACAGGAGCGGGAAGTCGATGGACTGGCGCTGCCGCAGCTTGCGGTACGCCGTGCGCAGCCCCGGCGGCGGCGCGGGGATGCGCACCCGCACCACCAGCTCGCCCGGGCGGCGGACGGTGTTCCACTTGCCGTCCGCCACGAACAGGTCGTCCACGGACACGGTCCGCACCCCCTCCGCGGAGGCCAGCTCCACCGCCGCGCCCAGCGTCATCAGCACGGGCACGGTGTCGGCGGAGTGCGCGGCCACGCACTTCTTCCCCACCCTGGTGACGTGGCAGACGTCGCCGTCCTTTTTCAGGCAGAAGCCCAGCGCCTGGCGCCAGAACAGGCTCTGGTTGTAGTAGGTGCAGCGCGTGTCCAGGCACAGGTTGCCGCCCAGGGTGCCCTGGTTGCGGATCTGCGGCCCGGCGACCTTTCCCGCCGCCTCCGCCAGCGAGGGGAAGAGGCGGCGCACCAGCGGGTGGCGCGACACCCCGGTGAGCGTGGTGGAGGCGCCCAGCGACAGCCAGCGCGCCTCCGGGTCGTCCTCCGCCGCGGCGCGGCCCCCGGCGTCCTCCAGGCGGATCCCCGCCATCTCCTCCACCCCCTTGAGCCCCACCAGCAGCCGCGGCGTCCACAGCCGGTGCTTCATGTTGGGGACCAGGTCCGTCCCCCCGGCGACGGGCATGGCGTCCTCGCGGCCGTGGAGGAGCTCCAGGGCTTCGGCCAGGCGGGCCGGGCGGGCGTAGCGGTATTCGTGCAGGCGGAGCATGGCGGCGTGGCGGCGGGTCCCGGACGAACGGTCGCCCGAAGCTAGCGAAAACCCGCGGCGCCTTCCAGCGCGCGGACCGAAGCGGCCACGCGGATCACGTCAGGCGGCGGGCTCGGCGGCGGCGGGCGCGAAGGCGCGCGGCAGGCGCAGGCGGAACACCGATCCCCCGCCCTCGCGCCCCTCCACGCCCAGGGAGCCGTGCAGCAGGGCGGCCAGCTTCCGCGCGATGGTCAGCCCCGCGCCGGTGCCGCGGCTCATGGAATCGGTGCGGGCGGGGTCGCCCAGCTGCTCGAACACCTCGAAGATCCGGTCGCGGTCCTCCGGCGAGATCCCGGGGCCGGTGTCCTCCACCGTCACCTCCAGCGCGCCGGGGTCGCCCGGCAGCGCCCGCGTGGCGATCCGCACCCCGCCCTGCGCGGTGAACTTGACCGCGTTCGCCACCAGCGCCAGCAGGAGCTGGCGGAGGCGGTCGGGGTCGGTCTCCACTTCGGCCGCGTCCTCCGCCACCTCCACCGCGAACGCCAGGCGCTTGGCCTCCGCCTGCTGGCGGAGCGGCTCCAGCGCGGCGCCCAGGAAGCGCTCCAGCGACACGGGCGAGGGAGAAACGGGGAGGCGGCCCACCTCGGCGGTGGTCAGCAGCAGCACGTCGTCCACCAGGCGCGCCAGGTGCTCCGCGCAGATCCCGGCGCGCTCCGCGGCGCGCTGCGCGGCGGGGGGGACGGGGCCGTACGTCTCGGTGCTCAGCAGGTGCGTGTAGCCGACGATGGCGTTCAGCGGGGTGCGCAGCTCGTGGCTCACCGCGGTGAAGAAGCGGCTCTTGGCGCGGTTGGCTTCCTCGGCCTCGGCGGCCAGGCGCGCCAGGTCCACCTCGCGGCTCACCTGGCCGGTCACGTCCTCGAAAAGGATGGACACCCCGCCGAAGGGGAGGGGGTACGTCCACACGTCGAAGAAGCGGTCGCGGAAGGCGCGCGACTCGGGGCGCACGGCGGCGAGGTGGCGCGGCTCCCCGTCGGCCATGGTGGCGAGCAGCGCCTCCATGATCTCCGGCGGGCCGGGCGGGAGCAGGGCGTGCACGTTCATCCCGGTGGCGCGGTCGCGCGGGAGGCGCAGGAGCTGCTCGGCGGCGCGGTTGATGTAGACGATGCGCCAGGCGGAGTCCACCGCCACGAAGCCGTCGCGGATCGCTTCCAGCAGGCGGGCGTACTGCTCCTGCACCACCAGCTCCGCCGTGGCGTCGCGGAAGTGCACCACCACCCCGTCGCCCTCCAGCGGGGCGGCGTGCACCGCCAGGCGGCGGGGGAGCGCGGCGGCGGAGTACGCTTCCAGGTAGTCGCGGGGCGCGCGGTCCTCCAGCACGCGCAGCAGCATCGCCCACGCGTCGTCGCCGTCGGGGCGGGGGACCACCTCCCGGAAGGGGCGGCCGAGCGCGGCGTCGCGGGGAATTCCCAGCATGCGCTCGGCGGCGGCGTTCCAGTAGGTGATGCGCCCCGCCTCGTCCAGGGTGTAGATCCCGTCCGGGAGGGCTTCCAGGACGGGGCTGGTGGAAAGTGTCGTAAGCATGTCCGGCCACCGCGTTTCAGACTTCTCTCCGCGCCCGGTCCGCCAGTCCCTGTACCTGATACTTGCGCCTCACCCCGTGCGTTCCTCGCCGCGCCGCGCGAACTCGGATCCCGGGTTCCACCGCGGGAGCCCCGCGGCCCCCGCCACCGCCAGCGCGGTGCGCAGGAGCACCCGTCCCTGCTGCACCGCCCCGCCGTAGTCCAGCCCCTCGCGGTAGGCGTCGGAGGGCTGGTGGTAGTGCCGGGCGACGAACTCCTCGTACCACCCCTCGCCCCACCCCTCCGGCCGGTCCGCGTAGTCCAGCCCGTGGTCCAGCGCCAGCGCGGGGACGCCGGCGCGCGCCAGCGGAAAGTGGTCCTGCCGGAAGAACATCCCCTGCTCCGGGTGCGGGTCGGCGCGCAGCGTCATCCCCTCCGCCCCGGCGGCCTCGCGCACCGTTTCCCCCAGCTCCGAGCGGTCCGCCCCCAGCGGCGCGAGGTCGCGCGTGCGCCCCTCCAGGTTGGCGCCGTCCAGGTTCAGCGCCGCCGCGGTGCGGGCCAGCGGGAACAGCGGGTGGCGCGCGTACCACTCGGCGCCCAGCAGCCCGGACTCCTCCGCCGTGGTGGACACGAAGAGCAGCGGGCGCCGGGGGGCTTCCGGGAGCGCCGCGGCGGCCTCGGCGACCGCAAGCAGCAGGGCGACGCCGCTGGCGTTGTCGTAGGCGCCGTGGTACACCACGCGCCCGCCGTCCTCCCCCTCGCCGGTCCCCAGGTGGTCGTAGTGCGAGGTGAGCAGCACCACCTCCTCCGACAGCGCCGCGTCGGATCCGGGGAGCAGGCCGGCCACGTTCGCGGTCCGCACCTCCCGGACCCGGCTGCGCACCCGGGCCCGCGCCCGGATCCCGGTGGCGACGGGGCGGAAGCCGCGCTCCCCGGAGCGCCGCAGCAGCTCGTCCGGGTCGTGGCCGGCGCGGCGCAGCGCCTCCGCCGCGGCGCCCGAGGAGATCCACCCCTTCACCGGGAGCGGCAGCTCCGGCGTCCCCGCCAGGTCGAACTGCTCGCCGGTGTTGGAGGTGCGCACCACGTTCCAGCCGTAGCCGGCGGACTCGTCGGTGTGCACCAGGAGCACGCCCGCGGCCCCGCGGCGCGACGCTTCCTCGTACTTGTAGGTCCAGCGCCCGTAGTAGGTGAGCGCGCGCCCGCCGAAGAAGCCGGGCGTGGCCTCGGTACCCGGGTCGTTGACGCGCATCAGCAGCACCCGGCCGCGCACGTCCACGTCCTTGTAGTCGTCCCAGTCGTACTCGGGGGCGGTGATGCCGTAGCCCACGTACACCAGCTCCCCCGCGGCCTCCACCTCCGGCTGCGGCACGCCGGCCCTGATCACGAAGTCGTCGCGGTACGCCGGCTCCATCCGGTCCCCGCCGGGAAATTCCAATGCCAGCCGCGGCTCCGGGGTGAGCCCCACCAGCGGCACCGGCTGAAAGTACGACTCCGCCATGGGCCGCAGCCCGATGCGGCGGAACTGCGCCCGCACGTACTCGGCGGCCAGGTCGCCGCCCCGGGTCCCCGGAGAGCGCCCCTCCAGCAGCGGGTGCGCGAGAAAGCGCAGGTGGGCGTCGATGGCTTCCGGGCGGATCCGGGCGAGCGCGGCTTCGGTCGGGGTCATGCGTCGGGTCGGAGGGGAGGTCGAGACGTCGGGGAGCTTCACGCGAGCGTCCAGCCGCCGAGGAGCTTGCGGCGCACCTCGCCGCGCTTTTCCAGGTAGCCCAGGACGGCGCCCACCGATCCCTCGGCGGCGCGCACCAGCGAGGGGTGGAGCTCCGGGCCGTACACGCGCCGCACCAGCGCCCCCGGGCGCGCCGGCCCGCCCTGGCGCAGCGCGTCGCGCACCTGGGCGATGCGCGCCTCCCGGTGCGCCACGTAGCGGCGGACCGCCGCCGCCGGGTCGGTGATGGGGGGGCCGTGGGCGGGGTACATGACCTCGGCCTCGGCGGCGCCCAGCCGCTCCAGCGACTCCAGGTAGTCCGCGAGGTCGCCCTCCGGCGGAGCGACCAGCACGGTGTCGCCCTCCCCCATCAGGTGGTCGCCGACGAACAGCACGTCCCACGAGGACCGTACACCCTGACGCAAAACAAACGCCAGGTGCTCCGGGGCGTGCCCCGGCGTGGCGATGGCGCTCAGCGCCCCGGCGTCGCACTCCACCACGTCGCCGTCGCCGATCCAGCGGGCCACCACCAGCCCGGGGGCGAAGCCCGAGCGGAGCGCGCCGCGCGCCATGCACACCGGCGCCCCGGTGAGCTCGGCGAGCGCGGGGGCGGCGCCGGAGTGGTCGGCGTGCGAGTGGGTCAGCAGGATCGCGGCGGGGGCCACCCCGCCGAGCGCGGCCTCCACCGCCGCCACGTGCCCGTCCAGCGCCGGGCCCGGGTCGATCACCACCGGGTGCTCGCGCCCCACCAGGTAGGTGCGCGTCCCGTCCAGCGTCATGGGCGACGGGTTGGGCGCGAGCACCGTGCGGACGGCGGGGTGGTCCTTCACGGCCGGCGCAGCACGGCCCGCACCGGCGACGCGTCGGCGTCGGTCAGGCGCAGGGGGAGGGCGATCAATTCCCAGCGCCCCGCGGGCACCCCGGCGAGGCGCAGGTTCTCCAGGATGGCGACGCCGCCCGCGCCCAGCACGTGGTGCGTCGCCAGGTCGGTGGAGTCGTACGGGTCCACCGAGGGCGCGTCGGTGCCCACCAGGCGCACCCCGGCCTCCACCAGCGCGCGCGCGGCGTCCGGCTCCGGCGCGGGAAAGGCGGTGGGGAAGACGGCGGGGTCCGTCCAGCACCCGGTGCGGAAGAGCACCCGCTCCACCGGCCCGGCGGCGAGCACCCGCTCCACCAGCGCCGCGTCGATACGGCCGCCCTCCTCCACGTCCACCAGCACGGCGGGCCCCATGTACGCGTCCAGCGGCGCCGCGCCGATGCGGGCGCCGTCGTCGGCGACGTGGAAGAGGCCGTCGGCGTGCGTCCCGGTGTGGGTGCTCATCCGCAGCTCCGACAGGTTCACGGATGCGCCGCGCGCGCGGAGCGCGGTCCACTCCAGCGCGCAGGGGGCGTCGCCGGGCCAGACGGGGATTCCCTCCCCCACCGGCCAGGTGACGTCGTACAGCTCGGCGGTGGCTCGCACGGGTCTCGGATCGGGGTGAACGACGGGCCGGCGGCCTACCATGCCAGCCGGAGCAGGAGCGCGGGGTGCAGCAAGGAGCGGACCGGCTCCAGGTCGCCGGTGACGCGGATCAGCGCGTCGGCCACCTCGGGGCGGCCGTCGAGCCGGCGCGACACCGCGGCAAGGGCGCGCGGCCGGGCGATGAACGCTTCCACCAGGCGCTGCATGCGCTCCCCCGCCCCGAAGGCGCGCCGCCGCGCCCGCACGTAGCCGGCGAGCGCGGCGGCCGAAGTGTCGCCCCGGAGGAGCGCGGCGCCCAGGGCGCCGGCGGCCAGCTCCGCGCCGCGCAGCGCCCGGAAGATCCCCTGGCCGGTGAACGGATCATAGTAGCCGGCCGCATCGCCGACAAGCACGGCCCCGTCGGCCACGGCGCGCCGCACCGGCCAGTCGAAGGGGCCGGTGGCGAGCACTTCGTCCACCCTCGCGAGCCCCGCGAAGCCGTACTCCCGCAGCGCCCGGTCGAAGAACCCCGCCGCGTCGCCGCCCACCCCGCGCGCGGCGTCCCCGGCCACGACGATGCTGACGTTGGCGAGCCCGCCGCCCACCGGCGCGATCCCCAGGCACCCCCCGCCGCGCACCCGCAGCTCGCCGCGCGTCCCCAGCCCGTCGGCACCGCGCACGTGCGCCGTGAGCGCCACCTTGCGCAATCGCGGCGCGCGGCGCACCAGCCCCAGCCGCCGCAGCACCACGGAGCGCAGCCCGTCCGCGCCCACCACGACCCGCGCCGGGATCTCCAGGTCGCCGCCAGCGCCGGACGCGGCGACGCCGCGGACCGCCTGGCCCTGGCGCAGCAGGTCGCGCACGCGGACGCCGGTCCTCACCTCGGCGCCGCAGGCGCGCGCGTGCTCCAGCAGCAGCGTGTCCAGCACCTCCCTCGCGATCCCCAGCCCCGTGCGGCCGTCCGGGAAGCCGCCCTGGAAGCCGGCCGCACCGCCGGCGCGGATCCGCCACCCCTCCAGCGCCGCGGGGCCCGCCGCCAGCACGGCCGGGAGCGCGCCCAGGCGGCCGAGCGCCTCCACCCCCGCGGGGTTGACGCACTCGCCGCACGGCTTGCGGCGCGGGAACTCCGCGCGGTCCAGCAGCAGAACGGCGAAGCCGGCGCGGGCCAGGCGCGCGGCGGCCGCGGAGCCCGCCGGCCCCGCCCCCACCACCACCGCGTCCCAGGCGCGCGGGCCCGCCATCACGCCCCCGCCGCGTCGCGGGCGCGCTCCGCCACCAGCGCCACCCGGAAGGGGGGATGCGCGTGCACCCGCGCCCCGGGCATCCCCGCGCGCCGCGCCAGCTCCAGCAGCTCGCCCGGGGTGAAGGCGCGGCGGACGGAGAGCGGCCCGTCGTGGCGGGTGACCGGGTGCGCGCGCCACACCGTGGCGGCCAGGAGGCGCGCGCCCAGCAGCGCCGGGCGCGAGCGGCGCAGGTCGTTGACGACCACGCCGCGGCGGGCCACCCGGTGCAGCTCGCGGAGGACGCGGACCGCGTCGTCGTCCGCGAAGTGGTGGAGCGCGGTGGAGCAGAGCGCGAAGTCGAACTCGCCGTCCGCGTACGGGAGCGCCAGCGCGTCCGCGGGCTCCACCCGCACGTCCGGGTCGCGCCCCGCGTGCTCCCGCGCCAGCGCCAGGGTGCCCGCGTGGGCGTCCGTGGCGACCACGCGGGCGCGCATCCCCCGCCCGCGCGCCCAGCGCGCCACCTGCAGCGGGATGTCGCCGGAGCCGGTCCCCACGTCCAGCACCGTGAACTCCCTGGAGGAAAGGGACGACACCATCCGGGCCAGGTGGTGAAGCACCACGCGCGTCCCCCCCAGCCAGCGGTTCACCCCCCGCAGGTCCGCCAGGCTGGTGGCGAGCTGGCGGCGGTCCACCTCCGGCTCGTCCATCAGCTCGGCGCCGCGGGCGCGGGGGAGCGCCGTCATCGCAGGTGCCCGCCCAGCCGCGCCGCCGCCGCGTCCACGGCCTCCCCCAGCGCGGCCTCGTCCAGCGTCAGGACCCGTCCGTCCCGGAAAAGGACGCGGCCGCGCACGGCGGCGAGGACCACGTCCGTGCCCCGCGCCGCGTGGAACAGGGCGGCCGCCGGGTCGTGCACCGGGCGGGCGTGCGGCGCCGCCAGCGACACGGCGCACAGGTCGGCGTCCTTGCCCGGCTCCAGCGAGCCGACGCGGTCCTCCAGCCCCAGCGCCCGCGCCCCGTCCAGCGTGCACAGGCGCAGCAATTCCTCCGCCGGGAGGTAGTCCGGGCTGCGCCGCCCGGCCCGGTGCAGGATGGAAGCGAAGCGCGCCTCCTCCAGCAGGTCCGTGCGGTTGTTGCTCCCCACCGAGTCGGTCCCCAGCCCCACCCGCACCCCCGCCTCCCGCAGCTCCGGGAAGGGGGCGACGCCGTGCCCCAGGCGCGCGTTCGCCACCGGGCAGTGGGCCACCGCCGCCCCGGCGTCGGCCAGGCGCAGCACGTCGTCCGCGTCCAGGCGCACGCAGTGGATGAGCAGCGGCCGCGTGCGCAGCACCCCCAGCCGGTCCAGCATCTCCACGGTGGAGCGCCCGCGCGCGGGGGTGTCGATGCCGCGCGCCCGCAGCCCCGGCGCGAAGTCGCCGTCGCCGCGGATCACCAGGTCGTCCTCCGCCGCCGATTCCGCCGCGTGAACCGCCACCGGCAGCCCCTCGGCGAGCGCGTACTCCGCCGCGGCGGCGAAGAGCCGGTCGGAAACGGTGTACGGCGCGTGCGGGGAGATCCCCACCCGCACCAGCTCCGATTCCCCCCGCCGCAGCTCATCCACCGCCGTCCGCAGCCCGGCGACCGAGTCCTCCGCCTGCGCCGGGTCCGGCCCGAAGGTCTCGCGGAAAACGATGCCGCGCATCCCCGCCTCGCGCAGCGCCCCCGCCGACGCCCCGGACATCTCCGTGGCCGCGAGCGTGGTGATCCCCGCGCGCAGCGATTCCACCATCGCCCAGCGCGCCGCCACGTCGTAGTCGGCGTCCACCAGCGCCGCGCGCTTCGCGCCCACCAGCCGCAGGATCCAGTCGCGGAAGCGCAGGTCCTCCAGCCCCCCCCGGAAGAGCGCCAGCTCCGGGTGCGCGTGCACGTTCACCAGCCCCGGGAGGAGCGCCGCCTCGCCCAGCTCGACGATCTCCGCCCCCTCCGGCGGCTCGATGGACAGCCGCGGCCCCACCGCCGCGATCCTCCCGTCCGCCCCCACCAGCACCGCCCCGTCGCGAAGCGGCGGCGCCGCCACCGGCAGCACCCAAGCGGCGCGAAACACCCGCATCGGCACCCCGCTCATGGGCCCACGCGCGCAACCCGCGTGAGGGATTTCGGCCCGAAGGGGCGAGACCCGCGGGCAGTTTCGCGGGGCTCGACTCCGTTAGCGAGCGTAGTTTGCTCGCTTACGGAGCCGAAGCCCGACCCCGGCGCAGCCGGGGGCACGCCCAAACCCAGCCCTTCCATCCGTTTCACCAAACACCCGCCCTCAGTTCGGAAACGTGAACAGCGACGCCGAAAGCGTACGTCGCGAGCTGCGCCGGATCTGCGGGTCGTCGCGCATCACCCGCCCGATCGCCTGCCCCACCCCGATGGACACCTCCACGTCGCCCAGGCCGCCCCCGCCCGCCACCGGCACCGCCACGTCCAGCCGGTAGGTGCGCCGCGACCCCGGGGGAAAGGCCGCGCGCAGCCCCACCCCGGCGCTGGCGTGGAAGCGCGGGTCGGTGCCGAAGCTCCCCCCCGCCCAGCTCCGCCCCACGTCCACGAACGCCGCGCCCCCCAGGTCGAACAGCCTGGGGTACGGCCACCCCAGGAAGAAGCGGTCCTCCAGCGACAGCACCGCCCGCCGCGACCCCGTGGCCGCGTGCCGCGGCAGCCCGCGCAGCCCGGAGCGGTTCCCCAGGGTGAGTTGGAAGGGGACGGTGGTGCGCCACCCGCCCGCCGCGGAAAAGGCGCCCACCAGCGTGTGCCGCGACTCCGGCGAGGGGCGCCAGTACGCCCACGCGTCCACCTGCCCGAAGACGTTGCGCCACTCCCAGCTCCCCAGCGGCGCCCCGTAGTCGCGCTTCCCCTCCACCAGCAGCTGCCCGCCGGAAAGCAGCCCCGGCGCCGGCTCCCCGGTCATCTCCAGCCCCAGGTTGAGCGACAGGTCGTCGTCGGTGGAAAAGGCGCTGAGGCTGCGTCCCACGGCGATCTCCGCCTCCACGCCCATCCGCACGTCCTCCGTGCCCCGCACCGCGTCCAGCGAGCTGCGGCGGACGAAGTACACGCTCCGCTGCGCCGCCAGGAACACCGCCCGCACGCTGGAAACGGTGTCGAAGCTGGCCGGGGTCAGCCCCAGCAGCGGCACGTTGGTCCCGCTCTCCTCGTCGCGGTCGGCGAATCGCATCCCCCCCGGGTAGATGATCCACTCCCCCGTGAGCGCGGCGCCCAGGAGGGTGAGGCTCCCCCGGCGGCCCAGGCGGAGCACCCCGCCCACGTCCATCAGCCGGCGCCGCTCGGGGAAGAGCACCCGCACCAGCCCGTCGTCGCCCGGGGCCAGGTACTCGAAGTAGCGGTCCTCGTGCTCCACCCGCTGCCGCCACGCCCAGCGCCCGGCCTCGCCGCGGAACGGGTACGCCAGCGACTGGGAGAACAGGGTGCCGTTGGCGGTCTTCGCCACCGCCAGCTCGGCGTCCAGCAGCGTCCCCAGGAACTGCGGCGTGGCGTACGACGCCCCGTAGATGGGCTCGTCGTACTGCTCTCCCCAGTACGCCGCCACGTGCTGCCCGGAGCCCAGCAGGTTGTCCTCGCGCAGTTCCATCCCCGCCAGCCCGCCGCCCCGCGAGTCCACGCGCGGCTCCAGGCGGGTGGACCACTCGTCGCTGGTGTCCACGATGACGTGGTAGCTCCCGTCGGGCTGGCGGATGCCGTAGATGTCCGCGTCGGCGATGAAGGAGGTGGTGCGGAGGAGGCGCTCGGAGTCCAGCAGCAGCTCGGTGGAGTAGCACTGCCCCTCGCGGAACAGGACCTCCCGGCGGATCACCGCTTCCCGCGTGGCGACGTGCAGCCGGTTGGCGAAGCCGTACGCCCAGGCGAAGCGCGGGTCCAGGTCGGTGTCGGTGGGGTCGAAGACGCGGTGGTTGTCGACGAACACCTCCGAGATGCGGGCGCACCCGGCGGCGGAGTCTGCGGCGGCGGCGGGGATGGTGTCGGGCTGCTGCGCGGACGACGGCTCGCTCGCCGCGGCCGCGAGGAGCGCGGCCGCGAGGGGGACGGCGAGGAGCGGAGCGCGAAGTCGTCGGGGCACGTTGCCGCGGGCCGGGGACGGCCGGTCGTGAAAGGGAGGCGGGAGCACGCCCGAGCCGGTGCCGGGAAGGCGCCGGCCCGCTGCGAGCCCGCTCACGAGTGTTTTCCTCTGGTCGTGGGCGGGAGGCGCAATCTTCGCGCCGGGTCGGCCGAGTCAAACGGCGGCACGAAAAAACGGCGAGCCCACGGGGCTCGCCGGTCACGGAATCAGCGCGGCGGCGGGCTCAGCTCGCCGCCGCGGCCAGCTCCTGGTCTCCGCGCAGGTCGCGCAGCGCGACGTCCGCCCGCGCCAGCTCGTGCATGGCTCCTAGCTCGCGGAAGATCTCCCGGGCGCGCTCCAGGTATGCCTGCGCCTCGTCGGTGCCGCCGGTCTGCACGCGGAGGAGCGCGTAGTCCACCAGCGTCTCGCCCTCGAGCAGCGGGTAGCCCTTTTCCCGCGCGATCTGGAGCGACTTCTCGAAGAAGATGAAGCCGCCCTCGTCCGCCTGCGCGCGCGCGATGTTTCCCCGGCCGTGGTACATCCGGCCCAGGAAGTACGGCGACCGGGCCGCGATCGCCCGCTCCTCCGCCGCCCGGCCCCACTCCTCGGCCTGCGAGATGTTCCCGTCCCGGAGGTGGGACTCGGCCAGGTCGATCGCGATCGCCGACCACAGCCCGGGGGGGATGGGGGTGTTGAGCGCCTGGAGGTAGATCTCCCGGGCCTCGGCCCGCCGCCCGTGCGCGTCCCGGAGCAGCGCGCGGTTGTGGTGGCAGACCGCCCGGTCGTACGCGGACGGGATCACGGCCCAAAGGGCGAGGGCCTTCTCGAACCACCCTTCCGCTTCCTCCAGGTGCATCTGCCGGGTGGAAACGTTGCCCAGGTTGTTGTACAGCTGCGCCCGCTCCAGCTGCAGGGCGCCCTCGTCCCCGATCCCGTCGGCCAGCGCGAGGGCGGTGCGGTAGAAGTGCTCCGCCTCGGCCCACTGCCCCTGGAGGGTCCGGACGTTGCCGAGTCCGGTCCTGCCGATGATCTCGCTTTCCACGTGCCCCGAGTCGTGCGCCAGCTCGACGCTCCGCTGGTAGTACGCCTGCGCCTGGTACAAGTCTCCCAGCGCGAAGGCCACGCGCGCGATGCGCCGCAGGGCCAGGATCTGGAGGGCCTTGTCGGAGAGCGGCAGGGAAAGCGACAGGGCGACGTCGTAGCAGTGGCGGGCCTTGCGGTACAGCCCTTCCTGCTCCTGCCGGTCGCCCAGCTCGATCAGGTGCCGGACGGTGAGGAGGCTGTCGCCCGACCAGTAGGCGCGGATCAGCGGCCGGAGCCCCCCGAACAGCGACGCGACGTACCGGTGAAGGCTTTCCTCGGATTCGTCGACCGCCTTTTCGATCCCGTCCAGCGTAACGATTCGCTTGTCGATCGTCGCGTACGCGCTTGAGCTGTCCCATTCCTTGGCGGGATCGGGGATCGCGATCCCCACCAGGGCGAGACGCAGCAGCTCGAGCTCCTCCAGCTCGGGGAGGACGGCGAAGAGCTCTTCGAGTGTTGCTTCGGATCGACTCACGCCCACCCCGTCGGATTCAGCCGCCCGAGACGGTTATGGAGCCACCCCGCATGGTGACGGCGTCGCTGGTGGCGTACGTCGAGAAGTCGTACGTCTCCGTCGTCAGGCGCTGGCCGTCCGGGGTGACCTTCGCGCCCTTGTCCACCCACAGGTCGCTCCACGAGACGATGGTCGGCGTCGTGCTTCCCTCGATGGAGGTGCCCCGGAAGGGGAGCTCGACGGTGACCGGCTGGGCGAACTGGCGGTTGTGCGGCCCGAACTCCGCGATCACGTGCTCCGAGCCCTGCGGATCGACCGGCAGGCTGATGGAGAACTGCGTCACCCGGTCCACCGCCCCGGCGGGGACCACGATCGCGAACCCCTGGAAGTCGAGCCGCCCGCCCTCCGGGCCGATCCACTTCTTGGCCCACGCGATGGTGACGGACGGGCGCTGCCGGAAGGTCGCGACCGAGGCCAGGTTCGGCGAGCCGCCCTGGCCGAAGGACGGCACGGCGGCGGGCGCGGGCGCGGTGGGCACCCCCCGGTCGGCGCAGCCGGAGCCGGCGACGAGGGCGATGAGCGCCAGCGTGGGGACGAGCTTCCTTGCGATCCGATGCATCGGACCTCCTCCGGGAAAATGGGATTGGACGGAGACCACTACGGAAGTACAACACCACACGGGCGAGACCCACTACGAAGCAGGCCGTGACGGGCGGACTCCAGACCGGGCCGGCGACCGGCGCAGAAAGTTGTCAACCCGTTACGATAAGCATACCTATGGATTGTCGCAAGATGCGGGGGCCCTGACCGTCTCCGTCGATGCGAAGTGGACAGCCCTATTCCCCGGCAAAAATCATCCCACGGTCCAGTCCGTACTCGGCCATCTTCCGTCGCAGCGTGTTGCGGTGGATCCCCAGCCGCTCCGCCGCCAGCGTCAGGTTGTTCCCCGTTTCCCGGATGGCCCGGCGGATGTAGCGCCGCTCCATCTCCTGGAGCGTGCAGAGCGGCCCCTCCGCCAGGTCCTCGTCCAGCGTGCGCGACGCCGGCTGCGAGACCTCTCCGGGGAGGTGCTGCGGGAGGAGGACGTCGCCGCTGCACATCACCACCGCGCGCTCCACCACGTTGCGGAGCTGGCGGACGTTGCCCGGCCAGCGGTAGGTGCGGAGCACCTTGAACAGTTCCTCGGAGATGCCGCGGATGGGCTTGCCGTGCTGGCGGGCGTACTGCGCGACGAAGTGCTCCACCAGCCGGTCCATGTCCTCGCCGCGCTCGCGCAGCGCGGGAAGGTGCAGGGTGACCACGGCCAGCCGGTAGTACAGGTCGGTGCGGAAGGTGCCCTCGTCCACGGCGGCCTTGAGGTCGCGGTTGGTGGCCGCGACGATCCGCACGTCGATGGGGACCGGCGCCTCGCCGCCCACCCGCTCGATCTCGCGCTCCTGCAGGGCGCGGAGGATCTTGGACTGGAGGGCCAGCGACATGTCGCCGATCTCGTCCAGGAAGAGCGTGCCGCCGGTCGCGCGCTCGAACCGGCCGATCCGGCGGCCGATGGCGCCCGTGAACGCGCCCTTCTCGTGCCCGAACAGCTCCGACTCCAGCAGGTTCTCGGGGATCGCCGCGCAGTTGATGGCCACGAAAGCCCCCTTCGCCCGGCGCGAGCGGGCGTGCAGGACCCGCGCGATCATCTCCTTGCCCGTCCCGCTCTCCCCCAGCACCAGCACCGTCGCGTCGCTGGCCGCCGCGCGCGCCACCGAAGAGAACGCCGAGAGCATCTCCTGGCTGGAGCCCACGATGGCGTCCTCCACCGCGGGGGCGGCGGAAAGCGGCCGGATCGCGCCGGCGCGGGCGATGGAGTGCACGATGCCGCGCAGCATCCCCGGCTGCACCGGCTTGGGGAGCACCTCGTGCGCGCCCTCGCCGATCGCCTCCAGCATCAGGTCCACCGAGGGCTCGGTGGTCAGCAGCACCACCGGCGGCGTGGAGGTGTCCGCGCGGAGCCGGCGCAGCAGCTCCATCCCCGCCCCGGAGAACCCCGCGTCGAGCAGGATCAGGTCCCACCCGCCCTCGCGGAGCATGCGCAGGCCCTCGGCCTGGCCGTGCGCGGCCTGGAGCCGGGCGCCGTTCAGCTCCGGTTCGATCGTTCGAACGACCGCGCGGTCCGCGTCGAGAAGGAGTACCTTCAATGCACGTCTGGTACGGTTCCGTGGCCGATGAGGAGGATTCTCAAGATACGTTTCGCCCAGCCCGCGCGCAATGTGTGTCGCTCTTTATGCTCCGTGTCTGGAATTACTTGCACCCCACCGGCTCCAACGCGCGAGCGGGCCGGGGACATTCCCCGGCCCGCCCGTTCGAACCCGGCATCCGGCGATCAGCGGAGGTTGTTGATCGCGCGGTACACGTTGATGCGCCCGGCGCCGAAGCTCTTGTCCCACCCGGCGGTGCCCAGGTCGTCCGCCGTGCCCACGATGCGGTCGCGGATGTTTGCGGTGCCGCGCATCCCGGTGGCGTACAGGAGCCCGCCGAGGCCGGTGACCTGCGGGGTCGCCTGGGACGTCCCGGCCACGAAGCCGTAGCCGCCGTCGTTGTAGGTGGAGAGGATGTAGCTGTAGCCGTTCGCGTTCTCGTTGTCGCCGCCGGGCGCGGACACGTCGATCTCGTTGCCCGCGTTGGAGTACGACGCCTTGGTGTCGAGCCAGTCGGTCGCGCCCACCGCCACGCACTCCGGGAACTTGGCCGGGTACGAGATGGCCGTCTTGGACCCGTCGTTGCCGGTGGCGCAGAACGGGAGCACGTTCTTGCCCAGGGCGTACTGCAGGGCCTGCTGCTCGGAGGTGGAGGCGAAGCGGCCGCCGAGGCTCAGGTTGAGCACGTTGGCGCCGTTGTCGGCGGCGTAGCGGATCCCGCTCACGATCGCGGAGCTCGGGCACCCGGCCGGGCCGCACACCTTGACCGGCAGGATCTTGACGTTGGGGCCGTAGGCGACGCCGGTGACGCCCAGGTTGTTGTCGCCGCCCGCGGCCGCGATGCCCGCCACGTGCGTGCCGTGCCCGTCGTCGTCGTTCGGGTCGGCGTCGTTGTTGACGAAGTCGTAGCCCGGGAGGACGCGGCCGGCGAGGTCCACGTGCGCGCCGAACACGCCGGTGTCGATGATCGCGATCACCGCGCTGCCGGTGAAGGCGCCGAGCTGCTGGTGAGCCTCGAGCCAGTCGATGTCGGCGTCCACCTTGCCGGTGTTCACCACCAGCACGCCGGTGCTGTTGTTGAGCGTGCCGTCATTGTTGTGGTCCCACTTGTACCCGAAGTACGTGTCCAGCGGCGCCACGCAGTCGCCCAGAGAGCACGGCAGCCCGTAGGTGCGGATGTAGTCGGGCTCGGCGAACTCCACGTTGGGGTTGTGCGAGAGCGCGGAGATCACGGTCAGCTCGCGGCCGGCGGGGACGCTCATCACGAAGATGCGGTCGAGGACCTCCTTCTTGAGGCTCCCGCCGTGGGCCGACGCCACCGAGGCGCCGTTCGCGCCGCTCTTGAACTTGACGAGGATCTGCCCGGACACGTACTCGCCGTTCCCCGCGGCGCTGAACGAGGGAGCCGCTTCCGGCGCCTTGGCGGTGGGGGCGAGGACGTCGCTGGAGTCCTGGCAGCCTGCCAGTACGAGAGCGCCGGCGGCGATGATGGCGAGTCGCTTCAAGGGAGTACTCCTGGAATGAAAAGGGACACGACGGGCACTGTGACGCCCTCTCCCAAAGCAGGTGCCGCGCCAAACCCATCCAAAACCTAAATAGCGCATTTACAAATACTTGCAATTATAGACACACCGCCCCCACGTCCTGCTTTGGTGCAATCGGGTGGCACCCGCACCATTATGGTGCTGACAGAGAAGCCCGGGTGGAGCGCGAGGTGCACCAAACAGGGACGGAAATGCGGAGAGGGCCGC
>JBEVLE010000756.1:0-11315 GCA_040509335.1 Longimicrobiaceae bacterium | reverse complement strand
GAGACCCGGCGGAAACAGCCCCGCCGGGTCTCGCCCCTTCGGGCCGAAATCCCTCACGCAGGGTCCCACGTGGCGGCGAGATCCAGCCGGCGCCCGACGCTCGGAGCGTGGAATGACTACTTCAACGACTGAGATACGCGTGCCCGAGGCTACGGACGTCGTGGTGACGGAAGAGTCGCTTACCGTCGAGCTCTCCGACGGGCGCACCATCTCCGTACCGCTGGCCTGGTATCCCCGCCTCACACACGCAACCCCGGAAGAGCGCAGCCGGTGGCGTCTGATTGGCCGTGGTGAAGGAATCCACTGGCCCGACCTGGACGAGGACATCAGCGTCGAGGGCCTTCTCGCCGGCCGACCCTCCGGCGAGAGCCAGACCTCGCTGAAGCGCTGGCTGGAGCGGCGCCGCGGGGCCGCGTAGCGGCGGCTTCAGGCTTTTCCAAACAGCATCCTGGAGTCCGGATCTGAATTCATGACAGGCGTTCGAATCGTAGTCGAGCACACCGGCACAGGCTTCTCTGCGTACTCCCCGGACTTACCCGGCTGCGTCAGCACGGGAGGCACCCGTGAGGAAGCCGAGGCCAACATGCGCGAGGCCATCGAATTCCACCTCGACGGCCTGCGCCTGGAAGGCGACTCCGTTCCGGACTGGGTCGGAAACACCGATCCCATGCCTCCCGGTGAGGTGCGCGGAGTCATTCTCGCCGGACTCGCCGACAGCGAAGCTGGTCGCACCACCCCCGTCGAAGAGGTTCGCAGGCGTTTCGGTCTGAATCCCTGAGAACCACTCCCAACAATTTCCCTCCGTATCTCCCGGCGGGCTCACCGCTCCCGCCCCGCCGCCGCGCTTGCCCCCCGCCGCGGCCCGCGCCACATTCCGCACGGCCACCCACAAGCGTTTCCCCCACCCGGAGCCCCGCCCATGCGCCGCCCCGTCCTGCTCGCGTCCCTGTCCCTGGCGGCACTGGCCGGCTGCGCCCACGCGGGCCGCGGCGCAGCCCCCGCCGACACGGGCGCGCTCATGCGGCCGGGCGTGTCGCTGGAGCTGGCGCGCGAGCGCGCCCGCACCCTCGCCGACGTGCGCTACGCCCTGGAGCTGGACGTCACCCGGCGCGACACCGCGCTCGGCCGCGTCACCCTGGCCTTCACGCGGAAGCCCGGCGCCGGAGACCTGGTGGTGGACTTCCGCGGGCTGGCGCTGGACAGCGTCGCCGCCAACGGCGCGACCCTCGCCGACCACGCCTGGGCGGAAGGGCACGTCCGCATCCCCGCGCGGCACCTGCGCGCGGGCGCCAACACCGTGGGCTTCCGCTTCGCCGCGCGCATCGCCCCGGTGGGCGCCAGCGTGATCCGCTTCGAGGACCCCACCGACGGCTCGCGCTACCTGTACACCCTGCTCGTCCCCGCCGACGCCAACCAGCTCTTCCCCGCCTTCGACCAGCCCGACCTCAAGGGCCGCTTCACGGTGCAGGTGGTCGCGCCCGAGGGGTGGAGCGTGCTCGCCAACGGGCCCGAGATCTCGCGCGCGCCGGAGGGCGGCGCCGTCCGCTGGAGCTTCGCCGAGACCGAGCCCATCTCCACCTACCTGGCCGCCTTCGCGGCGGGGCCGTGGCGGCGGTGGGAGTCGGCGGAGGGGGGGCGCCCCGTGTCGCTGTACGCCCGGCGCTCGCTGGCGCGCGAGGTGGACGCGGACACCCTCGTGCGCAGCAACCGCGACGCGCTTGCGTGGCTGGAGCGCTACTTCGCGGTGCCCTTTCCCTTCGCCAAGTACGACGTGCTCCTCGCCCCGGCCTTCCCCTTCGGCGGAATGGAGCACGTGGGCGCCGTGTTCTACAACGAGAACTCCTTCGTCTTCCGCGAGGCGCCCACCCTCAACGAGCGCCTGTCGCGCAAGGCCACCACCTACCACGAGGTGGCGCACCAGTGGTTCGGCGACCTGGTGACCATGCGCTGGTTCGACGACCTGTGGCTCAAGGAGGGGTTCTCCACCTACATGGCGGCCAAGATGCAGGACGAGCTGGACCCCGGCTCGGAGGCGTGGAAGACCTTCTACCTGCGCAACAAGCCGCTGGCCTACGGGACCGACGTCACCGAGGGGACCGTCCCCGTGTGGCAGGAGCTGGGCAACCTGGACCTGGCAAAGGGCAACTACGGCCCCATCGTCTACAACAAGGCGCCCTCCATCCTCAGGCAGCTGGAGTTCCTGGTGGGGGAGGACGCCTTCCGCGAGGGGCTGCGCATCTTCCTGCGGCGGCACGCCTATGGAAACGCGGACTGGCGGGAGCTGCTGGCGGCGGTGGAGGAATCGTCCGGGACTTCGCTGGAGGCCTTCGGGGAGCAGTACATCCTGCGGGCGGGGATGCCGGTGGTGGAAACGGCGCTGGAACAGGAGGGCGGGCGCATCCGGCGATTGGCGCTCGTCCAGCGTCCGGCGCGGGAGCTCCCGGGGGACCCCGGCGGGTGGTGGCCGGGGCGGGTGCGGGTGAGGCTGGGGTACCGCGACCGGCCGGACACGGTGCTGTCGGTGGCGTTCGCGGGCGCGACGACGGAGGTGGCGGAGGCCGCGGGGCTCCCGGCGCCGGACTGGGTGTGGGCAAACGACGGGGACTACGGCTACGGCCTCTTCCTCCCGGACGCGCGGAGCGCCGCGTACATCGCCGCGCACGTGGGCGAAACGCGCGACGGGCTGCTGCGGGCGATGCTCTGGGGCTCGCTCTGGGACCTGGTGCGCGAGGCGCGGCTGGACCCCGCCGAGTACGTGCGGCTCACCCTGCGCGAATTGCCGCGCGAGCGCGACGAGCAGATCGCCGCCACGCTCCTGGGCCGCGCCTCCACCGCGCTCGCCCGCTACCTGCCGGAGGAGGACGCGGCGCGTCTCCTCCCGCAGTGGGAGGCGCTGCTCCTGGCGCGCGCCGGCGACGACTCGCTCTCGTACGGGCTGCGCAAGTCGGCGCTGGACGCCTACCTGGGGGCGGCCCGCACCCCGGCCGCGCGCGCCGTGCTGCGCGAGTACCTGGCGGGGACGCGCCGCTTCGCGGGGGAATCGCTGCGCGCGCCCAGCCGCTGGGCCGCGGTGACGCAGCTCCTGGCCGCCGGCGACCCCGCCGCAGATTCGCTGTACGCCGCCGAGACGGCGCGCGACACCACCCCCGAGGCGGCGCGCCGGGCCTTCGTCGCCGGGGCCGCGCGGCCGGACTCCGCCGGCAAGGCGGCGTACTTCGGGCGCTACCTGCGCGACCCGTCGCTCAACGAGGAGTGGGTGACCGCCTCGGTGGGCGCCTTCAACGACCCCGCGCACGCCGAGCTCACCCTGCCGCACCTGCGGCCCGCGCTGGAGGAGCTGGTGTGGCTGCGCGACAACCGGCGCATCTTCTTCCTCCCCCGCTGGATCGCCGCGTTCCTGGGCGGGCAGACGGACGCCCGCGCGCTGGCGACGCTGGACGCCTACCTGGCCGCGCACCCCGAGCTGCCGGTGGACGTGCGCCGCAAGGTGCTCCAGGCGCGCGACGAGCTGGAGCGCACCGTGCGCATCCGCGCGGGGCGCTGATCAGGGCTTCTTTTTTCTTCCGCGCTTGCGGGGATATTCGGGGGGTGGTGCGTCCGGGCCCCGCGGCGGGGGCGCCGCCAGCGTGCGCGGCGGCAGGGCGGGCGGAGGGCCGTCCTCCTCGTAGAGCGCGGACAGGCGCTCCACCCACGGCGGGACGTCGCCGCCGGACTCGATGTGCACGTGCCGCAGGTCGCGCACGAGACGCTCGTACGTCGCGTGGCGGTGCTCGTCGGGGATGCGGTTGAGGAGGTGGATCAGGAAGAGCGCCGTGACCTCGGGATCGGGATCCGTGGGGAGGGCCCGGAGGTACTCCTCCGCGTACAGCTTGCGGAGGAGCTGGCGCGTCTCGTACTGCGGCTCGGAGCCGCGGATGAACTTGTCGATGGTGCCGTGCGCCACCCGCCGGTCCAGGCGCTTCTCGGCCACGTAGCGCAGCGAGGTGGTGCGCACGTACACGGCGACGAAGTTCCGCACCCGCTCCAGGAGCGGGCGCTTGGGCGGGTCTCCGCCCTGTTTATTCCGTATACCGCCGGCGTCGCTACACTGTACACCTTAGGCTGCCGGATCCCGCCTGGCAAGGGCATCCCGGCCCCTTCGCACCCCTGGCTTCCTCCATGCACCGGATCGCCCTCCGCACCGCCGCCGCCGCCGCCCTGCTCTCGCTGGCGGCGCCGTCCCCCGCCCGCGCGCAGCGGGCCGCGCCCCCGCTCGTCGCGCTGCGCACGGACGCACCCGCCGCCGCCCCGGGCGCGTATCGCGCTCCCGCGCTCCAGGAGCAGGCGCGTCCCCCGTCCGAGGTGGCGCTCGCGCTCGGCGGGATCGCGGGGGGCGCGGTAGGCACCCTCGTGGGGGCGGCGGCCGGGTTCGCGCTGGAAACGTCGCTCACCCAGTGCCAGGGGGACGAGTTCTGCGGGGTGGGCGGGATCCTCCTGGGCGGCGCGGCCGGGGAGGTGCTGGGGATCCCGTTCGGCGTCCACCAGGTGAACCGGAGGCGCGGCCGCTACGGCGAGGGCGTGGTCGTCACGCTCCTCGTGGGGCTGGCCGGGATCGGGCTCGCCTCGCAGATGCAGGAGGCCGGGCCCGTCATGGCGGTCGCCGTCCCCGCCGCGCAGCTCGTCGCGGCGGTCGCGGTGGAGCGCGCCTCCGGCGCCCGGAAGCCGCCCAGGTGATTGATCGGGCCCGCCCGCCCGCGTAGGATTACGGGGGAGGGCGGCCCCGCCCGCCCCGCGCACCCGCTCCTCGCCGCCACCGCGCACCCGGGAGGTTCCCGTGCTCCACCCCCTCGTCCTGCTCGCGGGCGCCCTCGCCGCCTGCGCCCCGCCGTCCACCTCCACCCCGCCCGCGGAGCGGCAGGCGCCGTCCGCCGCGCCGGCCGCGTCCCCGGCCCCCGCCCCCGCGCCGCGCGGCCTGGGGACGGGGACGCTGGTGGTGCTCAACAAGGGGGGCGCCAGCGCCGCCCTGGTGGACCTGGCCTCGGGCGAGGTGTACGCCACGCTCCCCACCGGCGACGGGCCGCACGAGGTGGCGGTGTCCGCGGACGGCCGCACCGCGGTGGTGGCGAACTACGGCGCCCAGGTGGGCGGGCGCACCCTCACGGTGCTCGACCTGGCCGGCCGCCGGGTGGTGAAGACCATCGACCTGGGGGAGCACCGGCGGCCGCACGGCATCGCCTGGCTCCCGGACGGGCGGCGGGTGGCCGTCACCTCGGAGACGAGCCGCGCGGTGCTGCTGGTGGACGTTGCCGCCGGGCGGGTGGAAACGGCGATCCCCACCGGGCAGCAGGGCTCGCACATGCTGGCTCTGGCGCTGGACGGCCGGCGCATCTTCACCAGCAACATCGGCTCGGGGAGCGTTTCCGCGCTGGACGTGGCGACCGGCGCCCACCTGCGCACCATCCCCACCGGCGACGGCGCGGAGGGGATCGACGTGTCGCCCGACGGCGCGCAGGTGTGGGTCACCAACCGCGAGGCGGACGACGTGACGGTGCTGGACGCCGAGACGCTCCAGCCGATCGGCACCCTCCCCTCGGCGCGGATGCCCATCCGCGTCAAGCTGACGCCGGACGGCCGCACGGCGCTGGTCTCCAACGCCATGTCCGGCGAGCTGCGAATCTTCGACGCGGCCACCCGCCGCGAGCTGGCCGTCATCCACACGGCCGAGGACCCGCGCTCCAACCCCATGCCGGTGGGCGTGCTCATCTCCCCGGACGGCGCCATGGCGTACGTGGCGATGATGCAGGGCAACGAGGTGGCGGCGGTGGACCTGCGCGAGCGGCGGGTGGTGGGGCGCATCCGGCCGGGCGCCGGGCCGGACGGGATGGCGTGGTCGCCGCTGACCCGGTGAGCGCCCGCGGAGCGGGGGAGGGCGGGCGATGAGCGGCGCGGCGGCGTTCCGCGACAACGTGGTGGTGGTCACCGGCGCCTCGGCCGGGATCGGCGCGGAGCTGGCGCGGCAGCTCGCCGCGGGCGGCGCCTGGCTGGCGCTCGCCGCGCGCGACGCGGCCCGGCTGGAGGCGGTGGCGGCGGAGTGCCGGGCGCTCGGCGGGCGCGCGGTCGCCGTCCCCACCGACGTGGCGGAGGAGGCGCAGTGCCGGGCGCTGGTGGAGCGCGCCGTCGCGGAGTTCGGGCGGCTGGACACGCTGGTCAACAACGCCGGAATCGGCATGTGGGCGCGCTTCGACGAGATCACCGACCTCGCCGTCTTCGAGCGCGTCATGCGCGTCAACTATCTGGGGAGCGTGTACTGCACCCACCACGCGCTCCCGCACCTGAAGCGCTCGCGCGGGCGGATCGTGGGCGTGTCCAGCCTCACGGGAAGGACGGGCGTCCCCACGCGCAGCGCCTACGCGGCGAGCAAGCACGCCATGGCGGGGCTCTTCGATTCGCTGCGCATCGAGCTGGACGGCACGGGCGTGTCCGTCACCATGATCTACCCGGGCTTCGTCGCCACCGAGATCCGCGAGCGCGCCCTGGGGCCGGACGGGACGCCGCTGGGCGCGGGGAACAGCCCGGTGCGCGAGCGCGAGGTGATGACCGTGGAGGAGTGCGCCCGCCGCATCGTGGACGCCGCGGCGGCGCGCCGGCGCGAGGAGGTGATGACGGCGCGCGCGAAGCTGGGGATGTGGCTCAAGCTGATCTCGCCCGGCGCGGTGGACCGCATCGCGCGCAGGGCGATCGAGCGGGGGAAGTGAGGCGCAAGATCCCTCGGTCACGCCGCCACCCGCGTGAGGGATTTCGGCCCGAAGGGGCGAGACCCCGCGGGCAGTTTCGCGGGGGCTCGACTCCGTTGCAGACGGTCGTTTCGTCTGCTACGGAGCCGAAGCCCGACCCCGGCGCCAGCCGGGGGCACGCCCGAACCGGCAGTTCGATCCCTCAGAATCCGCCGCCGCGGGGCAGCTCCACGGTGAACACCGTCCCCGCCTCCACGGAAGACTCGGCGCGGATGCTGCCGCCGTGGGCGCGCGCGATCTCGGCGGCGATGTACAGGCCGAGACCCAGCCCCGGCCGCGGCCCCTTGCGCTCCGGCCGCACGTAGGGCTCGAAGAGGCGCGGGACCACATCCGGCGCGATGGGCTCGCCGCGGTTTGCGACGGCGAGCACGACCCGGTCCGCGGTGCCCGTGGCGGAGATCTCCACCGGCTCCCCCGGCGAGCCGTGCTCCACCGCGTTGGACACCAGGTTGGAAAGCATCTGCGCCACGCGCGAGCGGTCCAGCGACGCCGTCCCCACCCCCGAGGGGACGAAGCGCACCGCGCGATCGGGGCGGGCGCTGGCGACCTCGTCCACCACCTGGCCCACCAGCGCGTCCACCTCCACCGGCTCCACGGTCAGCGGCATGCCGCCGCCCAGCCGCCCGCGGGCGAAGTCCAGGATGTCGTCGATCATCCGCGACATGCGCTCGCCGCTGCCGTGGATCCGCTCCAGCACCGTCTGCTGCCGGGGCTCCTGCGGCAGGGCCAGCAGGAACCCCGCGCTCATCAGGATGGACGAGAGCGGGTTGCGCAGGTCGTGGCCCAGCACGGCGATGAACTGCTCGCGGAGCTCCGCCGTCGCCCGCTCGTCGGCGAGCGCCACGCGGTCGCGGTGCGACTCCTCCTCGGCCGCGAGCTGCAGCGAGATCAGCTCGGCGAACAGCTTCATCATCGGCAGCGTCTTGTCGTCGCGCAGCGTCGCCGGGAGCGAGTCCAGCGCGCACACGTTGCCGAAGTACTCGCCGTCGGGCCGGAAGATGGGGACGGCGATGTAGCTTTCCAGCCCGTACAGCCGGGGCGTGGGGTGCTCGCAGAACTCCGGCTCCCGGCTGGCGTGCTCGATGATGATGGGCTCGTGGGAGTCGCGCACCTCGCTGCACAGCGTGGTCGCGACCTCCAGCTGGTCGCCCACGCCCAGCCCGAACTCCATCTGGTCCAGGACCGCGCAGGCGACCCACGACTCGCGGGTCACGCGGGCGACCAGGGCGAGGCGCTGGCCGGTGACCTGGGAGATCACCCGGAGGATGGTGGGCACGGCGCTGATGCGCGCCACGGCGGCGATGTCCGCCTGGAGGTGGTCCACGGTGCGGTGGGAGCAGGAGTTCCGCGCCGGCGGTGCGCCGCCGGCAGTTGGACGAGTGGTAAACATCGGACGGCGGGCGCCGCTTGCAACATGGATGCCCCGGCCGCCGGACGGCGGCGATTTGCCGGACCCGCGCCCGGCGGGTACCTTGCGCGGTGCGCGGCCGCGCGCCCCGTCCGCTCCCCCGGATCCCGTCGCAACGTGAGCCACCCATCTCCCGGCAGCCCAGGCGCCGCGCCCCGGACCCGCGACACCGTGTCCGGGGCGAGCTGGTACGGCCGCGACATCTCCGGCGAGGTGCACGAGGGCGTGCTGTTCACCGACCTGGACATGACGGAGGTGGAGAACCGGGGCGCCACCTTCACGGAGTGCACCTTCCGCGGGTCGCGCTTCAACGTTTCCGCGCACGACGGCGCCGCGTTCGTGAACTGCACCTTCGCCGGCTGCAATTTCTTCGACGCGCGCTTCACCGGGTGCAAGCTGGTGGGGAGCCGCTTCGACCGGTGCGCCTTCGACGTGATGAAGGTGACGGGCGGCAACTGGTCGTTCGTGGGGCTCCCGGGCGCGGACCTCCGCTCGGCCGTCTTCCGCGGCGTGCAGATGCGGGAGGCGGACCTCGCCGGGGCGCGCTTCCAGGGCGGCTCGCTCCGCGACGTGGACCTGTCCGGGGCGTCGCTGCACGGCGCCGACCTGTCGCGCTGCGACCTGCGCGGGAGCGACCTGAGCGCCCTCCGGCCGGACGGCGTGGAGCTGCGGGGCGCCATCGTCACCATCGACCAGACCATCGTCATCGCCGAGGCGCTGGGGCTGGACGTGCGGGCCGAGTAGGTGCGGGGGTCGACGCCCGGGGCGGGGGACGCGTCGCCGGAGCGCCTGTACGGCGTGTTCGGGGAGCGCGCGCTCGAGGACGGGGTGTTCTACCTGAACGAGCCCGCGCTGCGCTTCGAGCTGTCCCGCGGCGGCTCCCGGGTGGAGCAGTTCACCCAGGCGTACGACCGCGCGCGGGAGATCGCCCGCTTCGCCTTCCGCGACTCCGCCTCGCTGGTCGCGGTGCTCGCCTGGCCCGGCGGCGGGCCGGCGGTCCGGCACCTGTCCGTGTTCCGCGCGCTGCGCGCGTGCGGCGTCCGCACGGGGCGCCCCCGGAGCTGCTGGACGCGCGGCTTCGCGGACGACGGCGAGGTGGAGACGCGCATCCTGGCGGCGTTCCGCGTGGACGCGTCGGCGCTCGACGGGCTGCTGTGGGGCGCGCTCGGCGTGGACCTGGGGATCCGCCCCCGGCTGCCCGCCCGCGTCTACCTGGCGGACCCGGAGCGGGGCCTGCTCCTGCACCCCTACGACGACCGGGGGATGGACGCCATCGGGCCGGACCGGGAGCGGCTGCGGGAGCTGTTCGCGCGCTTCCAGGACTGCCTGCTCGACTACGACCTGGCGCGGATGGAGGCGTTCTTCGCGCCCGGCGGGGCGGGCACCACACCGTAGCCCGGAGGACGGATGGCGCAGACGGCGGCGTGGCTCCCCTGGGCCCTGGGCTCCGCGGTGTTCGCGGCGCTCACCGCGGTGCTCGCGAAGGTGGGGCTGGAGGGGATCGACCCGGACTTCGCGACGCTGGTGCGCACCGTGGTGATCGTCGCGGTGCTGGGGGCGCTCGTTGCGGCCACGGGAAAGTGGCGGAGCCCGCTGGAGCTCCCCGGGCGCTCCGCGGCGTTCCTGGTGCTCTCGGCGCTCGCCACCGGCGCGTCGTGGGTGTGCTACTTCCGCGCGCTCAAGCTGGGCGACGCCGCCCGGGTCGCCCCCGTGGACAAGCTGAGCGTGGTGCTGGTGGCCGTGTTCGCCGCCGCGTTCCTGGGCGAGCGCCCCGCCCCGCGCGACTGGCTGGGGATCGGCCTGGTGGCGGCGGGCGTGCTCGTGCTCAGCTGGCGGCGGTGAGGTGAGGCGCGGATGCCGCTGATCTCCACGTCCGCCACGGACACGCCGCAGGAGCGGCTGTTGCTGTACCGGGCCCACGGCGTGACCTTCGGCGTGCTCCTGGTGCCGTGGGACGCCCTTTCGCGCATCCAGCGCGAGGCCGCGCTCCACCTCGCCGCGGAGCGGGGCCGGGGGCTGGCGGAGCTGCTAGACTTCCGCCGCGACTACGCCCACGCGGACGACGCGGGGCGCGAGCAGATGATCCCGGCGCTGTGGCTGATAGGCTTCCTCGCGGGACCCATCCACCTGCTGGACGCCGAGTACTGGACCGCGGCGGTCGACGCCCCCGACCCGGTGGCGGGGCCGGACCCGCGGCTGGAGGCGTTCCGGGCCGCCTGCCTCGGAGCGCTCGGGGAGCACGTGCCCCCGCCTCCGCCCGGCCCGGGGTGCCGCTGTCCGAGCTGCGAGAAGAAGTACCCCAAGCGAAGGCGCGGACGGCGCTGATGCCGGCCCTCTCGCCCACCCCGCTCCCCACACCGCGCCCGTCCATGACCGCCACCGCGACGCCCCACGCCCGCAGCTCCCTGACACCCGGCATGGCGGTGCTTCTCGGCACGCTCGCGGTGGGCGTGCTGGACCTGCTGGACCCCCTGGTGTTCTTCGGCGCGCGGGGGGTGCCGCCGGTGCGGATCCTCCACAGCATCGCGTCCGGGCTGCTGGGGCGGGCCGCCTTCGCGGGCGGGCTCCCCACCGCGCTCTCCGCCCGGGCCGCCCGTCCGGCGGAGCACGCGGGAGGGTCGCGATGAGCCCGCTCCGGGACGGGTGGGAGATGGCGGACGTGGAGGCGGTGATCGGGCGCGGCGTGCCCGACGAGCTGCTGCACGTGCCCATCGCCGTGTCCATGGGCCCGCCCGACTGCGCCTGGGCGGCGGACGTGTGCCTGCGCCTGGCCTCGCACCCGCACCCGAACGTGCGGGGCAACGCCGTGCTCGGCTTCGGGCACCTGGCGCGGACGTGCGGCGATCTCGACGAGGCGCGGGTGCGGCCCGTGGTGGAGGCGGCGCTCCGCGACCCGGACCCGTACGTGAGCGGCCAGGCGGACGCGGCCGTCGGCGACCTCGTGCACTTCATGGGCTGGCGGATCGATTTGCCGGATCCGGGCGAAGCGGACTGAACGGCGGGGTTCGGGCGTGCCCCCGGCTGGCGCCGGGGTCGGGCTTCGGCTCCGTAACGCAGCAAACAACGCTGCGTAACGGAGTCGAGCCCGCGCAAACAGCCGCGCGGTCTCGCCCCTTCGGGCCGTAATCCCTCAC
>JBEVLE010000755.1:0-3662 GCA_040509335.1 Longimicrobiaceae bacterium | reverse complement strand
AGCTGGGCGCCGCGCGCGCGGCCGCCGCGTACGCGCGCGAGCTGGGCGAGGCGTGGGGCGGCGGCCCGCCCCGCCTGGACCTGGTGCACCTGGGGATGGGCGCCGACGGGCACACCGCATCGCTCTTCCCGTTCGCCCCGGCGCTGCTGGAGCGGCATCGCCCCGCCGCGCCCGCGCTGCACGAGGGCGAGCCGCGCGTCACGCTCACGCCGCCCGTGCTCGACGCCGCGTCCCGCGTGGAGTTCCTGGTCACCGGCGCCGACAAGGCGGCCCGCGTGCGCGCCGTGCTCCGGGGCGCGCTGGACCCGCTGCGCATCCCCGCGCAGCTCGTCCGCCCCGCCTCCGGCGAGCCGGTCTGGATCCTGGACGAGGCCGCCGCCTCGCTTCTGGAAGCGGAGCGCTGAAGGAGACGCCGGGAGCCCGGGCACGCAGCAGTTGCAGGCTGTCCCCTGTCCCCTGTTCCCTGTTCCCTGTTCCCTGTTCCCTGTTCCCTGTTCCCTGTCCCCTGTTCCCTGTTCCCTGTCCCCTGTTCCCTGTCCCCTCGCCGTCCCGGCACGCACCTCGCATGGGGCGGCACGCTGGCAACGGAACTGGACAGAAAACCTGCAGAGGCAGATGGTCTCGGTCACGCTGGAGCACGACGTAAATCGGGTCGTCCGCGGCGACCACCCGGACCCCTTCCGGGTGCTGGGGCCGCACCGGGTCTCGGTGGGGGGCGAGGTCCGGCTGGTGGTGCGCGCCTTCCTCCCCGGCGCGGCGCGGGCGGCGGCGGTGCACGCCGAAACGGGGGAGGCGCTCCCCATGGAGCGGGCGCACCCGGCGGGGTTCTTCGAGGTGCTCCTCCCGCGCGGCGCGGAGCCCTTCCCCTACCGGCTGCGCACCCAGGCGGAGGACGGCGCCGAGGCCGAGGCGGCCGACCCGTACTCGTTCGGCTCCACGGTCACGGACTTCGACCTGTACCTGCTGGGGCAGGGAACCCACTACCGGCTGTACTCCGTACTGGGGGCGCACCCCTGCGAGATGGACGGGGTCGCCGGGACCCGCTTCGCCGTGTGGGCGCCCAACGCGCTCCGGGTGAGCGTGGTGGGCGCCTTCAACGGGTGGGACGGCAAGCGCCACGTCATGCGCAGCCACCCCGGCTCCGGGGTGTGGGAGATCTTTCTCCCCGGGGTGGAGCGCGGCACCGTCTACAAGTACGAGGTCCGCGCCCCCACCGGCGAAGTGCTGCTCAAGGCGGACCCCATGGCGTTCGCCGCGGAACTGCGCCCGGACACCGCGTCGGTGGTCTTCGGGCTGGACCACCCCGCGTGGGAGGACGGCGAGTGGATGCGGGCGCGGGCCGAGCGCGACCCGTGCGAGGGCCCCATGGCCGTGTACGAGGTGCACCTGGGCTCCTGGCAGCGCGGCGAGGACGACCGCGTGCTGACCTACCGAGAAAGCGCGCACCGGCTCGCCGACTACGTGTGCGAGATGGGGTTCACGCACGTGGAGCTTCTCCCGGTGGCCGAGCACCCGTACGACCCCTCCTGGGGCTACCAGGTGACCGGCTACTACGCCCCCACCGCGCGCTACGGCACCCCGGACGACTTCCGCTACTTCGTGGACCACCTGCACCGGCGCGGGATCGGGGTGATCCTGGACTGGGTGCCCGCGCACTTCCCGCGCGACGCGCACGCGCTGCGCCTGTTCGACGGGACGCCGCTGTACGAGCACGCCGACCCCCGGCAGGGCGAGCACCCGGACTGGGGGACCATGGTCTTCAACTTCGGGCGCAACGAGGTCCGCAACTTCCTGGTCGCCAACGCGCTGTACTGGCTGGAGGAGTTCCACGTGGACGGCCTGCGCGTGGACGCGGTGGCCTCCATGCTGTACCTGGACTACTCGCGCAAGGCGGGCGAGTGGGTCCCCAACCGCTACGGCGGGCGCGAGAACCTGGAGGCCATCGCCTTCCTCCAGCAGCTCAACACCGTGGTGCGCGAGCGCGTCCCGGGGACGCTGATGATCGCGGAGGAATCCACGGCCTGGCCGGGGGTGACGCAGCCCGCGCACCTGGGCGGGCTGGGCTTCCACCTCAAGTGGAACATGGGGTGGATGAACGACTTCCTGCGCTTCGCGCAGGAGGACCCGGTGTACCGGCAGTTCCACTTCAACCTGGTCACCTTCTCGCTGATGTACGCCTTCAGCGAGCGCTTCGTGCTCCCCCTGTCGCACGACGAGGTGGTGCACGGCAAGGGCTCGCTCGCCAACAAGATGCCCGGCGACGCCTGGCAGAAGCTGGCGAACCTGCGCCTGGCGCTGGGCTACATGTGGGCGCACCCCGGCAAGAAGCTGCTCTTCATGGGCGGCGAGCTGGGGCAGTGGCGGGAGTGGAGCGAGGGGCGCGCCCTGGACTGGGAGCTCCTGGACGACCGGCTGCACGCCGGGGTGCAGCGCTTCGTGCGCGACCTCAACGCCCTGTACGCGCGCGAGAAGGCGTTCTGGGAAAAGGACTTCGGGCACGAGGGGTTCGAGTGGATCGACTTCCACGACGTGCGCAACTCCGTGGTGTCGTTCGTCCGGCGGGGCAAGGAATCGGGGGAGGAGCTGGTGTTCGTGTGCAACTTCACCCCCGTGCCCCGCATGGGCTACCGCGTGGGGCTCCCCCGGCCCGGGCGGTACGCCGAGGTGCTCAACAGCGACGCGGAGGCGTACGGGGGGAGCAACCTGGGGAACGCGGGCGCGGTGGAAACGGAGCCCGTCCCCGAGCACGGGCGCGCGCAGTCGGCGCCGATGGTGCTGCCGCCGCTGGGCCTGCTGGTCCTGAAGCACGAGGAAGCGTAGTCCGGATCCGGCCGGAGGCGCCGGCCGGCCACAACCACCAGGGAGACCGACCCATGGCGAAGAACGAATCCACCAGGGGAAAGGGCGCGAAGGACGGCGCGGCCGCGCGCGCGGCCTCCGACGCTTCCCCGGGCAGCGGCGACGGCGGCGCGGCCCCCGGGAAGACCGCGGCCAAGTCGGCGGCCAAGACCCCGGCGGCGAAGCGCGCCGCCGCCCTGGGCACCGGCGGCGCCCCCACCGGCGACACGGCCTCCGGCGGCGGCGCGAAGCGCGCCACGGCGAAGAAGTCGGCGGGCGGGGGCACGGGCGCGGGGATGGGCGACGGGAGCCCCGGGTTGGAGGGCGGTGCGGGGGCCGCGAAGAAGCGCTCCGGCGGCGCCGCTGCGAAGAAGAGCTCCGGGGGCACCGGAGCCGCCGGAGGCGGGGGCGCCCGGAAGGGCGGCGGGGCGGGCGCGGGGGGTGGGGCGGGGCACAGCCTGGGCGACCACCTGCGCCAGTTCGCCCGCTCGCGCCCCCAGGGGTGGGGGCACGGCGAGTGGCTGGGGCTGCTGGAGGAGCTGCGCGGCCACGGCCACGACGTGTCCGACGAGGGCGCGGTGGGGCGGCAGCTGGAGCGCGAGCGGCTGGTGCACCAGCTGGAGGGGGTGGACGGGCTGGGGAACCGGACGGATGCGCTCGCGGACCACTTCGGGACGCTGTACAGCCTGCGGCACGCCGGCGTGGACGAGATCGCCGGGGTCCAGGGGATGGACCGGCAGACCGCGGAGCGCATCCGGCAGCACCTGAGGTAGCTCCGTCCACGGCCGCGGCGGGGCACGCCGCGCCGGGTTCCGCCCCGGCGC
>JBEVLE010000754.1:0-5179 GCA_040509335.1 Longimicrobiaceae bacterium | reverse complement strand
GGCCGTGGCGGCGGGGGCCGCCGGCAGCATGGCCGAGTCGGGTGCCGGGCCCTCGCGCAGGCGGATCCCCCACGCCGCCGCCAGGTCGCGGTCCGTCGCACCCGCCTTGGGCGCGCCCAGAACCAGCACGTGCGTCATCTCCGCCGGCGACACGAAGGGCCGGATCAGGTAGATGCGCTGCCAGCCGCTGGACTCGCTCGCCGTGTCCGCCACCGTGCCGATGGGGATGCCGCGCGGGTAGGTCGCGCCGCTCCCCGAGGTCACGATCGTGCTCCCCAGCTTGGGCACCGTGTGGAGCGCGGTGGAGGTCAGCGCCAGCAGCTGCTCGCCGCCCCGCCCCTCGCGCGGCTCCAGGATCCCGTACGTTTCCCCGTCCTCCGACACCGCACTGGCGCGGAAGTCGGGGTTGGTCCAGTTGAAGGCCACCGAGTAGCCGCGGTGCACCTCCTTGACCATCCCCACCAGCCCCTGCGCCGTGACGATCGCCGACCCGGGCTGCACGCCCTCCGCCGTCCCCACCGCGATCAGGAAGGTGCCCGGCGCGGCGGCCCCCTCGAACGGCATCACCTCCGCCGCCACGAACGAGTTGGGGAGGCGCTCCCGCATCCCCAGCAGGGCGCGCAGTCGCCGGTTCTCCGCCGCCAGGTTCGCCTGCCCCACCAGGAAGGCGGCCAGGCTGTCCCGCTCCGCGCGCACCGCCCCCGCGTCGGCGAAGCGCCCCTCGCGGTCCACCGCGCCGCGCTGCATGGCGATGAACGGGTACAGCACGGTCCCGCGGATCGCGCCCGCGAACCCCTCGCGGTAGCGCGGGGGGAGGAAGATGAAGAAGAGCGCGAGGAGCGTGAAGAAGCCGGCGAGCCCCAGGTCCCGCTTCCGCCCGCGCTCCCCGCCTCCGCTGAGGTACGGCCTGAACGTGCTCAGGTGGTCAACACTCCGCGATACTTTTCGATGTCGTCGAGGATCCGTCCCGCCCCGCGCACCACACAGGTCAGCGGCTCCTCGTCCACGTGGATGGGGAGGTTGGTTTCCCGCGCGATCAGCACGTCCAGCCCGCGGATCAGCGCCCCCCCGCCCGTCATCACGATTCCCCGGTCCACGATGTCCGACGCCAGCTCCGGCGGCGTGATCTCCAGCGCCCGCCGCACCGCCTCCACGATCGCCTGGATCGGCTCCTGGATGCACTCCCGGATCTCCTGCGAGTGCACCCGCACCGTCTTGGGGATCCCCGACACCAGGTCGCGCCCCTTGACGTCCATCTCGCGCTCCTCGCCGGTGCTGAAGGCGGAGCCGATCTGGATCTTCACCGCCTCGGCGGTGGCCTCGCCGATCATCAGGTTGTAGTTCTTGCGCAGGAAGGTGACGATGGCGTTGTCGATCTCGTCGCCCCCCACCCGGATCGACGTGTCGCAGACGATCCCCGAGAGCGCGATCACCGCGATCTCCGTGGTCCCCCCGCCGATGTCGATCACCATGTTGCCGGTGGGCGTCTCCACCGGGAGCCCCACCCCGATCGCCGCGGCCATGGGCTCGGCGACCATGTACACCTCCTTGGCCCCCGCCGCGTGGGCGCTGGAGCGCACCGCGCGCCGCTCCAGCTCGGTGATCCCCGACGGGACGCCCACCACCATGGTGGGCTTGAGCTTCAGGAACCGCTTGGAGGTCACCGTGGTCAGGAAGTAGCGGAGCATCACCTCCGTCACGTCCACGTCGGCGATCACCCCGTCCTTGAGCGGGCGGATGGCGGTCACCCCCTCGGGGGTGCGGCCGAGCATCCGCTTCGCTTCCAGGCCGATCCCCTTGATCTTGTTGGTCGCCTTCTCCATCGCGACCACGGACGGCTCGTTGAGGACGATGCCCTCGCCCTTCACGTAAACGAGCGTATTCGCGGTCCCCAGGTCGACGGCGATGTCGTTGACCGGTATGAAGCTCCCCGTCTTGAGCCAGCGGAAGGCCATCACTCTCTCGCAAAGAAGCTGCTGGCGTTCCGCGTCGGGCGCCGGCAGGGCGTTAAGCCGTGTGAAAACAGGGGTCTACGGAGCCGATTAAAGTATTTCCACACGTCAACGCACGCAAGCCGAGTCGTCCTCCGTGGTCCCTCGCGAGCCCGCCGGGCGTGATGCACGGGGCATGCCGCGGGGGCGGCGGCCGGCGAAGCGCGCCGGGGCCCGCGACGCCGCGCCGGGGTTGCAGTTCGGCGGCGCAGCAGCTATACTTGCATGAATGCGGGTTGGGCGGGCGCCCCCTGGGTGGATCGCCGTAGCAAGTGGGGTGCTGCCGCCCCACTTTTTTGTTTTCTATGCACCGGGGACGGAAGGCGCGCGTGGTCCAGGACGCCCTGACGCGGGAGATCGAGCGGCGCATCGAGGAGCTCGGCTTCGAGCTGGTGGACCTGGAGCGCGTGGGGAGCCGGGCGCGGCCCATCCTCCGCGCCTACATCGACCGCCCCGACTCGCGCCCCGGGGAGCCCGGCGTTTCCCTGGACGACTGCGCCCGGGTGAGCCGCGCGCTGGAGCCGTTCCTGGACGAGCGCGACGACCTGTCCGACCGCTACGTCCTGGAGGTCTCCTCCCCCGGCGTGGAGCGGCCGCTGGTCCGCCGCCGCGACTGGGAGCGTTTCGCCGGCTCCGAGGTGCGGGTGAAGAGCAGGGAGACGCTCGCGGGAAAGGGGCGCAGGCTGGAAGCGATCCTCGTGGGGATCTCCGGCGCCGAGGGCGAGGAGCGGGTCCGGCTGCGGCTGCCGGACGGCGAGGAGGTGGAGGTCGCGCTGGCGGAGATCTCCGGCGCGAACCTGGTCTTTCGTTGGTGACGGGCCGCCCCGGGCGGCCCTGCGGGATTCACTGGACATCACCGGCAAGAATGCGGCAATGAACAACGCGACCCAGATTATCGCTGCCTTCCGCGAGATGACGGCGAACAAGTCGATCTCGCGCGACGAGCTCCACGACCTGATCAAGGACGGCATCCTCGCCGCCCTCGCCAAGCGCTACGGCCCCAACGTGGAGGCCGAGATCACCATCGACGAGGCGAGCGGCCGCATCGACATCGTGGTCCTCAAGGAAGTCGTCGCCGAGGTGGAGGACTCTTCCCGCGAGGTGTCGCTGGAAGAGGCGCGCTGGGACGACCCCGAGTTCGAGGTCGGCGACATCCAGGAAGTCCCCGTCGAGTTCGAGCAGTTCGGGCGCAACGCCGTGATGGCCGCCAAGCAGCGCATCCTGCAGCGCGTCCGCGAGGGCGAGCGGCAGAAGATCCGCGACGAGTACGAGGACCGCGTCGGCGAGCTGCTTTCCGGCGAGGTGCAGCAGGTGGAGCGCGGCAAGCTGGTGATCCTGCTGAACCGCTCCCGCGAGGCCGACGCCATCATCCCGTGGAAGGAGCAGAACCCGCGCGAGCGCTTCCGCCAGGGCGAGGCGATCCGCGCGGTGCTCAAGAAGGTGGAGGAAACGCCCAAGGGGCCGCGCCTCATCTTCTCGCGCGCCGATCCGCTCTTCGTCGCGGCGCTCTTCAAGCTGGAGGTGCCCGAGATCCCGCAGGGGATCGTGGAGATCCGCGGCGTCGCCCGCGAGGTGGGCGGGCGCACCAAGCTGGCCGTCTCGTCCCGCGACGAGTCCATCGACCCGGTGGGCGCCTGCGTGGGGCTCAAGGGTTCCCGCGTCCGCGCGGTGGTGCAGGAGCTGGGCGGCGAGCGCATCGACATCGTCCCCTGGCACCCGGACCCCGAGGTGTTCGCCAAGCGCTCGCTGGCCCCTGCGCGCGTGGCCAAGGTGGTGTCCGACTACGAGCGCCGCGTGATGACCGCCATCGTGGACGAGGACCAGCTGTCGCTGGCCATCGGCCGCAACGGGCAGAACGTGCGCCTGGCCTCGCAGCTCATCGGCTGGCAGATCGACCTGTACGGCTCGCGGGAATGGCTGGAGCGCGGCGCCGACCTGGCGCTCTTCGGCGGCGGGGGCGGCGAGTACGAGTCCACCGACTTCCCGCTCCGGGAGCTGGAGCTGGCCCCGGCCACCCTGGCGGCGCTGGAAGCCGCGGGATATACTACGTTTTTTGACGTGATCGATCTGGAGCGGGAAGACCTGCTCCGCATCCCGGGCATCGCGCTCCCCGAAGCCGACCGCATCCTCGCGCTGATCGAGGAATTGACGGTGGAGGACGAGGACGGCGCCGGGGAAGAGGCCGCGGTGTCCGAGGACGCCGAGGAGTCCCCGGCGGAGGGATGACCCCCGCAAGCCGGAAGGCGGGCGCGCCCGGTCGGGCGGCGAGGCCCCCCGAGGAGGAGCTGCTTTCCCTCCTGGGGCTCGCGGCCCGCGCCGGTGCGGTGCTCACGGGCACCGACACCGTCCGGCGGGGTATTCGCGACGGGGAGGTCGTCCACGTCGTTCTCGCCGCGGACGCGTCTCCCACGCAGCAGCAGAAGCTGGTCCCGCTCCTGGAGGCGCGGGGGGTCCCTTTCGGGATCCTCCTCGACCAGGAGCGGCTGGGCGCGGCCCTCGGAAAGGGGGTCGTATCCGCGGTCGGCCTCACCAACCGAGGCTTCGCCGGGCGCGCCGCCGAACTGGCGGCCGCAATCTCGTCCCCGCAGGAATAAGAGCCAGGAGGAAGCTGGACCATATGCGTGTGTACGAAGTAGCCAAGGAGCTAAACGTCTCCTCCGACGCGCTTGTGCACCTCCTGCGGGAGATGGACATCCCTGTGCGCAGCCACATGACGCCGCTCGGCGACGAGCACGTCGCGCGCCTGCGCGCCCGCCTGGAGCGCGAGCGGCGCCACGGGCACCACTCCACCGAGGAGGCCATCGAGGCCGTCGTCGCCGAAGCCGCCGCCGGCCCCCGGCGGCGCCGCCGTCGCCGCGAGGACCTGCCGGAGGGCGCCGAGGACACCCAGGACGATGCGCAGCCGGCCGCCGCCCCCGTGGCGGAGGCCGATTCCAGCGCGTCGCCCATGGCGGACGCCGCCGACGCCATCGCCGCCGAGGCCGCCATGGAAGCCGCCGACCGCGGCGCCCGGCTGGTGACCGACGGCGGCGAGCCGCCGCGCGACGTCACCGTCGTGGTGGAGGCCGCGGTGGACCACGCGCCCGCCGCCGAGCCCGAGCCGCAGCCCGTTCCAGCGCCCGTCGCCGAGGCGGTGCCGCCGGCCGAGCCCGCGCGCCCCGAGCCGGTCCGCCCGGAGCCCGTCCGCC
>JBEVLE010000753.1:0-9800 GCA_040509335.1 Longimicrobiaceae bacterium | reverse complement strand
TCACGCGCGATGGCGGCATGTTCCGCGACGGCTACTACGCCCCGCTCGACGAGCTCCGCAACGCCGCGCGCGCCGGGAAAGACTGGATCGCGCAGCTCCAGCAAAAGGCCATCGAGGAAACCGGCATCAAGTCGCTCAAGGTCCGTTACACCTCGGTCTTCGGCTACTTCATCGAGGTCACGAAATCGAATCTCGGCGCCGTCCCGCCGCACTGGCACCGTAAGCAAACCGTGGCTACCGGCGAGCGCTTCATCACCGAGGAACTCAAGGAAGTCGAAGGCAAGATCCTCGGCGCCGACGAACGCTCGAAGGCGCTCGAACAGGAACTCTTCGTCCAGCTCCGCGACGAGGTGATGAAGGAACTCGCCGCGCTCCAAAGCACCGCCTCCGCCATCGCCACGCTCGATGTCCTCGGCGCGCTCGCTGAGACCTCACGCCTCTTCGGCTACTGCCGCCCCACGCTCACCGAGGACCTGCGCATCGCCATCACCGATGGCCGCCATCCCGTCCTCGACCAATCACTCGTCGAGGAGAAATTCGTCCCGAACGACATCCTGCTCGACGGCGACAAAAACCGCCTCCTCATCCTCACCGGCCCCAACATGGCCGGCAAGAGCACGCTGCTGCGGATGGTGGGGCTGGTGCAGCTCCTGGCCCAGGTGGGCGCCTTCGTCCCCGCGGACCACGCCGCGCTGGGGGTGAGCGACCGCATCTTCACCCGCGTGGGCGCCTCCGACAACCTGGTGCGCGGCCAGAGCACCTTCATGGTGGAGGCCAGCGAGTGCGCCACCATCCTCAACGGCGGCACGCGGCGCTCGCTGGTGCTGATGGACGAAGTGGGGCGCGGCACCGCGACGTGGGACGGCGTCAGCCTGGCGTGGGCGATCACCGAGCACCTGCACGGGGTGATGGAGGCGCGCACCATCTTCGCCACCCACTACCACGAGCTGACCGAGCTGGCCGACCTGCTCCCCGGCGTGGTCAACTTCAACGTGGCCGCGCGCGAGGAGGGCGACCACATCCTGTTCCTGCACCGGCTGGTCCCCGGCGGCGCCGACCGCTCCTACGGCATCGAGGTCGCGCGCATGGCCGGGATCCCGCCCACGGTGATCGCCCGCGCCCGCGAGATCCTGCGCACCCTGGAGGGCTCGCGCTCGGCGGAGAGCCGCGTCATCGAGCACCTGGCCGAGGAGGTGTACCTCGCCGATGCCGCGCAGCGCGGCGCGGAGCAGGCCCCGCCCGCCGCGCCGCCAGCGGACGGCCCCGAGCGCCGCGTCGCCGAGCGCATCCGCGCCGTGGACCCCAACCGCCTGACGCCGATGGACGCGCTGTCGCTGCTGACCGAGCTGAAGACGGATCTGGGGCGGGACGGCCGCGGGTGAAGCCCGGGAACCCGGTGGCGGCGCTGGCAGAGCCGCGGGGCGAGCCGAGCAGAAGGCAGGCCTCCCCAGCCGCCACGCCCTGCCCCTGGCGGTCAGTCATCCAATGCGCGGGATCCGTGGGCGGCTAGGGGATCTCGACACGGCCGTGAGGCACTGCCGCCTCCGGCGACCCGAGTGTCGGGTCCTCGCTCCCGGGCTCTCTGGTCTGCTTCAGGCCCATCCCTCGCCAGAATAGTCCCGGCAGGACTCTTTTCCCGTCGGGCTTCCTTCCCGCTTTACCGCCATCCGGCGGCTTCGCGTCCGGAGAAGTGAGTCCATGGTCCCGCTCCTGCTTGGCGACATCGTAGAGTTGCTGGACGAGCAGCAATCCCAGGATGGGAAAAAAGTACACCCAGAACCGGGGGGAGCCGAACGCCACCAGGCTCACCAGCCATGACGCCACCGGAAGCGCGACGATAGAGACGTAAAATGCGTATTCCAGGCGAAGCTGGTCAAAGATGAGTACCAGGCCGAGCCCGAGGACGAACTGGAGAATGCCCAACCAGATGGCATTCGGTGGCACGGCCCCTTTCCCGGCCAGTTCCGTTTCGAGAACCTGCGCCCAGACTTCGACGCCCGGCATCCACCCCAGCGGGGTCTGGTGCCAGTCCCCGCTGAATGAATGCGTCCCACCGATCAGTACGATCTTCCCCCTGAACAGGCCATCCGCCTGGTACCCCTCGCTTTCCGCGTTCGCGAGAACCCACGAGGCGGTAACCTTTTGGGGAGCCGTGCCTCGGTAGTCGATCAGTCGCTGTGCGTCGCCGCTACCGCCATTCACTTCGACCAGGTGACCGAACGCGAGGAGGGCGGCCGTTCCGAACGTGGGAATCGTACCCTCGCGGGTCCGGACATTCCGCGTGTAACGGCGGAGGGCGCCATCCGCGTCGGCTGCCAGCCCCGCGACTCCGGCGAATGCGCGGGGCCGGCCGGACCCGCCCGCGGGTCCGGGGACCAGATCGGTGGGAAGACAGCCGACCGGGCTCTCCTGGCTGCCAGAGCACGACGGGTTCCGCGCCCAGGCGATCCGGGCTCCGCGGACGCTGTCCGGCAAGCCGGCATATGCAGGCTGCGGAGTTTCCAGGTCGATACCGATCACGGCGGGGCCGCCTTTTGCGACTGCATCGATGAGCTCGAGGACCTTGCCGGGATCGAGCGGGCTCTCCGCTCCAAAAACGCGTTCGTAGTCCCTGTCATCGATGCTCACGACATACACGTTCTTTTGCGGACGCTGGGGTCGGACCTGAGCCTGGAAGTCGAAAGCCGCCCTCTCCAGTGACTCGTTGCGGTCGAGAACGATAGAAAGGACCATCGTCAGCAGAAGAGCGAACTTGGCCCGGCGGAGCCGGCTCCAGTATGAGACGGCCCTTCGGCGTAGAGCGGTCGAATGGGGTGCTTCAGCCATTTTGGACGTGAGGGTCAGGGTATTCCGTTCACCGCGAGGTCGTGAAGGTAGGCCCGCAGGAAGGCGCGCGAATCATACTCGGAGTCGATCCCGTCCCATGACTGCGCGAGCCTGACAGCTTCGTTGAAAGCCTCCGCTGCTCGGGAGTACGAACCTCGATCCACCACGAGCACCCAGGCTTCGATGTGCTCTCTCACCCTACGCGGCACGCAGAGCAGGTATATTCCCTCTCCGACGTCGTCCGGCCCCACCTGCAGCATGCCTCCCCGACGCCATTCGAACGACCCGGTCCATCCCGCTTGGAGCATGTCTGGATCATCACAGCGTCCCCCCTCGCCCACCCTGACCATCCGCACGGTGTAGCGCCCCGCCGGCATGTCGGCGAATGGGGAAGCGAGGTCGATCCCAGCCGAATCGCGCCCGACGACACCTTCCTGCAGCCGGTATGGAGACCCGCGGCTGATCAAGGGCACGTAAGCATCCGGCCGCGACCTGAATCGTTCGGAAACCGCGGTCCAGATCTGTATCACCCTCGCGGGAATGTCCGATCCGACCTCCACACGCCGCGGACGCCTACAGTCCTCCAGCTCGCAGTTCAGCGTCATGTGCTTGCCGTTGCTGAGGACGACTGTGATGTAGTGATTTTGCGGCGAGTTGCTTCCGGCCACGATTGTCGTGCCGTTGCGGATGACCTGGCCGACGGACAGCTGCTTCAAGGGGTCCGGTCCCGCGTACCAGCGACCGTTGATGCTTCCCACATATCCGGCATTACCCTGGGCATGCAGTTGCGTCGAGTACAGGAGGCAGATCGCCGCTCCAAGCGCCGGGCCAGCGACCCGGCGGCAACGTGCCTGGGTTGCGGTGCGTTCGGTCATCGTCGGAACTCGATCAGGAGTTTGCTGCCGGGACGAGCTCCAGAGCCCTCCAATCCCCCACGGGGATGAACCCGGCCCAGAAATACGGGTGCTGCTTGGAGTTGGCTTTCTGGTAGGCACGGATCGCCTGGGCCAGCCCCGTCCTGTCCCTGAGCTGCCCGTATACCTCGGCCATCAGGTTCCGGGTCGCCCGAGACTCCACTTGCCAGAGGCTTACCATGTGTGTCCGCGCCCCGGCGATCACCAGCGCGCGCCGGAGCCCGTACACCCCGTCGTTGTTGCGGACCTCGCCCATTCCCGTCTCGCATGCGGAAAGGACCACGAGGCGGGTGCCCCGGAAGTCCATCCCGGCGACTTCCAGCGCCGTCAGCAATCCGTCCTCGTCCTCGCCGCTCCGGCCGTCGTTCACACCGGCGAGGACAATCCCCGAGCGCAGCAGGGCTGGCGCCAGCCCAAGCGGCGTGTTCCCCGGGGGTTCGAAGAAGCCGTGCGTCGCGATGTGCAGCCACACGGGCCGGATGATCCGCTTCACCGCCGCCTCGGTGGCGGACTCCTCGTCGAGAATGGTTGCCGCAGGGAAGATGCGGTGGAGAAGCGTGGCCTCGACGCGGGTACTTGGCAGGGAGTTCCAGGATTTCAGGTGGCCGTCCTGCCGCGCCTCGGATCCGCCACGAGCCTCCGCGGAAACGCGGGGCGCGGTGGTGAGGGTGAAGGTCGGGTTGGCGACGATTACCGGAGGGCCCAGGGAGGCCTGAGCAGCCTTCCGCGGAAGGAGGTCGCGCCCCGTCGTGAGGTATGCGAAGGCGTGCCTGTCCACCAGGTACTCTCCAGTCTTGCCGACGAGGGCGCCGAACGGAACCATGTGGAGCGGACCGTCGGGAGCGATCAGCAGGACGCTGTCGTCATGAACCAGATCCTCCACGGAATCCATGACGAGTCTCGCCAACTCCCGGGCTCGCCGTCGCACCTCCGCTCCCTTGCCGGCAAGCTGGACCTGGAAGCTCTCCGCCACCCGGTCGATGGTGTCGGTGCTCTCGAGACTCACCACGATGGGGCTGCCTTCACTCTGAAGCACAAAGGCGGCGTACCGGGGGCCTCCAGCCACGGGCGTCCCCGAGATCGAGCGCGGCTGGTAAGCGATGAATTCCACTAGCGTCGCGTCCGGCGGTAGCTCGCCCTGCACCCGTTGCACCAGCGAGCGGTCCGGATCGAGCCCCTGGATGGCTCCTCCCCCATCGATGATGCCGGTCACCGATAGTTCGCGTTCGAGTTGTTTCGTGCGGCGCTCCAACTCCTCGATCCGCCTCTGCACACTCACCGTCCCCTCGATGGGGACGTCGTGGACCAGGCGAGCCCACTCCCGCCCCGCCCTTGCCAGCTCCTCCAGGATCCTCTGGTCCGCCGGGTCCATTCGGCGCCGTGCCGCCTCGATGAGGTTTACGTTCATGTCCAGCGCCAGGCCTTTTCTGGCAAGCAGCCCGTTCATCGCTGCCTCGACGACGGCCGTGTCACGGGGGAGGCCTACAGACAAGGAGATGGTCTGCTCGGACCAAGACAGGAACTCCTCCAAGTCGAGCTTCTTTTGGCGGTCGGAGCCGAACGCGAGGAGGTCCGGAAGGTTTCGGACCTGGATTCGCCCTGCTTGTAGCCACGCGCGCATCGCGCTGGCCGTGTCGCCGCGGGCATCGTGAAGTGTTGCCAGCGCGAGGAGCGAACGGACGAATTCCGGGTGGTTCACACCAAGGGTAGTGCTGTCGATTGCAAGCGCCCGGCGCAGGAGTGTCTCCGCCTCCGTGATGCGGCCTTCCCGCACGTGCAGGACCGCCATTTGCCGGAGCGGCCTGGCGAGCCGCGGATGCTCCGGCCCGAGCGCACCTTCGTAGAGGTCTACCGCGCGCCGCAGGAGGTCGGGAGCATCCGCCGGTCGCCCAGCGCGCGTGCGCGCCTCGGCCAGCGCGACCAGAACCTGCGCCACTTCCTCCGGCTGAGAGGCGGAACTCCCCTCCAGGATTCCCAGGCTACGCGTCAGGAGGAGATCAGCCTCGCCGAAGTTCCCGCGGTCGACGGCGATGCGAGCGAGATTTTCAAGAACCGAGGCGAGATCGGGATGACGCGGTCCGGCGGTCCGCTCATGAACGTCGAGCGCATCCCTCAGCAGTGAATCCGCATGGACGTGGTCCCCCATCGAGTGGCGCAGGACGGCCAGGTGGTTCAGGGCCGTCGCGGTTGTCGGAGACGCCCCTCCATACGCGCGCCGAAGTATCTCGATTTCCCGCTCGACTTTGGCAACCGCCCCCGTCATGTCCCCCCTCGCCTCCAGTGCGCCGGCCCAGTTCCGCATGACGAAGGCGACTCTGGGGTGCTCGCTCCCCCACGTCACCTCATTGATGGTCACAGCGCGCCGGAACAGCGAATCCGCCCGGTCGTGCTCTCCGCGCTTCGAGTACAGCAGAGCCAGGTTGGTCTGTGCGTCCGCCACCTCGTGATGGTAGGCACCCAGAGTTTTTTCGAGGGCCGGCAGGGCCATGCTCAGCATTGAATCGGCACCGGGGAAATCATCCTGCTGGCGCCGGACACGGCCGAGGGCGAATCGAACCCTTGCGACGTCCCCCACGCTCGAGGACCGGAACCCCACGCCGCCGTAAACCTGTTGCAGCACTTCGTATCGCAGGAGCGCCCGACCGTACGCGTCCTCCGCCTTTGCGAGTTCGCCTCGCTGCTCGTACAGCTCACCCAGGCTTCGGAGCACATCCGGCGAGGACAATGAGTTCCCTTCCCAGCGATGGCTCCGTGGCGATGCCTGGGGTTCCAGGACGGCGAGCGCCTCCGATTCCTTCCCTCGATCCAGGTACAACCCGGCCAGCCGGCTCCGGGCAGCCGCGTATTCCGACTTCCTGACCTCAGGATGCCGCTTGAAGATTTTCAGCGCACGACGGAGGGAGACCTCGGCGCTTTCCGGACGCGCGCGCTGGAGCTGCAGGAGGGAGATATTGACGAGGGTCGCAGCAACGTCGGGGTGGTTGCGGCCCAGGCTCTCCCGCCGGATCGCGAGCGCACGCTGGAGCAACGGTGCGGCGCGATCAGCGTGTCCCAGCGATGACTGCACGAGAGCCAGCGAGTTCAGGGACTCAGCGATGCGGGGATCGTTTCGTGGCAGATCGCGCTCACGGGTAGAGAGCACATCCCGAAGCATCGAATCAGCGGCGACATAGTCCCCCAGGTCGGCGCGCAGGACGGCGAGTGTGTGACGGGCCCCGACGGCCTCCGGGTGATCCCGTCCGCGAGTCCGCTGAAGGATGCCAAGTGCCTGCTGTGTAAGAGCGATCGCCTCGAGTGCGGCGCTCGACTCCCGAAGTGTCCCGGCCGTGTGGAGGAGCTCTACCGCACGCCGGTTCTCGACTGTCTCCGACGCCGGCCTGCCGGAAGGAGCCACGGCTGGACCATCCAGGCTCGGCGCGCAGGACGCCAAAAGCCCCGTCAGGAGCGCCAGGAGACGCTTCTTCCGGGGCGGGATGAAGATGGACTGCATGGGGTTCGGCCTCGATGTCGAGAGTTCCGCACCGGCGTACGAACGGAAGCCATAGCAACGGACGTAGAGAGCACGAGCAGAGGAGCGGGGAGAACCCGCGGCAGAATCACTCCCAAAAACAATGTACGTTTCGCAATACCATACCACAAGAAAAAACATGTCTCCTCCCAACACATTGCAGTCAAACAATTTATCTCACAACCGACAATGTTGGGTGGATTGACTGGATAAATGTGTGTCCAGCGGTGATGCTCGCACGTCATACCGGACCCAGCAGCCGCTTTCCACCTCGTTCCGCACTGCCCCGATCTTCCGCGTCACGCGACGCGCCATGGGCGCGCCGGTGCTGCCGCGCGGGAGCCCGCCCGGACCCGGCGCCGCCGGCAGGCCGGGTCAGTCCGCGAAGCTCGCCTCCCCCCGCGCCCGCCGCTCCAGCGGAAGAAGCGCGTGGTACATCACCCGGTGCAGCGGCGTCGCGACCCCGGCCGCCGCCCCCAGCCGGACCACCGCCCCGCACCACGCCTCCAGCTCCGAGGGCCGCCCGCCCGCGATGTCCCGCTGGAGCGAGGTGGTCCCCTCCGCCGGCTGCGCGTCCACGAAGCCCATCGTCCGCGCCACCGCGTCGTCCGGCAGGCCGATCCCGCGCGCCCGCGCCACGGCCAGGATCTCCGCCATCGCCTCCTCCAGCAGCCGCCGCGTTTCCGGCATGGCGCGCAGCACCCCCACCGGCGCGCGAGCGAGCGCCCCCACGCCGCCCATGGGGACCACGAACAGGAACTTGGCCCACAGCTCCGCCTGCACGTCGTCCGGCGTCACGGCCGCCACCCCGGCGGCCGCCAGCACGGCCCGCAGCCGCTCCACCCGCGCGGTGGGCGGGCCGCTCCACTCGCCGAAGGTGACGGACGCCGGCCCGCCGCCGTGCACCACTACCCCCGGCCCCTCCACCCGGCTGAAGATGCGCGCCACGCCGGGGAGCACGCGCTCCCTCCCCACCACCTCCGCCGCCTGCGCGGGCGCCTCCACCCCGTTCTGGAGCGTCACCACCACGGTGTCCGCCCCCAGCAGCGGCGCCGCGGCCCGGCACGCCTCCTCCACCTGCCACGTCTTGGTCGCCACCAGCACCGCGTCCACCGGCCCCACCTCCGCCGCGTCGTCCGTCGCCCGCACGGGGCGCACGGTGAAGCCGCCGGCCACGCTCCGCACCCGCAGCCCGTCGCGCAGCATGGCGCGCAGGTGCTCGCCGCGCGCGACGAAGATCACGTCGTTGCCCGCCCGTGCGAGCCGCCCGCCGAAGTAGCCGCCGACCCCGCCGGCGCCGATGATCGCGATGCGCATGAGCCTCCCGTCGAGTGGAAAAGGGGCGCGCGAAGGGTGTCGCCCGATCGCGTGAGCATGGTACGGCGGGGGGCGGCGGGGCACAACGGAGGGGCAGTGACGACCCCGTTTCCGGACCGAAACGCGAACATGCTGGCGGACGGATTTCACAGCGCTTACTTTCCGCCGTGTTCCGCAGGAACCATACAACTCTCCTCCGAGGAGCCGAGCATGCACCCCACCCGTGGCGTGTCGTCGTTCCGGCTGTACCCCGCCGTACTCGCGTCCCTTGCCGCGCTCCTCGCCGCCTGCGCGCCGGACGGCACCGCACCCACCGCCCCGTCCGCACCCGGGTCGCCCGCCTTCTACACCTACCCCAGCGCCATCTACCGCAGCCACGTGGAGTTCGGCACCCCGTACGACGCCAATTCGAGCAACGACCTGATCCTGTCCAAGCGCACCTTCACCTCGTCGCACAACTGCGCCGAGGGCGGCCCCAACTGGGTGTCGTACAACCTCAACAAGACGCACTTCGGCGACGCGGCGCGCTCCACCAGCTTCTACTCCGACGCCAGCCTCCCCGCCACCTGCTACCACGTCGTCACCTCCGACTACACCAACTCCGGCTACTCCCGCGGCCACATGGCGCGCAGCGAGGAGCGCACCTGGTCGGTGGACGACAACAAGCAGACGTTCCTGATGACCAACATCCTCCCGCAGTACCAGGACCTGAACGGGGGGCCGTGGTACAAGTTCGAGCAGTACCTGCAGGACCTGGCGCAGAACCAGAACAAGGAGATCTTCGTCATCGCCGGCGGCACCGGGAACCGGGGGACGCTGAACGGGGCCGGCAAGGTGGTGATCCCCACCTACACCTGGAAGATCGCCGTGGTCATGCCGTACGGTCAGGGGCTCGCCAACGCCACCTCCACCGGCAGCCTGCAGGTGATCGCCGTGGACATGCCCAACGTCACGGGCATCGCCGCGCGGCCGTGGACCGACTACAAGACCACCGTGGACCAGCTGGAAAGCTTCTCCGGATACAACTTCCTCGACAAGCTCCCCGACAGCATCGAGACGTACTGGGAGAGCCGGGTCTTCTGATCTTCTTTTCTTGAACTGCGGGTTCGGGCGTGCCCCCGGCTGGCGCCGGGGTCGGGCTTCGGCTCCGTAACGCACGAAACAACCGTGCGTAACGGAGTCGAGCCCCGGCAAACTGCCGCCGGGTCTCGCCCCTTCGGGCCGAAATCCCTCAC
>JBEVLE010000752.1:0-16645 GCA_040509335.1 Longimicrobiaceae bacterium | reverse complement strand
CGCCGCCGAGGCGCTTCCCCTTCGCGGCCTTCACGTTCGGTCTCCGCGGGGCGCCGCGCGTCGCAGGGTCGTCATCTCGGGCAGGTCTCTCCAGAGGGAAGCGTTGCGGCCGGCCCGCGGCGGGGGGCGCGGCCGTCCTGGGGCCGGGGCAAAAACTATTCCCCGCACCCCTCCAAAGCGAGCCCCGGGGCCGCGTTCGCGGTTGCGGCGGGCGGGTCGTGCCGTTAGCGTTGAGGCTCCCCGGCCCGCCCGGGAGCCACCCGGCACGTCCGCAGGAACTCATGGAGCAAACGTACTTCCGCCGCGGCTTCGGGCTCAAGCGCGCCATCGAGCCGCTGATCCAGGCCGACTACCACAGCGGGCTCGTGGACCGCATCCGCGCCCGCGGCTACGAAGAAACCTTCGGCGACGGCGACCTGCGGGTCACCGTGCGCCTGGCCGAGGAGTTCGGCTTCTGCTACGGCGTGGACCGCGCCGTGGACTACGCCTACGAGACGCGCACCCAGTTTCCCGACCGGCGCATCTTCCTGGTGGGGGAGATCATCCACAACCCGCACGTCAACCGGCGGCTGGTGGAGATGGGCATCGTCTTCCTGTACGCCGACGCGCAGGGCGAGTTCGACTTCGCCGCCCTGACGCCCGAGGACGTGGTGATCCTCCCCGCCTTCGGGGTGACGGTGGGCGACTTTGCGCGGCTCCGCGACACCGGCTGCATCCTGGTGGACACCACCTGCGGCAGCGTGCTCAACGTGTGGAAGCGGGTGGAGCAGTACGCGCGCGACGGCTTCACCGCGCTGATCCACGGCAAGTACTACCACGAGGAGACGCGCGCCACCGCCAGCCAGGTGTTCCGCCACCCGGGCGGCGCGTTCCTCATCGTCCGCGACATGGCCGAGGCGCGGCTGGTGATGGACTACATCGAGGGCGCGCCCGGCGCCCTGTCGCGCGAAGCGTTCCTGGCGCGCTTCCGCGACAAGGCGTCGCCCGGCTTCGATCCGGAGCTGCACCTGGGCCGCATCGGCGTCGCCAACCAGACGACCATGCTCGCCGGCGACTCGCTGGCCATCGGCGACGAGGTCGCGAAGTCGCTGGAGCGCCGCTACGGCGCCGAGCCGGGGCACGCGCCCGGCGACCGCTTCCGCTCCTTCGACACCATCTGCTCCGCCACCCAGGAGCGGCAGGACGCGGTGGTCAAGCTGGTGGCCGGGCCGCAGGGCCCGCCCGACCTGATGCTGGTGGTGGGCGGCTACAACTCGTCCAACACCAACCACCTGGCCGTGCTCTGCGCGCGCCACACCACCACCTTCCACATCGCCGACGCCGGCTGCATCGACGCCGAGGCGGGGACCATCCGCTTCAAGCCCAACGGCAGCCCCTTCGACGCCCCCGAGATGGTCGCGGAGGACTGGCTCCCCCCCGGCCCGGTGACCATCGGGCTCACCGCGGGCGCGTCCACCCCCAACAACAAGGTGGGCGAGACGGTGGGGCTCATCCTGCGGACCCGCGGGATCGAGGCCGAGGCGGCCGCCGCGGCGGTGTAGGCGGCCCCGGCGGGCACCGACGGCGGCGGGGCGGCACCCTTGCAAGGGTACCGCCCCGCTTCGCTTCCCCCGGACGACGGGCTCAGTCCCGCGCGGCCGTGCCCGCCATCTCCTGCATGGCCTGCGCCCGGACCATCCACAGGCTCCTCCGCTGCGCCAGCCGCAGCGTGCGCCCGTACATGCGCGTGGCCCGCGCGTCCTCGCCCCTGCGGGCAAGGATCCGTGCCAGGCCGAGCGAGGCGTGCGCCTGGGTGGTCCGGTCCCGGCGGGCGCGCGAAAGCACGACCGCCCGGCGGAGCCAGGTCTCCGCCCGGATCTCCTGGCCGGTCTCCCGCGCGCGGAGCCCGGCCGCGAGCGCGGCGGGGGCGCTTCCCGGCGAAGCCGTCGCGGCCGCCTGGGAAAAGGCGAGCGCCGTCCGGGGCGCGCCGGCCTCCGCGGCCCACTCCGAGATCCCCATGCACGCTCGCGCGACACGCTCGGCCGATGCGCTGCCGGGTGAGGCGAGCAGGGCCGCGACGACCCGCATCGGGACCCGCAGGACGGGGTGGAGAGGCACGGACGCACCGTCGCGGAGCCAGCGCTCGCGGGCTTCCGGCGCAAACAGGTGCGCCCGCTCGTCCGGGCGGGCGGTCGCCCACAGCGTGGCGGAGCGGAGCGCCCGCCAGAGCATGACTCCCATGGCCCCGGCGACCTCGTCCAGGAGCTCGGAGCCCTCCAGCGTCTCACCGGGCGAGCGCAGGATCACGGGGGGCGCGGGGGACGGTCGGCCGGGCCGGCGCACGGGCGGAGCGAGGGACCTTTGCGGCATCGGCGGGGGGATCGTACGTTCGGTGGTACCTGCTTCCCGCCCCTGCCGGGGCAACCCCCGTTCCTGGACGGCCTCCGATGGTATCTCCTTGTCGAAACGCATGTTGAGCCCCGGCGCGGCCGGCCGTGGACGGGGGGCGGATGTGCCCGCGGGGCACACCTGCTTCGCGGGGGCACAGCGGCACCCGGCGCGCCGCGGCCGGCCGGCCGGAGCAGGGGGCGGCACCGGATGACACCCATCGTGGCCGTCCTCCAGATGAGCGATTCCTTCGTGGATCTCTGGGCCAGGCTCGCCGCGACCGCCGGGGCCGACGTCCGCCGTGGGCGGTCCCTGGCCGAGGTGGGGAGCCTCGCCGATGCGTGTGGACTGCTGGTCGCGGCCGGCGGCGTGGAGGCCGACGCCTTCGGCGTGCTCCAGGAGGCCGCGGTCCGCGAAGGCCCGCCCGCCGTGGTCGTCGGCGCCGAGACCGAGCACCGCCTTCCGGTCGCGCTCGTGCGTGCCGGCGCCGCCGACTACTTCGCCCTCCCCGCGGAGCTGAGCGGAGTGCGCTCGTGGATGGTGGAGTGTGCCGAGCGCGTGCTGCGCGCGGACCGCGTCGAGGAGCTCGCCCGGGCGCAGCGGGCCCGGTTCGACTTCTCGCGGATGGTGGGAGAGAGCCCCGCCTTCCGGGCGGCGCTGGAGCGTGCCTCGCGGGTGATCCCCCGCGGCGCGGCGACGGTGCTGATCACGGGCGAGACGGGGACGGGGAAGGATCTGCTGGCGCAGGCCGTCCACTACAACGGCCCCCGCGCGCGCGGGCCGTTCGTGGAGGTGAACTGCGCCGCGCTCCCGGCCACGCTGCTGGAGGCGGAGCTGTTCGGCTACGAAAAGGGTGCGTTCACCGACGCGCGCACGGCGAAGCCGGGGCTCTTCGAGGCGGCCCACGGCGGGACGCTCTTCCTGGACGAGATCGGCGACCTGTCGGCGGAGCTGCAGGCCAAGCTGCTCCGGGTGCTGGAGGCAAAGCGAGTCCGGCGCCTGGGGAGCGTGCGGGACCAGGAGGTGGACGTGCGGATCATCGCGGCGACGCACGTGGACCTGCCGGCGAGAGTCAGGCAGGGCGCGTTCCGCAGGGACCTCTTCTATCGGCTGAGCGTGGTCCCCGTGGAGCTTCCCTCGCTGCGCGACCGCGGCGACGACGTGCTGATGCTGACCCGCCACTTCCTGGAGCGGTTCGGGCGCGAGTACGACGTGCCCCCACCTGCGCTGACGCCGGAGATCCGGGGCGCTCTGCTCGCGCACCCGTGGCCGGGCAACGTCCGCGAGCTGAAGAACTCCATCGAGCGGGCGGTGCTCCTGGGAGACGGGATGCTGAAGCGGGAGGACCTGTTCCTGGACCTCGGCGCGGGCCTCGCGCCCGCGACGGGCCCGATCCCGTTTCCCGCGACGCTGGACGAAGTCATGCGCGCCGCCGCGCGAGCAATGACCGAGCGGTGCGGGGGGAACAAGAGCGAGGCGGCGCGGCTGCTGGGGATCGGGCGGCGGCACCTGTACTCGCTTCTGGAGAGCGGGGCCGGCGGGCGCGGACAGGGACGCGGGACGGACGGGGACGGTGGCCGGTGACGCGGCGCGGACACGTTTCGCACCCGCGCCGCTGATGGCGGCCCCACTGGCGCGGGCGTCGCTCCTGGAGCGCGCGTGGGAGCTCCAGCGCCGCAGCGACATGGCCGGCATCGTCGACCTGCTGGCCGACGTTTCCCGGGCGGAGCTGACCGCCGAGCCCGAGCTCGGGCTGATGCTGGGCTTTGGCTGGTTCCACGCGGGCCAGTGGGAGCGAGCCCTGGACATCGTCCAGGCACTCTACGAATCGCTGCGCGGCGGCGATTCGAGGCTCGCGCGGCGTGTCCTCAACCTTCACGCGATGGTTCTCCTCAACCAGGGAAGCCTGCCGGAGGCGGAGGAGCTGTGGACCGAGCTGCAGGAGCGGTCGGTCCGGGAATCCGACCCGGTCACGCTGGCCTGGGCGAGCGCGAACCTGGCGGCCGTGGCGGACGTCCAGTGCAGGTGGGAAGACGCGCTCGCGAGCTCGCAGCGGGCGTGCGCGGTGCAGCAGCAGCTGGGAGACCGCCGCGCCCTCGGGGGCACGCACCACAACCTGGGCATGACGTACCGGCAGCTGGGGTTCCTTCACGACGCCGACCGCAGCTTCGAACGGGCCGCCGAGTACTTCCGCGACCACGGCAGCGAAGACGAGATCGCGCTCACGGAGATGGAGCGTGGCCTCACGTTGTACATGCTGGGCGATCATCGCCTCGCCGCCGCGAGTGTCGGCAGGGCCCTGGAGCGCTTCACCCGTCTCGGCCACGTGGTCGGCCAGTGCGATTGCTGGCGGGTGCTCGCGATCTTCGCGCTCCGGGAGAGGCGGCTGGACCAAGCGCGTCGGCTGCTCCAGCCGGCGCTCGAGCGCATCCGGGAGGCGGTGGACAGGCTCACCGAGGCCGAGATCCTGGAGGAGCTCGCCGTGCTGGAAAAGCTGGAGGGGAACGCCGGAGAATCGGCCCGCCGGGCGGCGGAGGCCGGATCGATCTACAGGGGGATGGGTGCGGTGCGCCGGGCGGACAGGATGGAGGAGCGGCTGAGGGCGGCCGCACCCGGGTCCGGACCCACGCCCGGAGCAGGGTGAAGACCGCTACGCGACGACCTCCCTCGTAGCGGGTCCGACGGGCTCCTCGGCCGCATCCGAATGCGCCTGCCTGGCGCGGTGGGCGAGCTCGGGGTACAGCCTGCGGAAGATCTCGAACAGGGCAGGGTCGAACGAGCCGTAGTCGTCCTCCATGATCGCGTAGGCCTGCTCCGGGGAAAGCGGCTTGCGATAGCTCCGCGCGGTGGTGAGCGCGTCGAAGATGTCGGCGATGCGGAGGATGCGGGCGGTGAACGGGATCGCTTCTCCCACCAGGCGGTCCGGGTACCCGGTGCCGTCCCAGCGCTCGTGGTGCGACCGCACGATGGGGCGGATGTCCCACGGGAACTCCACCGGCGCCAGCATCTCGTCGCCGATCACGGTGTGCCGCTCCATGATCAGGCGCTCCTCGTCCGTGAGGCGCCCCGGCTTGTTCAGGATCTCCGCCGGCACCTCCATCTTCCCCACGTCGTGGAGGAAGGCCCCCATGCGGAACCAGGTGATGTCGTGCTCCGCGACCCCGGCGGCCTCGGCGATCCGGCACGCGTAGTCCGCCACGCGCTGGCAGTGGCCGCTCGTGTACCGGTCCTTGGCCTCGATCGACTCGCCCCAGCTGCGGACCAGCGAGAGAAAGTCTTCTTCGAGGGTCGAGATGCGCCGGTTGACGTCCGCCTGGTCCTGCTCCGCCTGCAGGCGCTTGAAAAGCGCGTGCGAGCGGTTCAGGGTCGCCAGTGCCTCCCGGTTCTTGCCCTGTGCACGCAGCGCCAGGCCGAGCTCACGCTGCACTTCGGCTTCGAGGAGGGGGCCGTGGTTGGCCGCGAGCCGGATGGCCTGACGGAGATGGATCTCGGCGAGGTGCGGCTTGCCGGTCTCGCGATAGATGATCCCGTAGAACTTGAGCGCTTCGGACTTGCCGAAGTCGTCGTTGAGACGGCTCGAGATCTCGAACCCTTCGTCGCAGCTCGCCCTGGCCTTTTCCGGCTCTCCCAGCGCGAGGAACAGCTCCGTGCGGTTGATGTGGACGATCGCCGCGGTCGCGATCTCCCCGACCCGGGAGCACAGCTCCAGGGCCCGCCGGAAGTAGCCGTCGGCCTCCTCCAGCTGCAGGAGGTCCACGTGCAGCATCCCCAGGTTGTTCAGGACTCTCGCCTGGCCCAGCTCGCTGCCGGGGTGCTCGCTTCCGGCGCGCTCCAGGTGGGCGAGACCGGCGAGATAGCGGCGGAGCGCCTCGTCGAGGTCGCCCTGGATGTTGGCGATGATCCCGAGGTTCTGCTCGATCTCGCCGAGCACGGTCTCGTTCCCCTGGCGGACCGCGTAGCTCCTCGCCTTCAGGTACGTCTGCTTGGCCTCGTTGATCTCACCCTGGTTCTGCTGCAGGATCGCGATACCGTTCAGAGCCCGTCCGGCGAACAGGCAGTCCCCGTGGACCTCGGCGATCTCGAACGCGAGCCCGAAGTATTCCTCCGCGACCTCGGCGATGCCGGCCTTGCGGTGGCAGTGCCCGAGGCGCGTGATCACTTCCAGCAGGGCCTGCGCGTCCCGGGAAGCCACCGTGTGGCGGTAGGCCAGCTCATACGAAAGGATCGCCGAGCTCCACTGTCCGGCGCGCTCCTCTACGGTTGCCCGGGCAATGAGGTTGGATGCTTCAGGGGTCATTAGGCTGCGAGTCTCCCCGCCGGTACCGCAACAAAACGCGGCAGAGGGGCCCCCGCGATCCGGGTGCCCCTCCAATGGAGACCGACTGGTGTTGCTTTACTGGCGATGTCCACCCACGAGATATCCGGAAAAGTGAGACAGACGGGCGCTCACCGTGGTGCCGCTCCGGCTCGCATCGCTCTGGAGAACCTCCAGAACCGTACCGGAAGGCGCCACGTAGAGTACCGCGAGCCGGCTGTACTGCTCGGTCGGGACGTCGCCGTAGTCGATCGTCAGCAGGGGGCCGTTTCCGGCAGGGAAGCGCAGGCCTTCCGGCTGCAGGTCCACGCCGACGTAGCGCGTGTCCACCGCGGCGCTGATCCGGGTGGGCGTGCCGAGCGCCCCGGCCGGGAAGGTCAGCTTGTGCCCGCCGGGGATCTCCAGCGTTCCCCCCTCCGGCCCGATCACCTTGTCCGCGCGCACGGCGCTGGCCTGGATCCCCGTGGATCCCACGGCTCCCGCAAGCTCGAGCTTCCGGAAGTCGAGGACGGCATCCAGCCCCGAGTTGCTCGTGGGGGCCTGCTCGGTGCAACCACCGATCGTGATGAGGATTCCGGCGGCGATCGCCGACAGGGATGCACGCACGCGAAGCTTGGCCATTCAGGCCTCCGTCAGGGGGATGGTGAACTGGGGGAGGGAGACGCCCGGAAGAAAGGGGAGCCCGGACGCGCCGCCATTAAATACCGTGTGGCAACACGTTAGCGAGCTCCGTCCACTCTGTCAATACTTTTCCCGCCAGGGTCTAACACCTAGTGGTGCGATGAGTGTCCCGCCGCACGGAAAAGGTGGTTCCAGGTCGCGACGATGGCGCCCAGCCCGGCGATGGTGAGGAAGAACCCGACCAGCGAGTACCCCACGGCCGCGCCGTCGCGGTCGATGGCGGCCCACCGGCCCGCGCTGGTGATGGAAAGCGCCATCAGCGCGAGGAGCATGAGCCCCAGCCCGACACCGACCGCCAGCAGAACCATCTTGCTCATCTCGCCTCCCCCGGCGCCCGGCCGCTCGTGGTCATCATTGCCGACGGTCCGGCCGGGGAGAAAGCCGCGGTCCCCCGCGCCGAACCAGTCCTTGTAGCGCCCGCGGACCGTGCCGAAGGTGCCCTCGCTCCCGGTGTTCGTCTTCATGCCCCGCCCCCCTGGTGGCTCAGGGCGTACACGTACGCCGCGATGGCGCGGACCTGCGGGTCCGTGAAGTTGCCGCCGCCCTTGGGGGGCATCGCCCCGGGGTGCTCCTTGGGATTGGGCACGCCGGTGGTGATGATCTGCACGATCTCCGGGTACTGCCCGCCGATGTTGATCCACTGGTTGTCGTTCAGGGCGGGCGCGGCGGCGCTCCCGGTCCCGTTCGCCGCGTGGCAGGCCACGCACACCGTGCCGTACGCCTGCTGGCCCTCGTCCACCATGGCCTGCGTCACCCCCGCGGGGAGGTTGGTCGCCACCAGCTTGGTCGCCGCGGCGCTCTGGCCGATCCCGGCGATCACGCGCGGGGGTGCCGGGAAGTCGGGCGGCGGCAGCTCCTCCTGCTCGCGGTGCGTCACCTTGTCGTAGCCGCCCTCCGGCAGGCAGGCCGCGAGGGCAAAGAGCAGCGCCGGGGCCGCGCACACCGCCGGGAACAGTCTCGCCCGGGCCCGAACCGCCTGTCGCATGCGTCTTCTCCTTTGGTGTCCACTTGACCATCCGCACCGGTCGTCGCGCGGGCGCTTCCCGGCGGTGCCGGGCTCGCGGGCGCGGGGGGTACGGTCAGAATCCGGGTAAAAGAACGTGCGCCCGCCTTCCCCGCAAGGGGGAGGCCGCGCGCTCAGGACTCCTGCGCGGCGGCCTCGCGGGCGGCCCGCTTGAGCCGCTCCACCATCGCGTTCAGCCCCACCTCGCGCGTCCCCAGCCCGATCTTGCTCATCACCTGCCGCACGAAGTCGGGCGGGATGGCGAGGGTGGTCTGCGGCGGCTCGCCGTTGAGCGCCCCGAAGAGCATGGCGAGGAGCGCGCGGATGGTGGGGGCGCCCTGCGGCACGTCGGCGTAGAAGTACATCTTGCCGTCCTGCACCTCCGAGAACAGTGCGACCGGGGTCAGGCACTCGTGCACGCGGTGCTGCTCCGGGTCCAGCGCCCGGAAGCGCTCCGGGAGCGGGGGCAGCTTGTGCGCGTACTGCACCAGCGCCTGCGTCGCCATCTCCCGGCTCAGGGTGGAGAAGCGGTTCAGCAGCTTCTGGATCCCCGGGGGGACCTGGGAGGGAGGGGGCGTGTCGGTCATGCGCGGGTCGCTCCGGTGGCTCGTGGTTGGGGCAAATATAGGCGGGCGCCGCCCGCGCCGCGACCACCCGGGGAGCAAAAAGGAAGGCGGGCGGCCCCCGGGGGAGCCGCCCGCCTCGTACCCTCGTGCCGCGCCGCGCGTCAGATCCTGGGGATGCTGAGCTGGTGCTTGGCGTTGATCGCGTCGATGAGCAGGTTGGCGACCACCACGTGCGCCTCGGACGAGGGGTGGAAGCCGTCGAACGAGATCAGCGACCCGAAGAAGCCGGGCGCCGCGAAGCCGGTCGTCGTCACCGGGCAGGAGGTGAGCACCGCGGTCTGGATCGTGGCCGCGCTGCCGGTCGCGAGCGCCGCCGGGAGCGCCTGGCACTTGCGCAGCCGCTGGTAGCGATTCTGCGCGTCACGCTCGTTGGCGAGGGTGGCGAGGACCGTGTTGGGATCCACGTAGATCCACCCGTTGGCCTGCGCGCGCTGCTGGAGCGACGCGTTGAAGGCCACCGTCCGGGCGGCGACGGCCGCCTGCTCCGTCGCGTCCAGGAGGAGCGCGCCGCGGCGCGGGTCGCCCACCGGGTACGCCGCCGGGTCGCAGTTGAACTCCGGGAAGCTGGTGTTGGAGATGATCTGGAAGGAAAGCAGGTTCTGGCTCAGCGGGTTGGGCTGGCCCAGCGCGTTGACCGGCGAGCAGTTGGCGTTGACCGGCTTGCCGTTGAAGCGCCCCGCGGCGTCGCGCGCCAGGAAGAAGAAGGCGCCCGGCTGCAGCAGCGGGACCACGTTGGCGTTCACCACGCCGATCACCACCACGTCCTGGAGGGTGGGGATGGCCTTCAGCCCGGCGACGATCTGGTCAAGCGACGCGTTGAAGCTGGCCTCGGAGGTGAGCGCGGCGGAGTTGCCCGCCAGCACGGCGCCCAGCACGTCGTTGTTCCCCAGCCACATGGACACCAGCGAGGGCTCCGCGCGCTGGGTGGCTTCCAGCATGCTCTGGCCGCCCAGGAAGAAGAACTGCAGGCGGTTGAAGGCGCCGGTGGCGTCGCTGCTGCGCGTCACCGTGAGCGCGTCGCCGATCACCGCGCTCGGGACCGCCACGTTCTGCACCACCGGCGCGATGGGGTTGGAGCGCAGCGAGCAGGACGGCGCCGTGGCGCCGCCCAGCGACCCCGTGGTCCCCAGCGGGGCCAGGAACGGCGGCGGGCACCCCGGCTTGTTGAGGAGCGGGACGTAGAACTGCGCGTTCGCCTGCTGCGCCAGCAGCACCGGGTACGCGCGCAGCTGGGTGGAGTCGTTGATCCCGGCGGACTGGAAGCCGGCGGTGATGGAGTTCCCCATCGACACGTAGCGGCTGAACAGGTCGCCGCCCAGCTGGGGGCCCACGATCTGGCGGATCTCCTGGTCGTCGGCGCGGCACCCCGCCACGAGCGGCAGGCCGGCCAGCGCGAGCGCCAGGGCGCGGAGCTTGGAGCGTCTCATGTATGGCATCTCCCGTGATTGATTCGCGAGGCGTCTGTGGTCAGCGGCTGCCGCCGAAGCGGTAGGAGAGCGTCACGTTGAAGACGCTCGCGTCCGCGTGGTACACCCCGACGTTGAGCTGCTGCGGCGTCTGGGCGAGGCTGCTGCGCCCGCGCACGCGGCCGCGGCGGTCCGCCTGGTCGATGAACTGGTAGCCCAGGTCCACCCCCAGCCCCATGGGGAGCCGGTAGCCGATGCCCGCCGAGTAGTAGTTGCGCTCGGCCTCCGGGAGGAGCGGCGACACCGAGGCGGCCGTTTCCGCGGCGGTGTTGAAGATGAAGCCCGCCCGCAGCGCCAGCGCGTCCGTGGCGCCGAACTCGCCGCCGAAGCGGAAGGTGTTGGTGTTCTGGTAGTCCAGGATCAGCACCTGGTCCGGGCTGGCGTCGTTGTCGAAGCCGATGGTGGCCTGGTCGAAGTCCTCCCAGGTGGTCCACTGGTAGTCGGCGAGCACCGTCAGGCGGTCCAGCGGGCGGAAGGCGATGCCCAGGACCAGCTGCGCCGGGAGCGTGAGCGTGGTGGCGATGTCGCCGTCCACCAGCGCGCCGGTGGCGAACTGCGAGGCGAGCAGCGCGTCCACCGGCGCGCCCGCGGGCGCGTTCAGCGGGTTGCCGGCCGGGAGCGTCAGGCCGGTGGCCACCGCGGTGAAGTCCGCGTCGCCGTCGTAGTCGATCTCGGCGCTGTGCATGTAGCGCACGCCCAGCGACACCCGGTCGTTGACCCGGGCGGTGGCGCCCAGGTTGAAGGTGATGCCCGTGCCGTCGCCCGACAGCTTGACGTCCGCGAAGTCGGTGCCGCTGGGGACGCCCAGGTTGCCGAAGGTGAACGCCTGCCCCGGCACCGTGAGGCTGGCCAGGTCGGCGCGCTGGTTGATCTCCAGCGACGCCATCACCACGTCCAGCCCGGCGCCCAGCGACAGCCACGGCGTGGCCTGGAAGGCCACCGTGGGCTGGATGTAGATGTTCTTGAGCTGCGTGTGGTAGCTGACGTAGCGCCCCTCGAAGTTGACGTCGTCGCAGCGCGGGGTCTCCACGTCGCAGACCGGCCACTCCGAGGTGAGCCCGTACGGGTTGAAGGCCCCGATCCCGGCCGCGAAGCGCTGGCCCAGGCGGAACGACGCGTACCCGAACGGCACCGACGCGGTGGAGGTCTCGCGCTCGATCTTTTCCCCGGTGACGTCGTAGGTGAAGCTTCCCCCGGTGTGGATCCCCGTCCACCCCAGCCCGATCACGCCCGGCTGGTTGGCGATGCCGGCGGGGTTGAAGAGGATGGCCGACCCGTCCTCGCACGGGCGCGCCACCCCCGCGGCACCCATCGAGGTGGCGCACGACGAGTGGGTCTGGACCGCCGACCCCTGGGCGTGCGCGGACGCAGCGGACAGGGCCAGGGCGGCACCCGCGACAACAAGACTTCGTCTCATACGACTCTCCTGCTCGGATAGGAGGGGTGGAGCGGCCCGGGGGAGGCGCCGCGGGACGGGGATCGCCGGGAGAAAAGGAGAAGTGTAAAAAGTTTCCCCGCCAGGAGGAGCACGATACTGCCCCGCCGGGGCAGGGTCAAGGCGAGACGCCGGCCGAAACCCCGCGGCGCGCCTGGAAAATCGGCCGGCGCGACTGAGCCGGGCTCAGTGGGACGCCGCCACCACCAGGGTGCCCACCGCGTTCACCAGCGCCACCGTGTTCGCCGCCACGAAGATGCGGTTCCCCAGGCGCACGCTGTACACCAGGAAAAGCAGGCTGGCCAGCGTCTGCATGGCGAAGAAGAGCGGGTCCACGCCGGCGGGGCCGTCCACCAGGGCCCGCACGAAGGTGTAGGTGAGCGACCCCGCGAGCGCGAGGCAGGCGATCCATCCGATCACCTGGACGGACTTCTGGTCCGAGGTGCGGCGCTTCGGGGGCATGGCACTCCGTTCATGGAACCGTTTCTGCATCCGGACCGGGTGTGCTCTTCAGGGTTCGTGCCACGGACGCTTCTTCGCGGGGGGCGGGGAATGGAGCCGGAAGAGGTGGAGGCGACCTTCGTCGCCGCGGCAAAGGCGCTCAGCCTGGTGTGGCTCACCGAGCCGTCCGGGCGCTACCGGATCGTGGAGCCGCACATGGTGTTCGTGTCCTCCACGGGCAAGCGGCTGCTGCACTGCTTCCAGATCGGCGGGTACAGCGCCGGCGGCATCCTGCGGGGCTGGAAGAACATGGAGCCCGGGGCGTTCGACGGGGCCCAGGTGGTGGACCAGCCGTTCTCGCCGCGGGCGGAGTACAATCCGTTCAACGAGGAGATGTTCCCGGACGTCGTGTTCGCGATCCCGACGTCGGACGGGCGGCAGCGGATTCCCAACGTCGACTGATCCTGTCTTCGGCTGGGTTTTGCGGGCCGCTCCGGAACCAGGCCAAACTGCCGGCCTGTTTCCTACGCGGGCTCCGGGAACCCCGCCAAACAGCCGGCGGGTTTCCCTGCGCCGGAGTGAGCCAGCCGAAACTGCCCGGCTGTCTCCCTCCGTGACAGAATGGGGGGACTGTGGGGAACTGCGCCCGTTCCTCGGGCTTCGGTGCGCTGCGTCAGCCGTCTCGCGCCGCCGCGGCGCCGGCGCGGAGCGCGGCGAGCGGGTCGCGGCCGCGGAGCGTGCCGTAGCTGCGCAGGAAGCGGAAGCGCGCGAACAGCTCCTCCGCGTACCACCCCTCCTCGCGGGTGCGGCGCACGGTCTCCACGTGGGCGGGGGTGCGGTAGGCCCAGGCCCGCATGGCCGCGGAAGTCCGCCACACGCTCAGCGTTCCCTGCCGCAGCCAGGGCACCTCGCCGAAGCCGAAGGTGGCGAGCAGGTCGCGCTCGCCGCGCAGCGTGCCGTCCACCGGCGCCACGCGCGACCAGAAGCGCAGGGCGCGGGTGGGGCGGATGGTGGCGCGGGTGAGCACGGCCACCGGCTCATGGTCGGCGATGCGCGCGCCCGGCGAAGGCGGCCCGAAGGGCTCCACGCCGGCCCAGCGGCCGTGGTGGTCGGTCGGGGCCAGGAGCACGGAGTACACCTCCTCGCGCGCGTCGTGGCGCCGCATCAGGGGCGACCCGCCGCGGAAGCGCTCCCACGCGTCCTCCGACTCCCAGGAAGCGAAGAGCGCCCAGCCGCGCAGGTCCGGCCTGGCGCTGAAGCCGATGCCGCTCCCCGTCCCCATGGTCCTGGAAAAGCGCAGCCCCGGCGTGCGGGCCAGGGCGGGCGCGTCCGTCGCCACCCGCGCGGCCCCCAGCACCGCCCGCGCGGCGGAGTACCGCACCACCGTGAGGGTGGCGACTCCGCTCACAGCGAGAGCAGCGCGCGCACGTCGTCGCGCACGGCCTCGTCGCCCGCCTCCGGGGGGATGACCACGACCAGCCGGCCGCGCCGGTCGATGCCGTAGACCACGGAGCTGTGCGTCATGCCGTGGTGCCCGCCCTGCATGCTGTACACGCCGTATCCCCCGTACGCCCGCGCGAGCGAGGCGCTGTCCCCGGTGAGGCCGGCGGCGCGCGGCGTGAAGCGCTTCACGTACTCCGCAAGCACGGCGGGGGTGTCGCGCGCCGGGTCCACCGTCGCGAGCAGCACCTGCACGTCGTCCGCTCGCCGGCCCAGCCCGTCGGTCACGCGCGCGAGCTTGGAGAGCGTGAGCGGGCACACGTCCGGGCAGTGCGTAAAGCCGAAGAAAAGGAGCACCACCTTGCCGCGGTAGTCGTCCAGCGTCACCCGGCGGCCGGTGTGGTCCACCAGCGCAAAGGGCGGCGCCGGCGTCACCTCGTCGTAGGTGGTGCCGTGGAAGGTCGGCGGCCGGGCGGTGAGCAGGTACCCCGCGCCGCCCAGGCCCAGCGCGGCGGCGAGCAGGAAAAGGGCGAGCACGATCCGCCCGGAGCGTTGCGACGACATCGAGGGAACAGGGAACAGGGAACAGGGAACAGGGAACAGCCTGCCACGACGGCGGCGCGTCGGCGGGCTCGTCCGGAGGTCGAATGTAACCCCGGGGGCGCGGATCCTGCCACGCCCCCGGCGGCTCGCCCGGGCGCCGCTTGTCGCCTCCGGGGCGGGCGGTTACGTTGCCGGCCCCCGACTTCCGGAGGGCATGGCGGGGGAGGGGACGGACCTGAAACGGAGGGCGACGATGGATCGGGTGGAGCTGGAGCGGGTGGTCGGCGCGGCGTACGCGGACCGGGAGCGGCTCAGGGAGCCGGAGGCGGCGCAGGCCGTCCTGGAGACCATCGACCTGCTGGACCGCGGGGAGGTGCGCGTGGCCGAGAAGTCCGGCGGCGCGTGGCGGGTGAACACGTGGGTCAAGGAGGCCATCCTCCTGTACTTCGCGCTGCGGCCACTGGAGCCCATGGACGCCGGCGTGCTCCACTTCCACGACAAGATCCCGGTCAAGACCGACCTCCGGGCGCAGGGGATCCGCGTGGTTCCGCCCGGGGTGGCGCGCTACGGCTCCTTCCTGGAGCCGGGAGCCATCCTGATGCCCGGCTACGTCAACATCGGCGCGTACGTGGGCGCCGGGACCATGGTGGACACCTGGGCCACGGTGGGCTCCTGCGCGCAGGTGGGGAGGGACGTGCACCTCGCCGGGGGCGTGGGGATCGGCGGGGTGCTGGAGCCCCCGCAGGCGACCCCCACGATCATCGAGGACGGCGCCTTCATCGGCTCCCGCTGCGTGGTGGTGGAGGGGGTGGTGGTGGAGGAGGAGGCGGTGCTGGGCGCCGGCGTGGTGCTCACCGCGTCCACCCAGATCGTGGACGTCAGCGGCCCCGAGCCGGTGGTCACCCGGGGCCGCGTCCCCGCGCGCTCCGTGGTCATCCCCGGCTCCCGCCCGAAGGAGTTCCCGGCCGGGACCTTCCACGTGCCGTGCGCGCTGATCGTGGGGCAGCGGCAGGAGTCCACCGACCGGAAAACGTCGCTCAACGACGTCCTCCGGGTCTTCGACGTGCAGGTCTGAGGCGGATGGGCGCGGACGAGAGCAGCGTGGCGGACGAGCTGGCGCGGCTCACCCTGGAGCTGTGCCGCATGCCCAGCGAGACGGGCGACGAGGCCCTGATCGCCGACCGGGTGGAGGCGCGCTGCCGCTCGGTCGCGGGCCCCGGCGCGACCCGGCGCATCGGCCACTCGGTGGTGTGCGACCCCTTCGCGGGCGACCCGGCCGCGCCCGCCGTGGCGGTGGCGCTGGTGGGGCACCTGGACACGGTCAAGTGCGCCGCGGTGCAGGACTACGCCGTCCGCGACGGGCGGGTGTACGGCTGCGGCGCCAGCGACATGAAGGGCGGGGTGGCGGTGATGCTCGCGCTCCTGGACCGCTGGCGCGAGCTGCGCGGGCCGCGCCCCGTGTGGATCTTCTACGACGCCGAGGAGGGGCCGTTCGAGGGCAACGGCCTGGAGCCGGTGCTCACGAGCGGCGTCCTCCCCGAGATCGGCTTCGCCTTCATCCTGGAGCCCACCGACCGAGCCCTCCAGCTGGGGTGCATGGGGGTGCTGAACGCCACGGTGTCCGTGCTCGGCACGCGCGCCCACGCCGCCCGCCCCTGGCAGGGCGAGAACGCCGTGTACCGCGCCCTGCCGCTCCTGGGGCGCTTCGCCGCGCTGGAGCGGCGCCCGGTGCGCTTCGGCGAGCTGACGTTCTACGAGGTGATGGGGGTGACGCAGGCCAACACCGCCAACTCCAAGAACGTGGTGCCCGACGCGCTGACGCTCAACGTCAACGTCCGCTTCGCCCCGGGGCGCACCATGGAGGAGGCCGAGGAGGAGCTCCGCGCGCTGGTGGGCGACGACGGCGTGGTGGACGTGCGCGACCGCGCCCCCGCCGGCACCGTGCACCTGGACCACCCGCTGCTGGCGCCCTGGCTCCGCGCCGAGGGTCTGCCTTTGCAGCCCAAGCAGGCGTGGACGGACGTGGCCCGCTTCACGTCGCGCGGCATTCCGGCGGTCAACTTCGGTCCGGGGGAAACGTCGCAGGCGCACCAGGCCAACGAGTGGTGTCCGGTGGATTCGCTGGGGTTCGTGTATTCCGCGCTGCGCCGGTTCTTTTCCTGACCGCTGGTTTTGGCGGAACGGCTTTGAACCGCGGGTTCGGGCGTGCCCCCGGCTGGCGCCGGGGTCGGGCTTCGGCTCCGTAACGCAGCAAACAACGCTGCGTAACGGAGTCGAGCCCCGGCAAACTGCCGCCGGGTCTCGCCCCTTCGGGCCGAAATCCCTCAC
>JBEVLE010000751.1:0-15566 GCA_040509335.1 Longimicrobiaceae bacterium | reverse complement strand
TGCTCCCTCCGGTGCCCACGGTCGCGGGGGGCACCCACCCGCTGCGGTCGCGACGGTCCCGTCGGCGGCGCGCATCCTTGCGGCCAGTCTAGGACGGCCGCGGGGCGAGGTCGTGGGAGGTGGGGGCGCGGGGCGCCGGCCTCATGTCGTGGCGTAGACCCGCAGGCTCCCCGCGGGCACGGCAACCGGGCCGGGGGCGACGCCCTCGACCTCGGGCTCCGGCCGCTCCCACGCGCTGTCCCAGAGCAGGGAGTACGTGTCGGCACCGGGCGGGGCGGGGAGCACGACGTCGACGTCCTCGGACCCGCCGTTGACGACGACGAGCGCCGACGCCCCGCCGAGCCGGCCGCCGGCGACGAGCATCTGGACGACGCGGACACCGGGGTCGTCCCACCGCGGGCCCATGAGGGCACCGTCGGCGGCGTACCACTCCATGTCGCGGGTGCCGTCGTCGTGCACGGGGCGCCCGAGGGCCCAGTCGCGCTGGCGCAGGGCCGCGAGCGCCCGACGCACCTCGATGAGGCGTCGGGTCGTCGCCAGCAGGTCGTGCTGCCACGGCTCGAGGTCCCAGTCGACCCAGGAGATCTCGTTGTCCTGGCAGTAGGCGTTGTTGTTGCCGCCCTGGGTGCGCCCCATCTCGTCGCCGCCGCAGAGCATGGGCACGCCCTGCGACAGGAGCAGCGTGGCGATGAAGTTGCGCTTCTGCTTTTCGCGCTGGGCCGCCACCGCGGGGTCGTCGCTGGGCCCCTCCACCCCGAAGTTGTACGACAGGTTGTGGTCGTGCCCGTCGCGGTTGCCCTCGCCGTTGGCCTCGTTGTGCTTGTGCTCGTACGACACCAGGTCGTGCAGCGTGAAGCCGTCGTGCGCGGTGACGAAGTTGATGCTCGCGTACGCCTTGCGCCCGTCGTCGCCGTACAGGTCGCTGGAGCCGGTGAGGCGGTACGCCACCTCGGACACCGACCCGGGGTCGCTGCGCCAGTACTCGCGCACGCTGTCGCGGTACTTGCCGTTCCACTCCGTCCACAGCACGGGGAAGTTGCCCACCTGGTAGCCGCCCTCGCCGATGTCCCACGGCTCGGCGATCAGCTTGACCTCGGAAAGCACCGGGTCCTGGTGGATCACGTCGAAGAACGACGACAGCCGGTCCACCCCGTGCTCCTCGCGCGCCAGCGTGGAGGCCAGGTCGAAGCGGAAGCCGTCCACGTGCATCTCCTGCACCCAGTAGCGCAGCGAGTCGTTGACCAGCTTGATCACCTGCGGGTGCCGGGCGTTGATGCTGTTGCCGGTGCCCGTGTAGTCCATGTAGAAGCGGGGGTGCTCCGCCACCGTCCGGTAGTAGACCGCGTTGTCGATCCCCTTGAAGGACAGGGTGGGCCCCAGGTGGTTCCCCTCCGCCGTGTGATTGTAGACCACGTCCAGGATCACCTCGATGCCGGCGCGGTGCAGCGCCTTGACCATCTCCTTGAACTCGCGCACCTGGCCGCCGCGGTCGCCGCTCCCGGAGTAGCGCGCGTCCGGCGCGAAGAAGTTGAGGGTGTTGTAGCCCCAGTAGTTGCGAAGCCCCCTGTCCAGCAGGTAGCCGTCGTCCACGAAGTCGTGCACCGGGAGCAGCTCCAGCGCCGTCACCCCCAGCTCCTGGAGGTGCTTGACGATGGCGGGGTGCGCCACCCCCGCGTAGGTGCCGCGCAGCTCCTCCGGCACCTCCGGGTGCCGCGCGGTGAGCCCCCGGACGTGCGCCTCGTAGATCACGGTGCGGCGCCACGGGGTGCGCAGCGGCCGGTCGCCCTCCCAGTCGAAGGCGGGGTCCACCACCACGCCCTTGGGCATCGCCGCGGCGCTGTCGCGCTCGTCGCGCCCCAGGTCCTCCTCGGGGCCTCCCAGCGCGTAGCCGAAGATCTCCGGCGTCCACTCCGTCTTGCCGGCCACGGCGTGCGCGTACGGGTCCAGCAGCAGCTTCATGGCGTTGAAGCGCATCGCCCGCTGCGGCTCGTACGGGCCGTCCACGCGGTAGCCGTAGAGCTGGCCGGGCTTCAGGCCGGGGACGTAGCCGTGCCACACGTGCGCCGTCACCTCGCGCAGGCGCACGCGGGCGGTCTCGCGCGCGGGGTCCTTTTCGTCGAACAGGCAGAGCTCCACGCCGGTGGCGTTCTCCGAGAACAGGGCGAAGTTGACGCCCTCGCCGTCCCAGGTCGCGCCGAGGGGGGAGCGCCTGCCGGGCAGTACCTTGATTTCCACGTGGCCTCTGGGTGGGGAGCCGGTCCTCGTCGTCGTTCGGACGGGGGGCCGCTCCGGCAAGTCAGGTGCCGGGTGGAACGGCTTCCGGCGGAGGGCTCGGGCGTGCCCCCGGTTGAGCCGGGTCCAGGGGGCAGGCTCCGCACGCCGCGGCGGCTGCGCCCGCGCGCTGGAACCATGAACGCGCATGTCCACCGGCGGAGCGCAATGACAGCGGATGCGTGCTCCCGAACCGACGAAACGTGGCGCAAAGTGACGCCTCCACACGAGGTCGGAAAGCGTTGCACTCGGCGCAGTTCGCGACTATAATCGCCTTCGTCCCGGCGGCGCGCGGTGACGACATGGACCAACAATCCCGGTCTTTATCAGGCAAGGAGGAGGTCCGTCGGAACCGCTGCGCAACCGGGCGCCTCGATGCTGCGAATCTGCACGACATGCCCAGCTTCTCGCCGCCGTCTTGGTGGTCCATGGAAGTCAAAGGCGAGCGACCTGAACTCGGACCGGTCAAAGGAGGGTGAGCCGTGACGGACCACGACGGCGAGATGCCTTTCGCGAACTGCGGCACGTGGGGCCGAAGCAACCCGCCGTGGCGGATAGACCAGGGTCGCTACGGCACGCCGAGTCTACCCTAGAAGGACCCCGAGCTACTGCCCCATTCTCAGTGCGGGCGCTGAACGGCCGCCCGCCCCTCTCGCGTCCGAAGCCATGCACCACGACGAGCGGCGCCTCAGGACGGGCATCATCCAGACCAGGGTCCCGGTGGCCCTGGCGCTGCTCCTCGTCATCGGGCTCACCGACTGGTTCGATCGCCCCTGGCTGGTAGCGTCGTTCGTGGCCGCATATGCCGCGTCGACCGTGCTGATCTGGTACCTTTCCTCGAAAAGAGTGATCGCGTGGCGGCGTATCCGGGCCGTCTTCATGGGTCTCGACCTGCTCGCCGTCTCTCTCGTCGTATGGTCGACAGGGGGTGTCGAGAGCCAGGGTTTCCTGTTGTACCTCTTTCCGATCCTGTCGGCCGCGCGGATCCTGGGGACCGGCAGGAGCCGCGTGGTGGCCTTGCTCGCAGCGGTCGGCTACGTCGTCGCCTGCTACGCCGCCGCGGACGGAGGCCGTCCACCTGCCCCTGAGACGCTCCTCTTCCGGATCGCGGTCCTGGTGGCGGTGTCACTCGCGGGCGCGAGGTCGGCGCGCTCGCTCGACCGCGCGGAAGAGAGGCTCCTGCGGGCCATCGAAGACATCGACCGGGCGATCCTAGAGGATACCGACGTGAAGCGGGTGACGCGCTCGATCCTTCACGCGGCCATCAACATCACCGATTCCGAAGTGAGCGCGATCAAGCTCGCTGACGGGATCGAGGACGCGGTGGCGAGCGCCGAGCACCGCGGCGGGCAGGAGGACGTCGCCGCCGCCGCCGCCGCCGTCAATCAGCACTACCAGCCCATCCACAACGGGTGGACGACCACGTCACTCCCGCGCGGCTCGACCCTCGCAACGGCTCTCACGCGGCTTCACCGGAGCGGACCCGAGGGCTGGGCGACCCAGTTCGTCCCCCTCGCGATCGGGAACACCTGGCTCGGCGTGCTGGGCGTCTTCTCGCGCCGCCGCTGGGAGTACAAGGCCGACGACGTGCGGCGACTCTCGCGGCTCGCCAACCAGGTCGCGATGGCGCAGAAGAACGCCAGGCTCTACAAGGAGAACCGGGACCGCCTCAAGATCCTCTACGAGATCAGCGAGCGGCTCAAGAGCGAGCAGACCCTCGACGTGCTGTTCCAGAACGTGGTAGAGCTCGTGTCGGCGCACCTCGGCTCGGAGGAGGCGGCGCTGTTCCTCCCCGATGGCGGTGACATGCCCAACGGGCAGGCCCCGGACGCCCCCCTGCGGAAGGTCGCCGTGGCCGGCCCCGACGCAGCGGTCAAGGCGAAGCTCGTCTCTCAGGAAGAGCTCTACTCAGAGCCGCAGAGCCTCACCGGCAAGGTGTTCTGGAGCAAGGAGGCCCGCCGCGAGAACCGCGTCAACAGGAACGAGCCGCACGCGGCCGCCCACGCCGCCCTCCTGCCGTCCGGGGACATCCGGCACTACCTGGGGGCTCCGCTCCTCATCGGCGACGAAGCTCTTGGAGTGATCAGGGCGCTTAACAAGCGGGCGAAGGGCTACAGGCCGGTGCACGGCGCCGCTGTCCTGGATCAGGACGGGTTCGGGAACGACGACCTCGCGCTGCTTTCGGCGATCGCCACCCAGGTCGCGTCGGCGATCCGCAACGCGGGCTTCGTCGAGCAGCACGCACACTTCAGGAACCTGGTGTACAACTCGCCCGACCCGATCATCGTGATCGACGCGGAGGGCAGGATCCGCCACTTCAACTGCGAGTGCGAGGCGCTCTGGGGCATGTCCGAGGCCGAGGTGCTGGGCACGGATGTCTCGAGGTACTACGAGTCGCTTGAGCACGCGCGGGAGATCGGCCGGAAGCTCCGGGAGAACGCCGAGGCGGGTCTCCGGAACGAGCCGGCCAAGATCCTTACCGCAAACCACGAGGTCATCCCCATCCGGCTCTCAGCCACTCAGCTGCGCGACAGGAACGGCCGGCCGGCTGGGAGCATCGGAGTCTTCACCGACGAGCGGGAAGTGATCCGGCTGACGGAAGACAAAATCACGGCCGAGAAGCTGGCTGCGGTGGGGCGGCTCGCCCAGGCCAAGGGACACGACATCAAGAACGACCTGGCGACGGTCCTTGCCTGGAGCGGAATGCTCCTGGATACCCGCGGGAACGGCGACGAGGCCACGCTGCGGGCCTGCTCGGCGATCCAGGCGGCGGCGACGCGGGCCCGCACCAAGCTCCAGGACATGCTTATGGCGGCCAACCCGCATCCACCCCGGATGGAGCGTATGTCGCTGCGGTCGATCCTGGAGTCGCTCGAGGCCAGCGTCAGGTACGAGGCCGCGGCGCCGGGCGTCGAGTTCCGCGTGAGCTACCCGGAGGGCGAGCACCTCCTGCTCGCCGACGCGGAGCAGATGCGGCAGGTCTTCTCCAACCTGTTCGGCAACTCGCTGGACGCGATCGCGAAAGCCCGGGAGAGCGATCCGGACCTGTCGCGGGGGCAGATCGGGGTCGATGTCGGAATCGAGAAGGACGGCATCGAGCTGCGGTGGTGCGACGACGGCAGCGGGATGTCGGAGGAGGTCAGGACCCGGGCCTTCACACCGCTCTTCACCACCAAGGAGACCGGCAGCGGCCTGGGCCTGTTCATCACCAAGACCATCGTGGAGAGCCACGGCGGCAGCATCTCCATCGAGCCCGCCAGCGGTCACGGCACGAGGTTCCGCATCAGACTGCCGCTGTTCCGCGCCTCGGAGACCCCGCGGGCGGCACCGCCGCCCCCCCAACAGATCGAGCAAGGACAGACCCCATGACGACCGTCCTGCGCACTCCGCCATACCGGGTCCACGCGTCGGTCCGCGATCGCGGCGCCCGGCCCGGGAGCGCCGGCCCGGGCTGGGCCCGTGACCCGTCGCCCGCGGAGGCGGGATCGTGGCCCCAGCACGCCGTCGCCGAAAAGGCCGGGCGACTGCGCTGCCGCGTACTCGTCGTCGACGACGACGACGGCTACCGGGAGGTGCTCGCCTCCGCGCTGGAAACGCTGCACGGGGCCGTCGTCGAGCAGGCCGCCGGGGGCGCCATGGCGCTCGCGCTGGTCGAAAGGGACCGCAGGTTCGACCTGGTGCTCCTCGACGTGACGATGCCGGGGCTGGACGGTCCGGCCGTATACGCGGAGATGCGCGAGTGCGGCGTCGACTGCCCGATCGTGCTCATGTCCGCGGACTGCACCGCTGAAATCCGGGCTCGCGCGCAGGCGCTGGGCGTGGCGCTGTTCGACAAGCCGGTGCCGAACGGCACGCTCCGGCGCATCCTGGTCGCGTGCGGAGGAGGCGAGGCATCATGAAGGACGTGCTGCTGATCGAGGACGACGTGCATTTCCAGGAAACCCTCGTGGCCCTCCTCGGGCAGGACGAGTACCGGTTCTTCCGGGCCGGCTCGCCGTCGCAGGGGATCCGGATCCTGGAAGCCAACCCGGACATCCGCGTCGTCCTGCTCGACCTGTCGTTCCAGGATCGCGCCGGCACGATGGTGCTCGACCACATCCGTGAGCGGTCCGACCGTTACCGCGTCATCGTGCTGACCGCCCACGAGGAGCTCCTGGCCGCCGAGCGGGCACGCGAGTACAAGGTGTTCAACTACCTGCCCAAGGCCGAGAGCTCCTTTCGCCAGGCGATCCGGTTCTCGGTCGAGCTGGCGTTCAAGGACCTCGAGCGGGAGGCCATGGCCCAAAAGATCCGGTTTCTCCAGGACGTCCAGAAGCGGATCAACGAGAACCACGCCCGCAGGGAGATCCTCGACCTGATCTGCGAGTCCGTCCAGTCGATCGTGGGCGCGTACACCTGCCACATCCGCGTCTACGACTTCGCCCGGGGCGACTACCACCTCGAAGGGTTCGCGGGCGATCCGGCGCTGCGCGATGCCTTCGAACATCCGAGGGCCAAGGGGGATCTCTTTTCCGGGCGCGTCGTGGACACCCGCCGCCCGGAGTGCTTCACCGACCTCCAGCAGATGGAGGAATTCCGCAGGTTCAAGCGCGAGGCACTCGAGCGCCGGCCGGTGTCCGCCGAGGTGGAGCGCTACTGGGAGACCGTCCGTTCGGCGTACATCGTGCCCATCTCGACGGGGATCTTCGGCGAGGCCGTCGACGCCGTGCTCAACGTGAGCAGCCAGTCGGTGGGATTCTTCGACGAGCGGAGGTGCGCGCTCGTCGAGGAGTTCGTGAACCAGGCGAGCCTCGCCATCACCAAGGACTGGCTCCAGCGGAAGCGCGCCGAGCTCCACGAGGACTATGGCCGCATCAGCGCGATGCTGAGCGACATGCGCAACCGTCTCGCCGGTCCGGACGTCCTCCAGGGCATCTACCGGACGCTGACGCAGAAGCTGGCGGAGCTGGTGAACGCCGAGGTCGTCTCGATCTTCCTGTACAACGGACGGACGGACCGGATCGAGAAGGTCGCCGAGTATCGTGGCGACAGGCACGTGGACGCGCCGGACGAGGAGTACGAGCGGGACGAGAGCTTCGTGGGTTCCGTCTTCGGGACCGGGCACACGCTCCAGCTCCCGACGTCGTCCAGCGAGAAGCCGCTGGACGACAAGCGCTTCGATCACAAGAACACTACGGAGCGGTACGCCGACCTCATCCCGTCGGGCACCCTGGAGCACTACCTCGGCGTGCCGATCATTGCCGGGGGCAAGATCCAGGGGGTGCTCCGGGCGATGAACAAGAAGTCGGAGTATTACGCGGAAGCCATGGAGAACGGCGGGACACTCACACACCCCGGCCGGTTCTGCCTCCTCGAGCGTGGCTTCAGCATCGACTGCCGGAACGTCGTGGAGATCACCGCCAGCCACCTGGCGATCGCCATCCAGAACGCCGAGCTCCTCCAGGAGGAGGAGCGGCGGATCGAGCAGTTGCAGACCCTGGGCGAGGTCGGCCGTCTCATCAGCTCCCAGCTGCACATCGACGAGGTCCTGGGGCATACCATCCGAGCGATGGCGGAGGTGATGCAGGCGGAGATCTGTATGCTGTTCCTGAGGGACGACGGGGAAAACCGGATCGTCCTCAGGCAGTGCTACGGGATCCCGGAGGAGGAGATCCCGGGCGCGTGGTACGAGATCGGCGAGAGCGTCACCGGCAAGGTCGCCGAGACGGGCGTGGCGAGGCTCATTGGCAAGGCCGACAGGAACGACGGCAAGTACGACCCGCAGATCCGCAGGTACCTGATGGACAAGGACGGGCGTCCGCGGGACATCGAGTCCCTCATGGTCGTCCCCATCATCGCCAAGGGCACGCCGCTCGGCGTGATGAAGGTGATCAACAAGCTCGGCGACGACCCCGAGTACCGCCAGAGCGACCTGGAGCTCTTTCGCACCTTCGGCCGGTACGTTGGCGTCGCAGTCGAGAACGCACAGATCTACGAGCTCACGAGCCAGCGGCTCGCCATCGCGCAGCGGGACGCCGCGCTGTCCGAGCTCGTGCGCGCCGTGGCGCACGAGATCAACAACACGGCGGGCCTCATTCCCGCCAACATCGACGCGATCCGGGCGGCACTGAAGTCGCCCGACCCCGACGTCGAGGAGATGGCCCTGAATTCGCCCGACTCCGCCGTCGAGGAGATGCTCGGCCTCATCGAGGACGTGGCGAGCCAGGCCACCGAGTTCGCGAACGACATCATCAGCTTCTCCGCAGCCCGCCGCGGCGAGCAGCGGGCGCTGGACATCAACGAGGTGATCCGGAGCGCGCTGCGGGAGCTCGACCAGGGCAGCTACGCGGCCCGGCTCACCAAGTCGCTGGCAGGCCAACCGCTCGTGTGCGTCGTCTACGAGACCCCGTTCAAGCAGATCGTTCGAAACATCGTCATCAACGCCTTCCAGGCGCTCGCCGGACAGGACGACGGCGTGGTCACGGTATCGACCTCGGAAGGAACGGGTTCGCTGGCGGGTTGGGCCGTCGTCGAGTTCAGAGACAACGGGCCGGGCATCCGGCCGGAGCACCTGGACCGGATCTTCGAAGCGGACTTCACGACGAAGCCGGCCGGGAACGGGATCGGGCTGTGGCTGGTGAGGAAGCAGCTCGAGCCGTTGGACGGGACGATCGAGGTCGCGAGCGAGCCGGGGGAGGGAGCGTGCTTCACGGTCAAGGTCCCCCTCGTGCCCGGCACGGGCGAACAGGGACACACATGACCCGTCCGAGCGTACTCCTCGTGGACGATCGCGTGGCCGTCCGCCGCACGCTCAGGAGCATCCTGGCGGGGTTCGGCTGTGACTTCGTCGAGGCGGCCGACGGCGAGACCGCGCTCGCCCTGATCGCGGCAAGGCCCTTCGACGTCATCTTCCTGGACCTGAAGCTGCCGGACTTCTCGGGCACCGAGATCCTCCGCCTGGCTCGCGAACGGTGCGAGCGCCTGGGCAGGGTCATCGTCCTGACGGGATTCCTGGAGCCCGAAGCCAAGGAGGAGACCGCGAAGCTGGGGGTGTTCAAGCACCTGACCAAGGACCCCATCAACCACGCCGACGTGCGGGCCGCGTTCGCCACGGCGCTTGCCGGCGTGGATCCACCACCCTCCGCCCCGACCCGCGACTCCGGAGCGGATCACGCCCCCCGCCCGGCGGCGAAGCGCTCCCGCGCCCGTCCGGCAGGCGACACGCGGGACGACTCTCGCCCCCGCATCCTGGTGCTGGACGACCGGCAAGACTGTCTCGACACGATCGCAAGGGTACTCGGAAGCGAGTTCACCCTCACTCTCACGACCGATCCCGAAGACGCGTGCAGGCGTGTCCGGAAGGAGCGCTTCGACCTCGTCATCCTCGACATGCGGCTGCCCGGAGGCGTCTCGGGGCTGGACGTGCTCACCCGAATGGCCGAGACCACGCCGAACCTCAAGGCCATCATCTTCACCGAATACCCGGGCGAGGGCTACGACGCGGCGATCGAGAGCGTCCGGCGGGGCGCTCGCACGTTCGTCGTGAAGAGCCAGATCGCCTCGCTCTCGCACACGGTCAAGCAGGTCCTGAACGAGCTGGTGGCGGCGCCGAGCGTGTTCCTCTCCTACGACAGGCGGGATCGTTCGACGGTGAGCCGCCTCTACAAGCGCCTTCAGCAGCGGGGCGTGCTGCCGTGGATGGACGTCAACGACCTCCTCGGCGGCACGCAGTATGACCCCAAGATCGCGGAGCGCATCGAGAAATCGGACCATTTCGTCTTCTGCCACTCGCGCCACTCGCGGGACAAGGAGGGGTTGCTCCGCAAGGAGCTCAACCTGGCCCTCGAGCGTCAGAAGGGTCTCCGGGAGGACAGGCACTTCCTCATCACCGCCCGGCTCGACCAGACCGAGGTCATCGGCCCTCTCGCCAAGTTCCACTACGTCGACCTGTTCGGCAGAGACGGCTTCGAGAACCTCATGCGGGCGATCTCCGCCGACGCCAAGCTGCTCCAGTGAGGGCGACCCATGGACAGGCACAGAATCGTAGTCGTGGATGACGACAACGCCTGGCTCCGAACAATCGGACGCATCCTCGGCGGCCAGTACGAGCTTGACCTCACCACCGATCCCGCCGAGGCCGAGGCCCTCGTGCGGTCGGGGCCCTGCGCGCTCGCAATCCTCGACCAGCGCCTCTCGCCGGACCTCTCCGGAGTGGACCTCCTGCACCGGCTACGCGACACGCGGCCCGGGCTGCGGGGAATCATTCTCACCGCCTACGCGGACCTGGAGGACGCCGTGGAGAGCATGAAGGTCGGGGCCTTCGACTACATCTCGAAGGGACGCCCCGACCTCCACACCGAGCTGCGGACCCGCGTGGCCAGGGCCCTCGCGGAGCCCCGGCAGGACGGGCAGATCGCCGCGCTCCTGACGCGCGGGGAGGGAGCCGACCTCGAGTTCAAGTCGTCCGCTCGGTGGGACATGCGGCAGGGCAAGCCGAACCGCGACCTCGAGGCGGTGATCGTCAAGACCGTCGCCGCGTTTCTGAACTCGGACCTCGGCGGCATACTGCTGATCGGGGTGGACGACGGCAGCAAGGTGGTCGGCCTGAAGCACGACTACAGGACGCTGCGACGGCAGGACCGTGACGGCTTCGAGACCTTCCTGACCACGCTCCTCCTCGACGCTCTCGGAAAGGACGTGAGCCCCTGCATCCGCATCGACTTTCACGGCATCGAAGGCGAAGACGTCTGTCGCGTCACCGCGAAAGCGGCCCCGCGCGCGGTCTTCGTCTCCGACGGGGGCGAAGGAGAGCACCTGTACATCCGCACTGGAAACTCGACCCGCCGCCTTTCCACGCGGGAAGCGATCGAATACTGCAAGGTCCGCTGGAAATAGGCACCGTCGCGGCCAGTCGATGCATGGCATCTTCGGCTGAGGACCCTGCCGAGCTTCCCCGATTACCAAAAAAAATGCGCCGGACCGGCGATGCCGGCCAAGCGCAGACAGACCTCCGCGAACCAGTGGAGCGTATCGGGTTCGAACCGATGACCTTCCGCTTGCAAAGCGGATGCTCTCCCAGCTGAGCTAACGCCCCAAATCGGGCGCCGAATATAACGCTTCCGGCCGTTTTGCGTCAACCGCGCGGCGCCCTGCCGCGGCGTCGGCCGTCCCCGAGTTGCCACGCGGAACCCGCGGCGGCATAATCAGTAGCAATCCGCGCGGCATCTTCCGCGCGCGCCAGGCGTTCCCGTCCACCCGCATCCGGCTGCACATGATCCCGTCGCTGCTGACCCGCAAGATCGAGAAGCTTCCCCCCGAGGTGCGCCTCGAAGGGCGGATCCTCTTCCTGGTGGACGACCCGGAGCTGGTCCGGCGGCAGCTGGAGGGCGAGGACGTGGAGCTCACCGCGGAGCTGCGCGGCAGGCTCCGCGACAACATCTCCACCGACGAGATCACCCCGGCGTACATCTGCTACTACTTCGACGAGACGCTGGGCGAGTTCCCGTACCTGGGGCTCAAGGCGGGCGACGAGTTCCCCATCCGGCAGGGGAGCGTCAGGAAGGGCGGCTTCGTGGCCTCCGTCTCCGGCAAGCGGCGCGGCAAGGGGAGCTCGCGCGAGCAGAGCCCCTACGCCGAGATGATGGCCGGCATCCGCGTGGTCATCGCCGAGAACATCGAGCGCATCTACCGCGAGAACTGCCAGAACCTGGGCGTCCTCACCAGCACCAACTTCGATCTGGTGGAGCGCATCCGCCGCGGCGAGACCATCCCCCTCACCGAGTTCACCGACGGCGCGGACGAGATCACCCGCGGCATCATCGAGCACGGCGGCCTGTTCAACTACAACGTGGCGCGCCTCCAGGGGCGGGTGAGCACCCCGCCCATCTCCTGCCACCGCGAGCAGCCGGGGAGCGTGGCCCCCGACGCCGAGGACGTGCGCGCGCTCCGCGGCAGCGGCGCCGGCAACGCGCCCGGCTCCGGCCCCGGCACCGGCGTGGACCACGCCGCGGCGCAGTTCGTCGCCACCTCCACCTCCAACACCGGCACCGACACGCTGGGCGCCCCCGAGGGGACCGCGCACCGCGCGCCCCGGCCCATGACCATCGCCGAGAAGATCTTCGCGCGGCACTGGGTCACGGACCTGGCGCAGGGCGCCACCGGCGTGCAGTGGGTGCAGCCCGGCGACTCCGGCTTCGTGCAGACGGACATCCGCTTCTCGCACGAGTACGTCACCCCCATGTCCGCCATCTTCTTCGAGCGCTACGTGGGCGAGGACGAGCGGGTGCTGGAGCCGGAGTCCATCCTGTTCTTCCGCGACCACCTCACCTTCCTCAAGGACGCCATGTCCCCCGAGCGGGTGCAGCTGGGGCTGCTGGACGTGGCCAACCAGCTGGAGGTGAAGCAGCGCGAGTTCGCGGAAAAGCAGGGGGTGCGCCTGTACGGCGAGCTGGGGCACGGCAAACACGGCTCCGAGGCCATCTGCCACTCCAAGATCCTGGAGCAGTACGCGCTCCCGGGGCACGTCATCATCGGCTCCGACTCGCACACGCCGCACGCGGGCGCCGTCGGGTGCGTGGCCTTCGGGGTGGGAACCACCGCCATCTTCAACTCCTGGATCACCAAGGACGTGCGGGTGGAGGTGCCCAAGTCGTTCCGCGTGGTGGTCCACGGCGACAAGCCCGAGAACGTGTCGGCCAAGGACTTCATGCTGGAGATCCTGCGCCACCCGTACATCAAGGACGGGCACGCCATCGGGCAGATCATCGAGTACGCGGGGCCGGCGGTGGAGTCGCTCAGCGTGGACGAGCGCGCCACCATGACCAACATGGCCGCCGAGGTGGGCGCCTTCACCGGGATCGTGGCCCCGGACGCCAAGACGGTGGACTACCTGGTGGAGCAGCGGGGGATGAGCCGCGAGGAGGCGGAGCGGCTGACGGAGGGGCTGTTCTCGGACGAGGGCGCCGACTACGTCACCGTCATCGAGATCGACGCCTCCAGGCTGCGGCCCATGATCGCGCTCCCCGGCGACCCGGGGAACGGCATGTACGTGGAGGAGCTGGGCGACGAGGTCCGCATCGACATCGCCTACGCGGGGAGCTGCACCGCGGGGAAGAAGGAGGACATGGACATGTACGCCCGCGTCCTCCGCGAGTACCACGAGCGCGGCGTCCGCAAGCCGGAGGGCGTGCAGCTGTACATCCAGTGCGGCTCGCAGGAGGTGTACGCGTACTGCCAGGAGCAGGGGTACGACCGCGTCTTCCAGGAGGTGGGCGCCACCTTCATCGAGCCGTCGTGCGGGGCGTGCATCAACGCGGGCCCCGGCGTGTCGCGCCGGCCCACGGACGTCACCATCAGCGCCATCAACCGCAACTTCCCCGGGCGCTCCGGGCCCGGGCAGCTGTACCTGGCCTCGCCGTACACCGTGGCCGCGTCGGCCATGGAGGGGCGCATCGTCGCCTGGGAGCCCCAGGGCGAGCCGGCCGGCGTCTGAGCATTCCGGACGAAGTGCTTGCTTTCGCCGCCGCCCCGCTTATGTTTCGGTTTATGTTCGGAACCCTTCCGCCCCTGTCCACGTGAGCGCCAAGGACGAAGCGCTGCGGCTGATCGGCGCCCTCCCCGGCGACGCCTCCTGGGACGCCGTGGCCGCCGCGCTCGCCCCCCGCGCCTTTGGGGGGGGTAGCACGCCGGTCCGGCGGGTGCGGGAGTTCCAGGCCTCGTACGGCCCCGCGCCGGACGCCGCGGCGCCGGCGCAGGCCCACACCGAAGCGGGGAGCAGCGAGATGGGCTACAGCGAGCGCATCACCATCCAGTCCGGGAAGCGCGGCGGCCGGCCGTGCGTGCGCGGCCTGCGCATCACCGTCTACGACGTCCTGGGGTACCTGGCCGCGGGGATGTCCGAGGACGACATCCTCGCCGACTTCCCCGACCTGGAGCGCGCCGACGTGCGGGCCTGCCTCGCCTTCGCCGCCGACCAGGAGCGGAGGGTGGTGCGGGTCCCCGCGTGAGGCTCCTCCTGGACGAGAACCTGTCGTTCCGCCTGGCGGCGCTCCTCGCGGACGCCTTCCCCGGCACGGCGCACGTGCGCGACGTGGGGCTCTCCGGCGCCTCCGACGACGCGGTGTGGGAGCACGCCCGCGCCCACGGCCTGGCGGTCGCCTCCAAGGACTCGGACTTCCACGACCGCGCCCGGCTCCACGGCCCACCTCCCAAGCTGGTGTGGATCCAGCGGGGAAACTGCTCCACCCGCGACATCGAGGCGATCCTCCGCCGCCACCGCGCCGACCTGGAGCGCTTCGATTCGGAGCCCCAGGCCGCGGTCCTCGTGCTGGCCTGAGCAGACCCATCTCCGTCCCCGCTTCCGCCGCACCTTCCTCCCCCCGCCTTTCCCACCCGACGGAGCAACCCATGAACGTGGAAGACTACGTGGGCGAGGTCCTAGGGCAGCGGGGGCACCCCAACAGCTTCCCCAAGGAGCTGGTCCTCCCCGACGACCTCGTGGTCGGCTTCTCGGCGCTGTTCGTGGCCGGCGAGAAGGAGGCCCGCGAGTACGGCTGCAACCTGATCTACGAGGAGTCGCGCAACGAGCTGTCCAGGTCCCAGCGGTACGTGGGCGACATGAACAGCTGCCCCATCCGCACCATGATCCACTGGGAAAACTGCGCGGACGTGCACTGCCACCCGGCCGCTTCCATCGGCGATGTGGACGGGTACTCGCCGCACTCCATGGAGGACTTCCTTTCCTTCAGCGAGCAGACGCACAAGCCGCTCTTCATCCGCTTCGTCGTTTCGCACGACCGCATCTTCGCCGCCGTGTACCGGAAGGGGCACACCCTCTACGACGCCCAGGGGATCGACGAGCTGCGCGGCAGGCTGGCGTCCGAGATCGGGGAGTACTTCAAGAAGCACTGCCCCGTGGGGGACGAGGAGCGCCTGGAAGCGATCATGAAGGAGCAGGAAAAGGCGAGCCTGACGGGGGAGGACGTGAACGACGCGGCCACCCGGGTGGTGATCGGGTTCAAGCGGCGCACCCCTGGGCTGGGCGAGTTCACGGCCGAGGCGACCACCAAGGCGTGCAAGCAGGTGGCGGCGCGGTTCCGGTTCGGCTTCTACGCGCGCAGCGGCACCTATACTTTGGCGCGGGTGGACTGATGGGGCCGGTCTTACTGCAACGGCTTTGACGGCAGGGTTCGGGCGTGCCCCCGGCTGGCGCCGGGGTCGGGCTTCGGCTCCGTAACGCAGCAAACAACGCTGCGTAACGGAGTCGAGCCCCGGCAAACTGCCGCCGGGTCTCGCCCCTTCGGGCCGAAATCCCTCAC
>JBEVLE010000750.1:0-2743 GCA_040509335.1 Longimicrobiaceae bacterium | reverse complement strand
CGCCGCCGGGTCCCGGCGGCGCGCGCGTCGTGTGCCTGGACCGCGACCGGGCTGCGATCGAGGGCGAGAGCGCGGAGCGGGTGGACGGCGGCGCGACTTTGGACAACCTGGCCTACGTGGTCTACACCTCCGGCTCCACGGGCACCCCCAAGGGCGTGATGGTGCCGCACCGCGGCCTGTGCAACGTGGTCGCGGCCAAGGTCCGCGCCTACGGGGTGGGGCCGGAGAGCCGGGTCCTCCAGTTCGTCGCCCTGGGGTTCGACGTGGCGGCGGCGGAGATCTTCACGGCGCTGACGTCGGGGGCCCGGCTCTGCCTGGGAACGCGCGCGGAGCTGCTCCCCGGACCGGGCCTGGTGCGGCTGCTGCGCGAGGAGGCGGTCACCACGGTGATGATGCCGCCCTCGGCGCTGGCGGCGCTGCCGGACGAGGAGCTGCCCGCCCTGGCGTGCGTGGTGGTGGGCGGTGAGCCCTGCCCGGCGGAGACCGTGGCCCGCTGGGCGCCCGGCCGCCGCTTCGTGAACACCTACGGCCCCACCGAGGCGAGCATCTGCAACACCATGTTCGTGTGCGCGGCGGACGGCTCGCCGCCGCCCATCGGCCGCCCCATCGCGGGGGTGCGCGCGCACCTGCTGGACGGGGACATGGGGCCGGTGCCGGACGGCGCGCCGGGCGAGATGTACGTGGGCGGGGTGGGGGTGGCGCGCGGATACCTGCGGCGCCCCGACCTGACGGCGGAGCGCTTCGTCCCCGACCCTTTCGCGGAGGGCGCGCGGCTCTACCGGACGGGCGACCGGGTCCGCCGGCGGCCGGACGGCGAGCTGGAGTTCGTGGGACGGGTGGACGAGCAGGTCAAGGTGCGCGGCGTCCGCGTGGAGCCGGGCGAGGTGGAAGCGGTGCTGGCGCGCCACCCGGCGGTGCGCGAGGGGGTCGTGGTGGCCGGCGAGGACGCCGCCTCCGGCGTGCCGGGCGGGAAGCGCCTGGTGGCCTACGTGGTGCCGCGCCCCGGGGCGGAGTGCGCGCCCGCCGGGCTGCGCGCCTTCCTGCGCGGACAGCTGCCGGAGCCCATGGTCCCGCGGGACTTCGTGTTCCTGGCCGACCTGCCGCGGACCCCCAACGGCAAGACCGACCGGCGGGCCCTCCCCGCCCCCGGCGCGGACGAGCCGGGGGAGGACGCCGGCTACGTGGCTCCCCGCGGCCCGGTGGAGGAGCGGCTGGCCGGGATCTGGGCCGGGGTGCTGGGGCGGGAGCGGGTGGGGGTGGAGCAGGGCTTCTTCGACGTGGGCGGGCACTCCCTGCTCGTGGCCGGGCTCCTCCGCCGGGTGGGGGAGGCGTTCGGGGTGGAGCCGCCGGTGGAGCGCTTCCTGGAGGCGCCCACGGTGTCGGCCCTGGCGCGGCTGGTGGAGGCCGGGCGCGCGCCCGGCCCCGGCGGGCCACGCGGACGCGGAGGGACGGACTGGCGGGCGGAGGCCGCGCTGGACCCGGCGATCCGCCCCGACCGGGCGCCGGCGGCGGACGCGGCCGACCCCGCGGCGCTCCTCCTCACGGGGGCGAGCGGCTTCCTGGGCGCCTTCCTGCTGCACGAGCTGCTGGAGCGGACCGGGGCGGCCGTCCACTGCCTGGTGCGCGCCCCGGACGCGGCGGCGGGCCTCCGGCGCATCCGCGACGGCCTCGCCGCCCACGGCCTGTGGAGGGAGCGGCACGCGGGCCGCGTCGTGGCGCTCCCCGGCGACCTGGCCGCGCCGCGGCTGGGGCTCGCGGAAGGCGATTTCGCGCGGCTGGCGGCCACGGTGGACGCCGTGTACCACGCGGGCGGCCTGGTCAACTTCGTGTACCCGTACCCGCTGCTGCGGGCGACCAACGTGGCGGGGACCGTGGAGGTGCTGCGCCTGGCGAGCCTGGAGAAGCGCAAGCCGGTGCACTTCGTTTCCACGCTCGCCGTCTTCCTGGCGCGGGGGAGCTCGGCGGCGGAGCGGGTGGGGGAGGACGACGAGCCCGGCGGCCCCGACGGGCTGGAGGACGGCTACGCGCAGAGCAAGCGGGTGGCCGAGCTGCTGGTGGCGGAGGCGCGCTCGCGCGGTCTCCCGGCGTGCATCCACCGCCCGGCCCGCATCGCGGGCGACAGCCGCTCCGGCCGGGGCAACCCCGGCGACCTCCTGTCGCGGCTGGTGCGCGGCTGCGTCCAGCTGGGGAGCGCGCCGGACCTGGACGTGCTGCTGGACATGGCCCCGGTGGACTCCGTCGCCCGCGCCGTGGTCCACCTGTCGCGCCTGGCGGACTCGCCCGGGCGCGACTTCCACCTGATGAACCCGGCGCGGCTCGCCTGGAGCGAGCTGGTGGCGGAGCTCGGGCGGCTGGGGCACCCGCTGCGCGTGGAGCCGGCGGAGCGCTGGCGCGCCGCGCTGCTCGCGAGCCTCGCGGCCGGCGAGGAGAACGCGCTGGAACCGCTGCTTCCCCTGCTCGCGCGGGAGCACGGGATCCCCACCGTGCGGGGCACGCCCCGCTTCGACTGCCGGCGCACGCTGCAGACGCTGTCCGCCGGCGGGATCGTCTTCCCGCCGGCGGACCGGGTGCTGCTCGGCGCCTACCTGCGATCCCTCGTCGGCGACGGTGGCGAAGAAGCACGACGCAGGGAAGAGATCCCGGCGCGACCCGCCGCGGCGGGGTGACCTGCGGAGCCCGGGCGGCCCCCCCCCCCCCCCGCCCCCCCCCCCCCCCCCCCCGCCCGCCCGCAGGAACGCGCACG
>JBEVLE010000749.1:0-10744 GCA_040509335.1 Longimicrobiaceae bacterium | reverse complement strand
GCGGGGCGGCGCGGCCGGCCGGGTCCGCTCAGCGCACCAGGCCCTGGTCGATGCGCGTCTTGCCGGGGATCATCAGGAAGGAGAACTGCGCGCGCTTCCCGGTGGAGCGGTTGGCGAACTCCACGGAGATCTCGCGGTCGCACCCGCCCGGCTTCTTGACGGTGTACGACCAGCCGGGCACGACCTCCACCCGGTCGATGGTGCTGGTGATGCAGGTGCCGCTGCTGCCGCCGGAGCCGCTGCCGGGGATCAGCGTCCGGACGGTGACCGAAGCCACCGAGCCCGAGTGCCCGTCCGGGAGGTCGTAGATGCCGGCGGCGTACTCGGTGACCATGATGATGTTTCCGGCCGCGTCCGTGGAATCGGCGACGGCCCGCGAGCTCTCGTCGGTCCCGAGCAGGAAGCGCGCGGTGGAGGCGGGGGCGGCGGCCTGGCCGTCGGGGCCGACGGCGTCCCGCCCGCAGGCGGTGAGCAAGGCGACGAGGGCGAGGGCGGCCAGGGAGCGGTGCAGCGTGCGCATGGAGGGGAGCCTCGGCGTGGGGTGGTGGCGCAGGGAGTTCTGCGTTGCTACAATATCCGTGACAACAGACATTGGTCTACAATCCTCGCGTCGCGTCCGGGAGTTGTCAACCTGTCGCGAAACAGATGCAGCCGGCCGCATCCCGCCCGGCCCTCCCCCCAACCGACCCGCGCCATGCCCACCCGCCAGCCTCCCGTACTCCTCGCCCCCGCGCCCGTGGCGGAGCGCCGCGCGCCGGGCGACCTCCAGCAGGAGATCAAGCAGCTCCGCCCCTTCCGCAGCCCGGAGGCCGAGCTGTTCGTGAGCGTGCTCCGCACCTCGGCGGTGCTGGTGGGCGAGATGGTGGAGGTGCTGCGGCCCTACGGGCTGACGCAGCCGCAGTACAACGTGCTGCGCATCCTGCGCGGCGCCGGGGCGGAGGGGCTCGCCAGCGGCGAGGTGGGCGAGCGCATGGTGAGCCGCGAGCCGGACGTGACGCGCCTGCTGGACCGCATGGAGGCGCGGGGGCTGGTGGCGCGCCGGCGCGGCTCCCCCGACCGGCGCGTGGTCACGGTACGGCTCACCGACGATGGCCTGCGCCTGGTGGACGCGCTGGACGAGCCGGTGCAGGCGATGCACGCCCGGCAGCTCGGCCACCTGTCGAGCGCCGAGCAGCGCACGCTGGGCGAGCTGCTGGAGCGCGCGCGGAGCCGCCCGGACCGCGCTGGATGAGCCGGCCCCCCACCAGCCCCTGCGTGAGGGATTTCGGCCCGAAGGGGCGAGACCGCGCGGCCGTTTGCGCGGTCTCGACTCCGTTGCAGACGGTCGTTTCGTCTGCTACGGAGCCGAAGCCCGACCCCGGCGCCAGCCGGGGGCACGCCCAACCCTGCCGTTCAAAGCCGTTGCGTCAGGAAAGCCGCTCGCAGTAGACCAGCGGCGTGCCTCGGTACGTGACCCGGCCCACCTCGCGGAACCCGCACGCGGCGTAGAAGCCGCCCGCGCCCGCCTCGGCGTCGTACGCGTCCAGCCGCAGCGCGTCCGCCGGCCACGCCCGCGCGAGCCGCAGCGCCTCCGCCAGGCACCCGCGCCCGATGCCGCGGCGCTGCCGGTCCGGCCGCACCGCCATGTCCGTGAGGTACAGCGGCCTGGCGCAGGGGGTGAAGTACGCCGGGTCGATCGCCCACGGCTTCCGCGTCCCCAGGCGAAAGGTGGCGACGGCCTCGCCGCCCTGCCGCGCCAGCCAGACGCGGGAGGTGCGCAGCTGGTGCAGCACGCCCCGCTCGGTCGGCTCGCCCGACCAGGGCCCGTGCCCGAAGCGCGCGGCGAGGTCCCGGGCCGCGGCGGCGCGCAGCGCCACCACCGTGGCCGCGTCCTCCGGCGCCGCTTCCGCGAAGGCGCAACCCGCCGGTCCGTCCTCCAGCGGGGGCGCCGCGCGGCCGAGCACCCCGGCGATGAACGGTCCCTTGCCGCCCAGGTACGCCGCGCGGTCGCGCGGAAAGCGGGCCGCCAGCCCGAGCTTGAGCGCGGCGTACTCCGCGGCGAGCGGCGGGTCCGACCGCAGCGCGTCGCGGAAGCCCAGCATCTCCCGCCAGACGGGGCCGCCCTCCTCCGCCAGGTGCACGTGGTACGCGCGCGGCGTCCCCCGCCGGAAGAAGTCGCGCCCGGGGATCCCCTGCTCGCCGCGGTGCTCGTACCCGGCCCGGACGAGCGCCTCCACGTACGGCGCGGCGGACGAGCCCGGCGGCCGGCCGGCGAGGACGTCGACCACGGGCTTGGCGGCCAGGCCGGGGACGCCGGTGCTCCCCACGTGCTCCAGCCGCAGCGGGAGCGCGCCCGGCGCCTCGCCGATGCGGGCGGCCTCCGCCGCGAACAGCGCCGGCCACGCCGGGTCGTACGGCACCACGCGCACCGTCCCCGATTCCAGCCCCAGGGGCTCGCCCACGCCCCCTCCCGCGCTCAGGGGAGGACCCGGCGCCAGCGGCCGGGGATGCGCGCGGTCGCGCCGGAGTACGCCCCCAGCCCCAGGCCCGTCACCCCCGCGCTGAACAGCAGCGCCGGGCGGGCGCCCTCCAGGCGGAACTCCTGCTCCAGGTAGCTCCCCGCCAGGAAGCCGCCGGCCAGCCCGGCCCCCAGCCCCAGCAGCGCACGCCGCAGGACCACGCGGGCGCGCGGCTCCCGGCCGCGCACCTCCACCCGCGCGGCGTCGGCGAGGGCGAGCCGCACCGATTCGCCGGGCGCCGTCGCCAGGCGGAGCGTGTCCGCCGCGAGCGACAGCATGCGCCCGGCGTACAATTCCCGCGCGGTCTGCACCCGCAGGCTGTCGCCCGCGTGGACGCCGGGGAGCGCCTGCGCGGGGGAGCGGGCGGCGAGCAGGAGGAGCACCAGCGTGGGTCCGGCGATCCGCGGCAGTCTCATGGGCGCGTTTGCGTGCGGGCGGACGCGGGCGAGCTTGTCGGCCGCACCCGCGCGTGGGTATCGTTGATCCGGCCTCCGCGCTCCGCGGACGGCGCCGGGCGCCCCGGGAGCCCGGCTTCACCCCTCCACTCCCCGACCATGCCGCACCCATCGTCCCCCGTCCCCGGCGCCCGCGCCCGCCTCGCCGCGCGCGCGATCCTGCGCCTGTGCGCCGCGTCGCTGGCGCTCGCCGCCTGCGCGCCCGCCGATCCCCCGCCCCTCCCCGTGGACGAGGCCGCGTACCGGCAGACGCTGGAACAGTTCCGGGCAGAGCGCCGGGAGGAGGTCAACGGCCCCGACGGGTGGAACACGCTGGTGGGGCTCTTCTGGCTGGAGCCCGGCGCCAGCCGCGTGGGGAGCGACTCCACCGCCCCCGTGCGCCTGCCGGCCGACCGGTCACCGGCCTCGCTGGGCACCGTGTTCGTGGAGGGCGACTCCGTGCGCTTCGACGCGGCGCCGGGCGCCCGGGTCACAAGCGCCGGCGCGCCGGTGCAGTCGCTCCGCCTGCGCACCGACGCCGACAGCGCGCAGACGGTGCTCGCCCACGGCTCGCTCACCCTGCGCGTCATCCGCCGCGGCGAGCGGCTGGCGCTGCGCGTCAAGGACCGCGAGCACCCGGCGCGCACGGGGTTCGCCGGGCTGCGCTACTTCCCGGTGGACACCGCCTGGCGCATCCGCGCGCGCTTCGTCCCCGCCGAGCGCATGGACTCGGTGGAGATCGTCAACATCGTGGGGATGATGGAAAAGCAGCCCTCGCCCGGGCTCATCGAGTTCGAGGCCGGCGGCCGGCGCCACACCCTGCGCCCCGTGCTGGAGCGCGGCTCGCCGGAGCTGTTCGTGATGTTCAAGGACTCCACCGCCAGCGCGGACACCTACCAGGCCGGGCGCTACCTGTACGTGAGCCCGCCGGACTCGCTGGGGCGCGTGCTGCTGGACTTCAACCGGTCGTACAACCCGCCCTGCGCCTTCACGGCGTTCGCCACGTGCCCGCTGCCGCCGCGCGAGAACCACCTGCCGCTGCGTGTCGCCGCGGGAGAGCTGCGGCCGACCGCCCACTGAATACCGGGGTGAACTGCATGGTTTGGGCGTGCCCCCGCTGGCGCGGGGTCGGGCTGCGGCTCCGTAACGCACGATACGACCGTGCGTAACGGAGGCGAGCCCCGGCGGAAACTGCCCCGCCGGGTCTCGCCGCTTCGCGCTCGCATCCCTCACGCGGGTTTCGCGCTGGCGTCCGCGGGGGGAGGCTAGAAGCCCTCGAAGATGCCGCCGATGATGGACGCGATCACCTCGAACACGCTCACGGCGGCCTCGCCCACCACCTCGAACAGGCCGGTGGCGACCTCGGGCGCCACCGCGACCAGGTCCGGCACGTGCGACGCCGCGTCGACCGCGTACCCGGCGGCGCGGACGCCGTGGAAGGCGAGGTCCGGGGAGTAGAAGAGCGTGTCGAGCAGCACCTCGCCGGGCGTGCTCCGCACCACGCCGGGCGGATCGACGCGCTGGAGCGCGCGCCCCTGGAGCGCCCCGTCGAAGCCCGCCTCCCAGATCGTCCGCAGCTCGTGGTGGTCGAACCACACGCCCCGGCACCCGCCGCACACGTCCAGGCGCAGCCCCGCGTGCGACTCGGTGCGCATGGGGCGCGCGCAGGCCGGGCAGTCCAGGGTGTTGCTCCAGCCGCACGCCGGGCACTTCTCGTCCGCCCGCTCCAGCGGGGCGTGGCAGTCGTGGCAGCGCATGCGGAAGCGGTGCTCGCGCACCTCCACCCGCTTCCACAGCTCGGCCGCCGGCAGCGCCCGCAGCCGCTGCACCTCGCCGTGCTCCAGCCAGGCGCCGCCGCAGCGCCCGCAGTGGTCCACGCGGAGCACGCCTCCCGGGCCGATCGCCACCCGGCCCATGGTCACGCCCAGGCAGACCGGGCACGGCAGGCGGGGCGACAGCTCAGGCATCGAGCACCCCCCTCGCCGACGACTTGCCGCCCAGGTGGCGGACGTCGTAGAAGCCGTACACGAGCAGCCCGGCGTCGCTGACCTCGATCTCCGCCTGGCCGCGCACGCACAGGGCGTCGAGCGCTTCCTTCGCCGCCTCGGGCGTGATCGCCAGCTCGGTCGCCACCTCCACCGCGGTGAGCCGGCCGTCCCGCTCGCCGGCGAGCCGGAGGATCTCCGCGTCCATCGTCTGGCTCCGGAGCTGGGCCTTGCGCCCGGAGAGCCGCGCCCGCTCGGCGTGGTGGCTCCGGACCAGCAGGGCGGCGCCCACGGCGGGCAGCCCCACGGTGAGCGCGAGCGCCGCGAGCGTCGCCGGGGCGGCGAGCGCCGCGCCGGAGCCCAGGAAGCCAAGGAGCATGAACAGCCCGAGGGCGGCGAGACCGGCGGCGGCGATGTGCTTGCTCATGGGTCGATGAGTCCGGGTCCGGGCGCGGGCCGCGAACGCGGCCCCCGGCCTGGACTACGGACCGGGAGCGGGGGCGGGTTTCACGCGGCGGGCGCCGGGCCGAGCGCGGTGCGGAACTGGAAGCACTCGATCCCCAGCCCCTCGCGGAAGTAGAAGCGGTGCGCCTGCTCGCGCGTCACCCGGGAGATGAGCTGCAACTCGGCGCAGCCGTTCGCCCGCCCCTCGGCCTTGAGCCAGTCCAGCAGGCGCCTGCCGTAGCCGCGCGAGCGCACCCGCTCGTCGGTGACGAAGTCGTCCAGGTACAGCAGCCGCCCGCAGTACAGCATGGTCATGTACCGGTAGCCGGCCACCGCGCGCACCTCGCCGCCGTCCTCCAGCGCGGCCAGCCGGTAGCCGTCGCTCGCCATCATCCGGCGGACCATGGGCACGTAGTCCTCCAGCGGGAGGTGCGGGCGCAGCTGCCGCATGACCTGCCAGGTGGCGGCGATCTCGGCGTCGGTGCCGGGCGTGGTGATGGTCACGGGCGGTTCTCCGGGTGGATGGGGGTGGAGCCGGACGGCGGGCGACGGCTACCCGTGGATCTTCTCGCCCCGCTCCAGCATCTCGATGAAGCCGGCGATCCGCTTCGCGCGGGTCTCCGGCTTCTTCGCCGTCTGCACGCGGAACAGGATGGCGTAGCGGTTGGCGCCGCTCAGGGTGGCGAAGAACTCCGCCGCCCGCGGGCTCGCGTCCAGCGCCGCCTGCAGGTCGTCCGGGACCGTCGCCCGGCTCTGCGAGTCGTACGCGGCGTCCCAGCGGCCGTCCGCCCTGGCGGCCTCCACCGCGGCGAGCCCCGCGGGCCTCATCCGGCCCGCCGCCGTGAGCGCCTCCACCTTGTCGCGGTTGATCCTGGACCAGATGCTCCGGGGGCCGCGCGGGCTCCACTTCTGGATCCACGAGGACTCGTCGTAGCTCTTCTTCTGGCTGTCGATCCAACCGTAGCACAGCGCCACGTCCAGCGCCTCGGCGTACGAGACGGAGCGGATGCCGGCGTCCTTCTTGGCGTGGCGGAGCCAGGCGCCCGGGGAATCGGGGTGGTGCCGGTCCAGCCACTCGGCCCAGGCGGCCTGGTCCTCGAAGTGGAGGACGGGCAGCTCGGGCGCCGGGGGCTTCGGGGGTGTCATCGGCGGTCGGGGGTGAGGATGGGATGGTGGAGCGCGCGGGCTACCCCTTCACCTTCGCGAAGTCGGGATCGCGGGCGAAGGTGAGGACATCGTCGTGGTGGTAGTACAGGCACCACTCGGCCTTTGCGCCCACGGCCACGAGGTTGTCGCGGCAGAAGAGCGTGGCGGCGTACTTCACCACCATCTTCCAGGTGGTCAGCACGGCGGGCTCGTCCGCGGGTCCGAAGACGGGGAGCAGCAGCGCGGGGTCCGCGTACGGCAAGCCCCGCCGGTGCAGCCACTTCTTGAGCCCGCCCCCGTCGGCGGCGTCCACGCGCGTCCGCTCCACCGTGCGCCAGCAGCCGCCGCTGAACGGCGAGTTGCCCCAGCCGTCGTCGCCGCAGAGCACGTCCCGCCGCCGGACGGCGTCGTACGCTGCGGCGGTGGAGGGCGCGTCCAGGAACAGGAGCTGGTCGCGGTGCGACGGCGGCATCGCGTCCAGCTCCTCCGCCGCGCCGAACGGCGTCCACCCCGCGCCGGGAGGGACGCGCGCGCCGCGCAGCGCCGCCAGGTCGATGAAGCCGGGGGTCACGGGCGCCGCGCGCCGGGGTGGCGGACGAGCCCCTGCACCGCCTCGTGGGGATCGCGGCCCCAGCAGTGCAGCTCGCCCGGCACGGTCACGCCGCACACGCCCCAGTCGCCCCCGGCCACGGAGCGCCAGCGGTGCTCCGGGCGCCACGGGCGCGGCACGCGGTCGCCCGCCCACGCGTACGCCCGGCCGTCGGCGGCGATCCCCAGCATCCGCCCTTCGCGCGGCATGCGCCGGATGGAGCGGAAGCGGAGCCCGCCGGCGACGGGCGCCGGGCGCGGGCTGCACCACGTCTGCGTGCCCCAGCGCGGGCACCGCTCGAAGCCCGCCCGCGGCGCGGTGTCCCGCGTGGCGTCGTCGTAGCCGGCGGCGCCCCAGCAGTGCGCGGCGCCGTCCGCGGCGAGCGCGCACGCCCAGTGGCCCAGCACCGCGACCTCGCGGAAGCGCTCCCCACTGGCGACGGGAGCGGGCGCGGCGGCGGTGTCGCGGCTCCCCGTCCCCAGCACGCCGAAGGCGGCGTCGCCACGGCAGAAGACGCGCCCCTCGCGCGCCGCCGCGCAGAAGGTGGGCGCCACCGGCACGTCGTCGTCGCCGTCCACGCCCGCCACGGCCAGCCGCGCCCACGGCTCGGGCTGGGGCGCGGGGCGGCCCGTGCGATGGTCCCAGCAGCGGAGCGCCCCGGCCGCCTCCACGGCGCAGCGCCGGGTCGCGCTCACGGCGGCGAAGCGCCGGCCGGGCGCCGGCGGCACCGGCGCGAAGCTGCACGGCTCGCCGTGCAGGCAGCGGTCGGCGTACGCGGCCGTGTCGCCCAGCGGCCTTCCCCAGCACAGCAGCGCCCCCTCCGGCTCGATGCCGCAGGTCAGGTAGCGGCCGGCGCTCAGCGCGGCGAACCGGCGGCCGCCGAGCACCGGGAGCGGGAGCGTGTCGCTGGGCGTGGGATAGCAGCTGCGGCGGCCGCTCTCGCCCACGATGCCGCAGTGCACCGGGGTGCGGGCGCCCAGCTGGCCGGCGTGGTTGTTCCCCCAGCAGAACGCCTGCCCGGCGGCGTCGAGGGCGCAGGCGTGGTCGTCGCCCACGGTGACGGAGGCCCAGCGGGGCGCCTGCCGTGGCTCCGGCGCGGGAGCGGCGGCGAGCGCCGGGAGCAGGAGGAGCGCGCCGAGGGCGGCGGCGAGCCGGCGGGTCACGCGGGGAGCCGCGGTGCGGGGGCGGCCTCCTCGATCTCCGGCGCGAGCGCGGACAGCACGTCGATCACGTCGTCCTCCGTGGCGATGCGGAAGTGGACGAGCCCGGGATGGTGGACGTCGAGCAGCGGCTCCGCCTCGCGGAGCCGGGCGAGCCACGGCGAACCGGGGACGCGCGCGGTCCAGCCGACCCGGTCCGCGCCCGCTCCCCCGGCCCAGAGCCCCAGCCGGAGCTCCTCCCGCACGTTCCGGTAGGCCGGCACGCTCGCGAAAACAAAGGTCCAGCGGCGCCGGACGGGGTCGGCCGCGTCCTCCAGCGTGAGGCGGAGCGCGCCGTCGTCCACCAGCGACACCAGGCGCAGGCTGCGCGCGTCGGAGACGGGCGTCTCCCAGCGCTCCACCGTCCGGGCGGGCTCCTGTGTCACGGGAGATTTGCGTCCGTCGTCAGGCATGGTCGGATGTCTCCTGGTGGCTGGAATGGAGCCAGCGCCGGCCGCCATCGATCCCCTACCGCACCCCCGCCATGCTCAGCGCCAGCAGCAGCACCATCCGGGTCCCCTTGAGCGCGCTGGGCACGTCCGACCACTCGGCCAGCGTGTGCTGGTCACCGCCATTGGAGCGCCCCACGGAAACCGCCGGGATCCCCCGCTCCACCGCCGCGTTGGCGTCCGTGGAGCCCGAGGGCACCGCCTCCGTTTCGATGCCCAGGAAGCGGTGCACGTCCAGCGCCGTCTGCACCAGCGGGTGCGCGCGGCGGCCACGCAGCATCACCTCGGTGCCGCCGGCGCCGTTGCGGGTCACCACCTCCCTTTCCCAGCGCACCCGGTTGGCCTCCGCCGCGCGCTGCACGCGCGAGGTGATCTCGGCGTCCAGCGAGTCCAGCAGCAAGGGATCCACCGAGCGCAGGTCCATGGTGAACGACACCTCCTCGGGGATGGCGTTGAAGATCTTTCCGCCCTGCACCATCCCCACGTTGAACACGGTGTTCCCGCCCCCCTCCGGGAGGCGCAGCTCGTAGATGGAGCGCACCGCGTCCGCCAGGGCGCGCACCGGGTGCGGCTTGCCGGCGGAGGTGTTGGTGTGCGAGCCCTCGCCGCGGAAGGTGTAGCGCGTCCAGTAGATCCCCAGCGCGCCGTACATCACCGGCCCCAGCCCGCCGTCCACCGCCACCACCACGTCGGCGGCGCGCGGGTTGTGGTCCAGCCAGTAGGCCATCCCCACCAGCCCCAGCTCCTCCTGCGCGGTGCCGATGAAGAGCAGGTCGCCGCGGGTGCGCACTTTGGCCTGGTCCAGGGCGCGGGCCACCGCCAGCAGGTTGGCGACCGAGGCCGAGTTGTCGAAGACGCCGGGAGCGCGCAGCACGTCGCCCTCGCGCCGCACCTTGACGTCGGTGTCCAGGGGGTGCACGGTGTCCAGGTGCGCCGCCAGCGCCACCGTGGGCCCGCCGCCGGTGCCCCGCCGCCGCCCCACCACGTTGCCGATGGAGTCGATGGTCACCTCCAGCCCGGCGCGCTCCATCTGCTCGCGGACGTAGGCCGCGCGCGCCTGCTCGTGGCGCGAGGTGCCGGGGATCTCGGTGATGCGGACCCACTCCTCCACCTGGCGGGGGAAGTTGCCGTCGATCCAGGCGAGCGCGTCGCGCACGGCGGGGCGCTCGGCCAGCCGCGGGGTGAAGCTGCTGGGGTACGATGGCTGCTGCGCGGCCGCGGGGGCGGCGAGGGCGAGCAGGACCAGGGCGGCGCCCAGGGCGCGGGAAGCGTCGGCGTTCATGGCTGCGGAGTGGGGCTGGCGGGACGGGGACGGGGGCCGACGGGCAAGGTGCGCGGGAGCGGTGCGGGGCCGCAAGTGGTCCTTGCCGCGGCGGCGCGCGTGCGTTCTCTTCGGGGCACGCGGCGCGCGGAGGCCGCGCGCCCCCACCCCCGGCCAGGGAGAGCCCCGTGAGCATCACCCACATCGGCGCGGCGACCGTCTGGGTCGGCGACATGGACGCCGCCGCCGACTACTACACGCGCGTCCTCGGGCTGGAGCTGGACAAGATGATCGGCGAGGCGCCGCAGCCGCGCATGGCCTGGCTGCGCTTCCCGGACGGCCGCGCCATCGTCATCCTGGCGGAGGCGCGCGCCATGGAGATGGAGGCGCGCGTGGGCGGCTTCACCGGCCTGGTGCTGGACGTGGACGACGCCGAGCGCACCTGCCGCGAGCTGGAAGCGCGCGGCGCCGTGTTCGCCGCCCCGCTGATGGAGGGCCCCGACGCCTGGCGCGCCATCGTCCGCGACCCCGACGGCAACGATCTGCTCCTGTACCAGCCGCGCGACGAGGCGGACAGGCACTGATACGGCTTTTAGCTGCGGGCTCGGGCGTGCCCCCGGCTGGCGCCGGGGTCGGGCTTCGGCTCCGTAACGCACGAAACAACCGTGCGTAACGGAGTCGAGCCCCGGCGGAAACAGCCCCGCCGGGTCTCGCCCCTTCGGGCCGAAATCCCTCACGC
>JBEVLE010000748.1:0-5591 GCA_040509335.1 Longimicrobiaceae bacterium | reverse complement strand
GCTGTCTCCGCTCCGGCTGCGGGAGCCCCGCCAAACAGCCGGCGGGTCTCCCTCCGCAAAAGATTTGAGGGATGCTGCGGAACGGCGATCGGCAACGGCGGGAACGGCAACGGCCCGGACGCCGGCCGGCAGTTCTCCCCTCCCCCTTGCGGGGAGGGGCCGGGGGAGGGGGTCCGCCGTTCGCAGTACCCATAGCAATCTGTTCGGAGGGAGAAGGACGGCAGTATCGTCCGGCCCCTGCGCGGCCCACGGACGCCGACTCGACACGAAAGAACCACTCTCCGACGAAACCGATGAACAAGCTGACGCTGCGGGACCTGGGGGCAGGCGAGCTCGAGGGAAAGCGCGTCCTCCTGCGCGTGGACTACAACGTGCCGCTGGACGAGCGCCTGGAGATCACCGACGACACGCGCATCCGGGCCACCCTGCCCACCCTGGAGCTGCTGACGAACGCCGGGGCGCGGGTGGTGGTGCTGGCCCACTTCGGACGGCCCAAGGGCAAGCCCGTGCCCGAGATGTCGCTGCGGCCGGCGGCGCTGCGGCTCCGGGAGCTGATGCCGGACAGGAAGGTGGAGTTCGTGGGCGAGACGGTGGGCGAGGAGGCCGAGCGGGCCGCGAGCGCGCTGGGCGACGGCGACGTGCTGGTGCTGGAAAACACCCGCTACCTCCCCGGCGAGGAAAAGAACGACATGGAGCTGGCGCGGCGGATGGCCGCGCTGGGCGACCTGTACGTCAACGACGCCTTCGGGGCGGCGCACCGGGCGCACTCGTCCACCGCCGGCGTGGCCGAGGTGATGAGGGAGCAGGGGCGCCCGGCCGCGGCGGGGCTGCTGATGGAAAAGGAGCTGGAGTACCTGGGGACGGTGGTGGAGAAGCCCGGGCGGCCCTTCGTCGCCATCATCGGCGGGGCCAAGATCTCCGGCAAGATCGACGTCATCCAGAACCTGCTGCCCAAGGTGGACCACCTGCTCATCGGCGGGGCGATGGCGAACACCTTCTTCCGCGCCATGGGGCTCCGGACGGGGACGTCGCTGGTGGAGGACGACCGCGTGGAGCTGGCGGCCGAGCTGCTCCGCACCTCCGGCGACAAGCTGGTGCTGCCGACCGACTGCGTGGTCGCGGCGAAGATGGAGGCGGGGCAGGCAACCGCGGTCGTGGGGCGCGAGGCGATCCCCGCGGACCGCTCGGTGCTGGACGTGGGGCCGCGCACCGTGGACGCGTACCGCGAGGTCCTGGCGGGGGCGATGACGGTGCTGTGGAACGGGCCTATGGGCGTGTTCGAGATCCCGGAGTTCGCGAAGGGGACCGAGGGCGTGGCCCGCGCCGTGGCGGAGGCCACCGACCGCGGGGCGACCACGGTGGTGGGCGGCGGCGACTCGGCGGCGGCGGTGGCGGAGCTGGGGCTGTCGGAGCGCATCTCGCACGTGTCCACCGGCGGCGGGGCGTCGCTGGAGTTCCTGGAGGGGAAGACGCTCCCGGGCGTGGCCGCGCTTTCCGACCGGAGGAGCGCGTGAGCGCGCTCCGCCGGCCGGTGCTCGCCGGCAACTGGAAGATGTTCAAGGGCCCCACGGAAACGCGGGCCTTCTTTTCCGCCTTCCTCGACGCGTACCCGGAGCACGGCGACCGCACGGTGGTATTCTTCCCTCCGGCGGTGTCGCTGGACGCGGCGCGGCAGGGCACGGCGGAGCGCGCGGACGTGCTGCTGGGCGTGCAGGACGTGTACTGGGAGACGCAGGGCGCCTTCACCGGGCAGGTGTCGGCGCCCATGGCGGCGGACGCGGGGGCGTCGCTGGTGCTGGTGGGGCACAGCGAGCGGCGCCACGTGTTCGGCGAGACGCCGGAGGACACGGCGCGCAAGGTGAGGGCGGCGCTGGACGCGGGGCTGCGCCCGGTGCTGTGCGTGGGCGAAAAGATCGAGGAGCGGCGGGCCGGCCGCGCGGAGGCCACGGTGCGGGAGCAGCTGGACGCGGTGCTCCCCGGCCTGTCGGCGGAGGACGCGTCGCGGCTGCTGGTGGCGTACGAGCCGGTGTGGGCCATCGGCACGGGGGCGACGGCGACGCCGGAGGACGCGGCGGTCATGCACGCGGAGGTGCGGGCGCGGCTGCGCGAGGCGTTCGGGGAGGCGGGGGCCGCGGCGGTGCCCATCCTTTACGGGGGGAGCGTCAAGCCGGAGAACGCGCGCGAGCTGCTGGCGGCGCCGGAGGTGGACGGGGTGCTGGTGGGCGGCGCGAGCCTCGACCCGGCGGGCTTCGCGGCCATCTGCACGGCCACGCCTTGACAGGGCGGCCCGGAATCGTAGCTTTTAGGTTTCCGGCGAATCCCCTCCAACCGCGCGCACCCGTGTACTACTTCCTCCTGGCCCTGCTGATCCTGGACGCCCTGCTGCTCATTCCCGTCGTGCTGCTCCAGGCGGGCAAGGGAGGCGGCCTCGCGGCGATGGGCGGCGGCGCCGGAACGGACACCCTGTTCGGCGGCCGCCAGGCGGCGACGCTGCTGACCAAGGCGAGCTGGTGGTGCGGCGGGGCGTTCCTGGTGCTGGCGCTCTCGCTCTCCATCATGTCCACCGGCCGCGGGGAGCGCCGCTCCTCCGTGATCCGCGGCGGCCAGGCCACGCAGCCCGCCGCCGCCCCCCCGGTGGGCACCGGCGCCGCCCCCGCGGTTCCCGGCGTGACCCCGGCCCCCGGCGCCACCACCCCTGCGGCCGGCACGGCCCCGGCCACGGCGCCCACGGGCGGCGCAGCCGCCCCCGCGACGCAGACCCCGGCCCCCGCGCCCAAGCAGTAAGGCGCGCCGCCGGAACTACGCCCGAGAACGGACCGCGCAAGCGGTCCGTTTTTGTTTGTGCCCCGCGGACGCCAGCGCGAAACCCGCGTGAGGGATGCGAGCGCGAAGCGGCAAGACCCCGCGGGGCAGTTTCCGCGGGGGCTCGCCTCCGTTACGCACGGTAGTTTCGTGCGTTACGGAGCCGCAGCCCGACCCCGCGCCAGCGGGGGCACGCCCAAACCCCGCCGTCCTTCCGTAAATGCCAGCACCGGGAATGGAACTTGCTAGATCCGGCGCCCGGGAGCGACACGAATCGGCACGTACGGTCACGACGGATATCACAGGGGAGGTGGCGTAAGGTGGCACTGAATCGGAACACGTCGCGCGCGCTGCAGCGGCAGGTGGACCTCACCACGGCGGTCTGCCAGGAGCGGCTCCTCGCCACGCACGTACGGCACGTCCTCGCGCTGGTGGACCTGGTGTCCGACCAGCTCCCCTTCGACTCCGCCCTGGACATCTACGTGCGAATCCTCCGGCTCACCCCGGAGCAGTCGCGCAACGTGGGGAGCCGCGCGCTGGCGGCGATCGGGCGGCGCTCGGGGCTCCCCGAGGTGGCGGAGCTGGACCTGGACGCCATGGCGGACTCGACGGACCGCGAGGAGGAGCCGGAGGACCGGGGAGCGGGCGGCCGCTTCGACGCGGTGTTCTCGCGGGTGAGGCGCCGCATCCGCGGGCGCGTGCAGGAGGACCTGCGCCACCGCATCAACCTGGCGGCGGCGCGGGCGGAGGACGACCTGTTCGCCACGCACGTGGAGAACTCGCTGATCTTCGCCAAGGCGCTCTCGGAGGAGGTGTCGCTCGCGGAGGCGGTGGAGCTGTACCTGGAGACCATGTCCATCCCCGACGGAGTTTCGGACGTCATCTTCAACCGCTCGCTGCGGACGGTGGCGGACGAGGTGCTCCCCGCGCTGTCGCACGTGCGCGAGGGGCGGCGATTGGCCGAGCCCCCGGTCTCCGGGAAGCTCGCCGACTCGCCGGTCTCCGGGGCCCTCCCCGCCGGCGCCGAGCCCCTCCCCTGACCGCATGAGACCGAACCGGCTCCCCCGCGCGACGTGCTCGCCGGGGGCGCCGCGTCCCCGCTCCCTGCCGACCCGCACCCCGGACACGCCGGATGACGATCACCTGGAGCGCGATCCTGTGGGCGGGGCTCGTCGCCACCACCCTGGCCACGGCCTTCTTCTGGCTGTTCAGGACCTTCGGCCTCACGGAGTTCAGCCCGTCCACGCAGCTGGGGTGCCTGTTCCTGGGCAACCCGCGGCTCCCGCTCACCGAGAGCCTGGGGCTGGTGCTGCTCTTCGCGCTGGGCTCCACCGCGGTGCCGTGGCTGTACGCGTCGCTGCTGCGGCAGGCCGTGGGGGTGTCGCTGTGGGGCGGAGCGCTGCTGGGGCTGGTGCACGGGGCGGTGGCGGTGGCCGCGCTCCCGGTGCTTGGTACGATTAGTGCTTGTGTTCGATCCGGTTTTCTCCCGCCCCCGGGACGTTTCGGCATGGCGTGGGGGCGGTGGACGCCGGCGGGGGTCGTGGCGGGGCACGTGGTGTACGGCGCGACGCTCGGCGCGATCCTGGCCGCGTTCCTGACGCCGCCCGCGTAAGCCGCGGCGGGGACGCGGCGCCGCCCGGGCGCTCCGGAGGGAGCGGGACGGCGCAGCGGGCCGGCACCGGGCCGGCCTTCACCCGAACAAGGAGGTCGCACGGCTCGTGATGCTCTCGCGCGGGTCCATGGAGACCCGTGACGTGTGGTCGGGAAGGGCAGGCCCGGTGCGGCCTGCCAGTCGGGGGACCGCCCTTCGTCAAGGGAGGCGGCGGCTCCAAACCTCTGGTCTGGAGAGGACTCAGATGAGAAGAATACTGAGCGTGGCAGCGGTGGCCGCCGGTCTGGCGGTGGGTGCGACGCAGGTGCAGGCGCAGGACATGATGGGCCGCCGGGCCTCTCTGTTCGACCTCGGCATCTACGCGGGTGGATCCTGGACGACCAGCTGGTTCGACATCAACGACGAGGGGTACCAGGTCGGGTTCGGTCCCATCTTCGGGGCGGCGGCGACGTACTGGGCCAGCCCCAGCTTCGGCGTGCGGCTGCACGGGGCGTACTTCCCCACGCAGCTCCCCCAGGCGGATTCGGACGCGGGCTTCGAGGACGGCGGTGACGAGTACGAGATGAACAACTGGCTGTACGACCTTGACCTGGTCTTCCGGCCGTTCTTCTTCAGCGCCGGCTCGCCGACGATGAGCTCCATGTACTTCTTCCTGGGCGGCGGCGGGCTGACCACCAACATCGCCGGGAACCCGACGCCTCCGGGCGGGGTGGGCTTCCCCTGCGTGAGCGCCTACCGCCCGGCGGGGGTCTGCCTTTCGCAGGACCCGGAGTACGCGTCGGTCGGCCAGGGCGTGCTCGGCCTGGGCGTGGACCTGTTCCCCATCTCCTCGGGGCTGGGGATCTTCGGCGAGCTGGCGGTGCACGGCTACGATTCGCCGGCGCACGTGTACAACGAGCAGACCTCGCAGGACAAGTTCGCCTTCACGCCCCGCGCCAGCCTGGGGCTGAAGTTCATGTTCGGCGACATCCTGCCGCCGCCGCCGCCGCCCGAGGTCGTGCCGCCGCCGCCCGCGGTGCTTCCGCCGCCGCCGGCCGCCCCGGAGATGCAGGCGATCCGGGTGTGCGTGGTGGAGGGGACGGCGCTGCGCGAGGTGGAGGCGATGTACAACCCGGCCACGGGTGACACGATGGTCGCCGGGCAGGCCTTCGCCATGGCGTACCCGGCCACGACCGGC
>JBEVLE010000747.1:0-12439 GCA_040509335.1 Longimicrobiaceae bacterium | reverse complement strand
CGGTGCAGCGCGCCGCGGCGAGCGCGGCCTCCGCCGCGGCGCCTGCCGCGCTGCCGACGCGCACGGCGCAGCCGGAGAGCGCGCCCGGGCCGGACCCCACGCGCATCGCCGACCAGGTTTACGAGATGCTGGTGCGGCGCCTGGCGGACGAGCGCCGGCAGCGCGGGGGCTGACCCTTCACCCCCCGGCCCCCTTTCCCACAAGGGGAGAGGGGGAGCACGACGAGCCGGATGGCGAGGCTCACGCACGCGACGAGGTAGCACGGAGGAGCCGAGGAACAGGGAGCCCTCCCCCAGAATTGGGGGAGGGTGGCGAGCCTAAAGCGAGCCGGGTGGGGGCCACCCGCGTGAGGGATTCCGGCCCGTCAGGGGCGAGACCCCGCGGCAGTGTGCGGGGCTCGACTCCGTTGCAGACGGTCGTTTCGTCTGCTACGGAGCCGAAGCCCGACCCCGGCGCAGCCGGGGGCACGCCCGGACCCGGCCGTAAAAGCAACACGCCCGAACCCGGCCGTACAAGAAAGCAGTTCAACCCAGCAGCCTGAACACGACGCCGAGAACCGATGCCGGAAAAGGCGGTCATCAAGCCGGAAAAGGGCGACGAGATCCCGGTCTGCTACAACCCCACCCAGTACTCGCTGGACCAGGGGAACCAGATCGCCGAGGTCGGCGTCCCCGGGCTGGGCGCGCCCATCCTCCAGTACGTGCGGGGGAACGGCCGCACCCTGAGCATGGAGCTGTTCTTCGACACGTACGAGGAGCAGCGCGACGTCCGCGACCTCACCGGCCCCGTGTACCGGCTGCTGGACGTGGACGCCGACCTGCGCCGCCCGCCGGTCTTCGAGTTCCTGTGGGGCCGGGAGCCCGTGTGCAGGTGGGTGATGGAGCGCGTGGGCGGGCGCTTCACCGTGTTCCTGGCGGACGGCACGCCGGTGCGGGCCACGCTGAGCGTGGTGTTCAGGGAGTTCGTGGACGCGGCGGTGACGGTGAGCCGGGTCCAGTCGCCGGCGGCGGAACAGACCCGCACCTACGTGGTCAAGCGCGGCGACACGCTCAGCGGCATCGCGGCGGCGCAGTACGGCGACGCGTCCAAATGGCGCGGGATCGCGGCGGCCAACCGCATCACCAACCCGCGCACCCTGCAGCCCGGGACGCCGCTGGCGCTCCCCGCGCTGGCGTAGCGGCGCCGGGACCCGCCCGTGTCCGCCCGCTTCTTCGCGCCCGCGTTCCGGGTGAAGGTCAACGGCTCCGGCGTGGAGGGCGACGTGTCCGCGCTGGTGCTCGGCCTGTCCGTGGCGCTGGAGCCGGGGGTCCCCGCGCGCTGCGACCTCACCCTGGCGAACCCGCTCCCGGAGATGCGCTGGACGCACTCCGACGACTGGAAGCTCTTCCAGGAGGGGAACTCGCTGGAGGTGGCGATGGGGTACGCCGGCGACCTGCGGCCGGTGTTCGACGGCGAGGTCACGGGGATGACGCCCTCCTTCCCGGAGAGCGGCGGGCCCACGCTGCAGGTGCAGGCGCACGACCGGCTGCACCGCCTGCAGGTGGTGAGGCGGGAGCGGACGCTGACGCGCGGCCGCTACGAGCTGCTGGTGAAGCAGATCGCCGGGGCCGCCGGCCTCACCCCCGCGGTGGACGACACCGGGCCGGAGCACCCCTACCTGGTGCAGAGCGGGAGGACGGACTACGACTTCCTGCGCGCGCTGGCGAAGGTGATCGGCTTCGAGCTGTTCGTGGAGGGAAAGACGCTGCACTTCCGCCCGCCGGCGAGCACGGCGGCCCCGGCGCTGGCGTTCGCCTGGGGGAGCGCGGCGGCGGCGGGGCCGGTGCCGGGGCTCCCGGGGGTGGCGGTGTACCCGCTGCGCAGCTTCTCGCCCACGCTGGACGCGCGGCAGCAGGTGAGCGAGGTGATCGTGCGCGGGCAGGACCCGCTCTCGCGCGAGGGCTTCGAGGGGCGCGCCACCGCGCGCGACGTCCCGTCCGCGGGAAAGGAGCCGGCGGCGGACGTGGCGTACCGGGCCTTCGGGGTGAAGAACGAGCTGTACGTGGGCGACGAGCCGGTCGCCACGCAGGCGGAGGCGAAGCAGCGCGCCCGCGCCATCTTCGCCGAAAAGGCAATGCAGCTGGTGCGCGGCAGCGGGTCCACACTCGGGGTGCCGGAGCTGCGGCCCGGGACCACGGTGCACCTGGAAGGGTTGGGCCCGCGCTTCGGCGGCAGGTACTACGTGAGCCGCGTGACCCACCGCTTCGACGGCGGCGGCTTCAGCACCGGCTTCGACGTGCGCAAGGATTCCCTGGGATGAGCCTCCTCGACCTGCTGGAGCCGCAGGGGCCCGCCGCCGGGCCCTCCGGCCAGATCCACGGCGTGGTCACCGGCGTGGTGACCAACAACCAGGACCCGGAAAAGCTGGGCCGCGTGCGGCTGCGCTTTCCCTGGCTTTCCTCCAGCGAGGAGAGCGCCTGGGCGCGCATGGCGTCGCCCATGGCCGGCAAGGAGCGCGGGCTGTGGACGCTCCCCGAGGTGGACGACGAGGTGCTGGTGGCGTTCGAGCGCGGCGACCCGCGCTTCCCGTACGTCCTGGGCGCGCTCTGGAGCAGCAAGGCGCCGCCCCCGGAGACCAACGAGGGCAACAGGAACGACGTGCGGGTCCTCCGCTCGCGCAGCGGCCACGAGGTGCGGCTGGACGACGCGGACGGCGAGGAGCGCATCGAGATCGTGGACGCCAGCGGCAAGAACTCCATCACCATCAGCACGAAAGACAACTCGATCACCCTCCAGGCCGACGCCGACGTCGTCGTGCGCTCCACGGGCGGCAAGCTGGTGCTGGAAGGGAAGGGGATCGAGCTGAAGTCGCAGGAGGGCGTCAAGGTGGAGGCGGACAGGGGGATGGAGATCAAGGCCGGGGGGCAGGTGACGGTGAAGGGCTCCACCATCAACCTCAACTAGCATGGGAAAGCCCGCCGCGAAGCAGGGCGACCGGGTGGTCGCGGTCGACACGCACATCGTCATGGTGCCCACGCCGGCGCTGGTGCCCACGCCGCTCCCGCACCCCTTTTCCGGGGTGCTGAGCGGCGGGCTCAGCGGCGACGTGAAGATCATGGGAAAGCCGGCGGCCACGGTGGACAGCACGGCGGACAACACGCCCAAGCACGTCCCCACGCCGCCGGGAATCGCCTTCCAGTCGCCGCCGTCGAACCGGGGGACGGTGAAGACGGGGAGCGCCACGGTGTTCATCAACGGCAGGGCGGCCGCGCGCGCGGGCGACACCGCGGCCACCTGCAACGACCCGGCGGAGCTCCCCGTGGGGACGGTGGTGGCCGCGGGGACCGTGCTGATCGGGTGAGGGGGCGATGAGCAGCGACTTCCAGGGAATGGGGTGGAGCTTCCGGGACCTGGTGGCCCCGGCGGACCGGGGGGGCGTGGTCCCCTCGCTCTTCGAGGACGCGGTCCGCCAGTCGGTGTGGCTGATCCTGGCGACGGCGCCGGGTGAGCGCGTCATGCGGCCAGACTTCGGGTGCCGCATCCACGAGCTGCTCTTCGCCGCGTCGAGCGCGGCCACCCTCGGGCGGGCGGCGCAGGCGGTCCGCGAGGCGCTCGTCCGCTGGGAGCCGCGCATAGAGCTGATCGGGGTGGACGTGGCCCCCGACCGCGCCGAGCCGGCGCTGCTGCGGGTGCGCGTGGACTACCGGGTGCGGACCACCGACAACCGCTTCAACCTGGTCTATCCCTTCTACCTGGAAAGGAGCGCGGGGTGAGCGCGACGCGTCCGCGGGTGGAGACCCGCACGGCCCTCGACTTCGTCCGGGAAACCGAGGAGCACCTGCGGGAGCTGGTCCGCTGGGCCCCGCCCCCGGAGGGCGGCGACCGGGGGACCGCGCTGGTGCACGTGTTCGCGCGCATGGCGGAGACCGTCGCGGACCGGCTGAACCAGGTCCCCGAGCGCAACCTGCTGGCGTTCCTCAACCTGCTGGGGGTGGACCTGCTCCCCCCGCACGCGGCGCGCGTCCCGCTCACCTTCGCGCTGGCGGAGGGCGCGGCCGAGGACGCGCTGGTCCCCGCGCGCACCCCGGTGGCCGCCGTGCCGCGCGAGGGCGAGGCGGAGCCGCCCGTCTTCGAGACGGAGCGCGAGCTGGTGGTGACGCGCTCGCGCCTGGTGGCGGCGCTGGTGCGCGACCCGCTGCGCGACCGCGGCACCGACGCCTCGGCGCGCGCCGCGGGCGGCGCCCCCTTCGCGGTGTTCCGCGGGGAAGCGCCGCTGGAGCACCGCCTGTACCTGGGCGACCCGCGCTTCGCCACCGGGGGCGCCAAGTCGGTGGCGCTGCGCTTCGCGACGGCGGACGCGGGCGTCCCCTGGCCGGGGTGGATCCGCTGGTCGTACCGCGCCGAGGAGGGGTGGGTCCCGCTGACGGCGGCCGCGGTGGCGCGCGACGGGAGCGGCTGGCGGGTGACGCTCACCGGGCTCCCCACCGTGCCGGAAACCGAGGTGCTGGGGCGGCGCGGCGCCTGGATCTCGGGCGTGCTCACGGTGCCGCTGCGCGAGCGCGGCGTGGCGCCGGAAACGGGGTGGGCGGCGCCGCCGGCCGGATTGCGTGCCGGGGAGCGGGACGACCGCGTGTACCCCTTCGGCTGGGGGGAGCCGCGCGACGCCTGGTACCTGGCGGCGCCCGCGGTGTTTGCGCTGGCGGGGGCGTGGGCGACGCTGCGGGTGGAGGCCGATCCCGCCGCGCGCGTGGTCCCCTCCGCCGATCTGGAGCTGGCCTGGGAGGTCGGCGCGCCGGGCGGCGCCTGGCGCGAGCTGGGGCGCTCGTCGCCCCGCGAGGAGTCCGTGGGCGGCGACGCGACCCGCTTCCGCGACGGCACCCGCGCCCTCACCCAGGGCGGCGGCGTGGAATTCCGCGTCCCCGCGGACTGGGCCGCGGGGACGGTGGGCGGCGTGGAGCGCCTGTGGCTGCGCGCCCGCGTGGCGCGGGGCGGCTACGGCACCGACGACGCCCACTACCCGCCCGTGCTGCTGCGCGCCCTGCTGGACGCCGAGCTGACGCTGCCGCCCATCACGGCGGTGGAGTCGCGGGTGGAGATGCGGGCCTCCGGGCTGGTCCCCGACGCGGTGCTCGCCTCCGGGGCCGCCGTGGAGCCGCACCGCGACTTCTATCCCTTCGGCGAGCTGCCGCGCATCGGCGACGCGGTGTACCTGTCGTGCCGCGCCCTGGCCGACAAGCCCGGCGCCCGCGTCACCCTGTCCGTGGTACTCACCAACCCCGCCGACGCCGCCGGCACGCCGCGCCCCGCCGCGGCGAGCGGGGTGGTGCTCAGCTGGGAGTACTGGAGCGCCGCCGCGGGGCGCTGGGAGCTGCTGGGCACCTCCCGCTCGGACGGCACGGCCGGCACCACCGGCTTCGAGCTGGCGGACGGGACGCGCGCCTTCACCGCGGGCACCGCGGATTCGCCCGCGGTGGTCAGCTTCGTCCGCCCGCCGGCCATGGGCGCGGTGGAGGTGGACGGGCGCGCCGAGCCCTGGATCCGCGCCCGCCTTTCCGCCGGCCACTACGGGCGCGAGGCCGCGTACGAGCAGGCAAAGGACGCCGCGGGGAAGCCGGTGGTGTACCCCGGCACCAGCATCCCCGTGTACCAGCTCACCCCGGGCGACGTGCGCCCGCCCTCCATCCGCTCGGTGGAGGTGGGATACGCGTACGACGCGCCCTGGGGGCCGGTGCCGCGGGTCGCCACCGAGAACGACGCGGAGGTGGCGCGCCCCGCGGACGCTGCCGGGCCCGCGGACCCGTTCGTCCCCTTCGTCCCCCCCGCCGACACGGAGCCTGCTCTGTACCTGGGGTGGGAGCGGCCGGGGGATGCGCGCGGCTTCGACAACCGGCTCAACACGCTGTACCTGGGGGCCGCCGCGGCCACCTACGACGAGCTCGCGGCGGACGCCGCGCCGGAGGAGCCGGCGAGCGTGGTGTGGGAATACTGGGACGGCTTCCGCTGGGCGCACGTGGGCGCGCGCGACGAGACGGCCGGCCTCACCCGGCGCGGGCTGCTGGCCTTCGTGGGGCCGCCCTCGTTCCCCGCGTCCACGCGCTTCGGCCGCACGGCGTTCTGGATGCGCGCGCGCCTGGAGCGCGGCGGCTACCCCGTCCCCCCGGTGCTGGAGCGGGTGCTCGCCAACACCACGTGGGCCAGCCACACGGTGCGGACGCTGGACGAGACGCTGGGCTCCGGCAACGGCGAGCCGGGGCAGGCGTTCCGCGCCGCCCGCGCGCCGGTGCTCCCGGGCGAGACGCTGGAGGTGCGCGAGCCCGAGCTCCCCTCCACCGGCGAGCGCGCGGCCATCCTGGCCGAGGCCGGGCCGGACGCCATCCGCGTGGTGGAGGACGAGGCGGGGAGGGAGACGGAGGTGTGGGTGCGCTGGACGCGCGTCCCCGACTTCTTCGGCTCCGGGCCGCGCAGCCGCCATTACACGCTGGAGCGCTGGAGCGGCGCCGTGCGCTTCGGCGACGGGCGGCGGGGGATGATCCCGCCGCGCGGCCGGGGCAACGTGCGCCTGGCGGCGTACCTGTCCGGCGGCGGCCCCGAGGGGAACCGCCCCGCCGGGAGCGTGTCCCGGCTGCGCACCACCGTCCCCTACGTCACCGCCGCCGCCAACCCGGAGCCCGCAGCGGGCGGCGCCGCCGGGGAAAGCGTGGCGCAGGCCCGCGTGCGCGGCCCGCGCACCCTGCGCCACCGCGACCGCGCCGTCGCCCTGGCGGACTACGAGGACCTCGCCTTCGAGGCGTCGCCCGAGCTGGCGCTGGCGCACGCCGTCCCCCCGGCGGTGGAGTCGGCGGGGACGGTGGCGCTGGTGGTGGTCCCGCGCGGCGCCGAGGCCCGCCCGGCGCCCAGCCTGGAGCTGCTGGCGCGGGTGCGGGAGCACGTGGGGGCGCGCGTGTCCCCCACGGTGGAGCTGGTGGTGCAGGGGCCGGAGTGGGTGCGCGTGACCGTGGCCGCGGAGGTGGTCCCCGCGCGGCTGGAGGCCGCCAGCGACGTGCACGCCGCCGTGCTGGCGCGCGTGGCCGCCTTCCTCCACCCGCTCACCGGCGGGAGCGGCGGCGAGGGGTGGCCGTTCGGGCGGCGGCCGCACCGCTCCGACCTGTACGCCGTCGCGGAAGGCACGCCGGGGGTGGACCACGTCCGCGCCCTGGAGGTGGAGTGGGACGACATGCCGCGCCCGGAGCGCTCGCTGGTCTACGGCGGCGAGCACCGGATCACCGTCGTCGGCCTGGCCGACGCCTGACCGGGAGCCCCGCGTGCCGATCCCGCTTCCCATCCTGGACGACCGCACCTTCGCCTCCCTCGTGGAGGAGGCGCGGACGACGATCCCCGGGCTGGCCCCCGGCTGGACGGACCACAACCCGTCCGACCCGGGGATCACCCTGGTGGAGCTGTTCGCCCACCTGGCGGAGATGATGATCTACCGCACCGACCAGGTGCCGGACGCCAACCTGCGCGTCTTCCTCAAGCTGCTGGACGGCGGCGCCGGCGATCCCGCGGGCGCCGTGGAGCCCGGCGGCGCCGCGCTGGACGAGTCGCTGCGCCGCGGCGTGCTGCGCCTGCGCGAGCGGGAGCGCGCCGTCACCCGCGAGGACTACGAGGTGCTGGCGCTGGAGGGCTTCAACGCCTGGCTGGCCGGGATGCGCGAGGCCGAGGCCGCCGCCACCCCCGACGACTGGTTCGCCTGGCTGTCGCGGACCCGTCCCGACGAGGCCGCCGGGCTCACCGTGGCCCAGGCGTGGGCCGGGCGCGACGCGTGGTGGACGCGCGAGTGGTGGGGCCCCGCGGGGCTCCGGCGCGGCGCCGACCCGCTCCCCTCCGGGGTGCGCCCGGTGGAGCGCGCCTTCTGCGTGCCGCGCCGCGACCTCGCCGCCGGCACCGAGGCCGAGCGGACGGCGCCCGCGCCCGGCCACCTCAGCCTGGTCGTCCTCCCCGCGCCGGCGGACCCCGCCGCCTCGCACGCCGGCCTGCTCCCCGGCTGGGGGCTGCGCCGCGCGCTGTGGAGCTGGCTGGACCCGCGGCGGATGCTCACCACCCGCCACCACGTGGTGGGGCCCACCTACGTCCCGGTGCGGGTGCGCGTGCGGGTGATGAGCCGCCCCGACGTCCCCGAGTCGCAGCTGGGCGCGGTGGCGGACGAGCTGCGCCGCTTCTTCGACCCGCTCCGCGGCGGGCCGGAGGGCGAGGGGCGCGCCTTCGGGCGCGACGTGTACGCCTCCGAGCTGTACGCCGCCCTGGAGCGGCTCCCCGTGGTGGACCACGTCCCCTTCCTGGAACTGCTCCCCGGCTGCGCCGCGGGCGAGCGCGGCTGCGTCGCCGCGGCGGAGCTGCGCTCCACCGACGGCCGCGCGCAGGTGGGGCTCGCCATGGCCCGGCACCACCTCCCGCTGCTGCGCATGGTCCCCGGCGACGTGCAGGTGTCCACGCACACCGTCCCCGTGCGGGTGACGGTGGAGGCCACCCGCGCGCGCGCGGTGGAGGAGGGCGAGGCCCGGCGCGACCTGCGCGCGGCCGTGGAGCGCTTCTTCGCGCAGCCGGGCGAAAGCTTCACCGTGGCCGCGCTTCGCGCCGACCTGCGCCGCCTGGCCGCCGTCAACGACCGGCAGGCCGTGGCCGTGCGCTTCGACGCCGACCCCGCGCACCTCGCCACCGACTCCGCCGGCGCCGCCACCGGCGTGCGATTGTCCGCGCGCGAGATGGCCGACGCGCGCGTGGCGCTGGACCTCCGCTGACCCCGGACCGCGAGCCCATGACGCACGAGCCGCTCGACCTCCTCCGCCTCCTCCCGGCGCCCTTCCAGCAGACGGCGGCGCCGGACGGCGGCGACGCCGCCGGCCCCAGCTGGCTGGCGCTCTTCCTCCAGGCCTTCCAGCGGGTGCTGGCGGAGCTGGAGGACGAGATCGACACCGTCCACCGGAGCTTCGACCCGGACGAGACCCGCGCCGACTTCCTGGAGTGGCTGGGCGGCTGGGTGGCGCTTTCCTTCCGCGCCGACCTGGGCGAGGAGCGGCGGCGCGAGTTCATCCGCCGGGCGGTGACGCTGTACCGCCGCCGCGGGACGCGCCGCGGGCTGGAGGAGGTGCTGGAGGTGCACACCGGGCTGCGGGACGGCGCCGTGGAGGTCAACGAGCTCGTCGCGTCCTTCCAGCTCGGCGTCAGCTCGCGCATCGGCGCCGACACCCTGTTCGCCGGCGGGGCGCCGCACTTCTTCCGGGTGCGGCTGCGCGTCCCCACCGCCGACCCCGACGACGTCCGCCGGTACCGCGAGGTCGCCACGGCGGTGATCGAGGCGGAAAAGCCCGCGCACACCCGGTACGTGCTGGACCTGTCCACGCCCGCGACCTGAGACCCCCAGCCAGCAGCCGTCCATGGCCGAAGAGCTTGCCGTCAAGAGACTGAAGTACTTCAACCACCAGTTCCTGCGGGTGGAGGACTTCCAGGAGGAGCAGGACTACCACCTGCGGATGCGGCGCCGGCTGAACCGGGTGCTGCACACCTGGGGCGTCGCCGAGGGGCTGCAGGTGACCGCCGCCGCCGGCGCGAGCGCCGTCAGGGTGGCCGCCGGCACCGCGATCGACGAGCAGGGGCGCGAGATCGTCCTGCTCACCGAGCGCACGGAGCCGCTGGCGACGTACTCCGTGAAGACGGTGTACGTGACGCTCCGCTACCTGGAGGAGCCCACCGACGAGACCGACGAGACGGGCACGGGGCTGGAGGCCCGCCGCTGGACCGAGCGCCCCGAGGTGCGGATCGTGGACGCGCCGCCCGCCCGCCAGGGCGAGGTCCTGGTGCTGGCGCGCGTCAGCCTGGCCGCCAACGGCACCGTCGCCTCCGTGGACGAAGGCGACGTGGCCAACCGGCGCCGCTACGCCGGCGCGGTGGGCGGCGACCTGGAGGTGAGGAGCCTGTCGCTGGCCGCCGAGGGCCGCCCGGCCGCCGACTACCCGCTGCTGCGCTACGGGGCCATGCAGCGCGCCGACCTCACGGGGAGCCTGCGGGTGACCCGGGACGCCACCGTGGACGGCAAGCTCGCCGTCACCGGGACCAGCGCCTTCACGGGCGCGGCCACGTTCACCGGCGCCACCTTCTCGGGCGCGGCCGCCTTCACCGGCGCCGCCACCTTCTCGGGCGGCGCCACGCTGGCCGCGGGGAGGCTGGGGGTGGGCGTCGCCACGGCGGACGCCCCGGTGCACCTCAAGGGCGGGGGCTGGGACCTCGTGGCCGGCGAGGGCGACTTCAAGGTGGGCGACGCCGCGCAGCGCCTCAAGATCGGGGTGGCGCTGGGCGGGGCCGGCGGCGGCGACGCGCGCATCCGCGCCCACGGCGGCACCAACCGGCTCATCCTGGGGAGCGGCACCGCGGACGTCCTCACCGTGCAGAACGGCAGGGTGGGGATCGGCACCATCGACCCCGTCGCGACGCTGCACGTGCCGGAGTCGGGGATCCAGATCGGCGCCAGCGCCACCGTCGCCAACAACTTCCACTTCGTCTCGGACGAGGTGCCCGCCGGGGCGCCGCGGGCGCTCCGCGTCTACGGCGGCAACTACGGCTCGGGCACCCACCTGCTCTCGGTCACCTCAGCCGGGCGGGTGGGGATCGGCGTCACCACCCCCGGCACCCCGCTGCACGTGCGGGGACGGGTGGTGAGCGCCGCCGCGGCCGGGTTCCCCGGCGGCTTCTCGCTCATCCCCACCGACGCGTCCGCGTGGTTCCACGTGGACCACCCGGGCGGCAACCGCATGCGGTTCTCGCAGGGCGGCGAGCCGGGCGGGACCGAGCTGATGACCCTCAACGCCTCCGGCAGCGTAGGGATCGGCACCGCCTCCCCGGCGGCCCGCCTCCAGGTGAGCGGCGGCGCCATCATGCCGGCCGCCGGCAACTCCGCGGCCGCCGGGATCCAGTTCCCGGACAACCCCGGCGGCGGCGGGGGCGACGCGGCCTGGATCCGCTACTACGCGCGCGCCGGCGAGGCCACCACGCTGGAGATCGGCGCCGCCAACGACGCCGACGACCACATCTCGCTCATGCCCTCCGGGAGCGTGGGCGTGGGCACCCTCGCACCGGAGGACAGGCTGCACGTCCACGGCGGGCTGCGCGTCCTCACCGACGGCAACCCCATCCGCTTCACCTCCGCGTGGAGCGGGCACGCCGACGCCAACAAGGCGGAGGTCTCCAACGACACGGCGGCCTACAAGACGCTGATGCTCCTGGGGAACACCTCCGGCGGCGGCGGCATCCGCCGGGTGGGGGTCTGGGACGAGCTGGCGGTGCACGGCAAGCTCATCGTGGACAACGACATCCTCATGTCGCCGGGGAAGACGTTCTACAACTCGGGCCGGATGCACATCAGCGGCGAGGAGCACGTCTACTTCCTCAACAAGGGCATGACCATCGTCAGCAAGTCGTGGGGCGGGACGGGCAACCTTTCCGTGGAGGGCAACATCGGCATCGGCACGGAATCGCCCACGTACCGCCTTCACGTCATGGGCGGCGCGCGCATCCAGGGCAGCCTGTCGGTGGACGGCTCCAAGTACGGCTACGTGGTGGACGAGTTCGTCAACACCACCGGCGACGTGCTGGAGCAGGGCGACGTGGTGGTGATCGGGCCCAACCAGGAGGCGCAGTACCTCAACGCCGCGGGCCGCATCCCCATCCCCGAGGTGGACCTCACCGACCGCGAGCACGATACCCGCGTGTGCGGCGTGGTGGCCGAGATCAGCTCGTTCGCCGAGCGCAACGGCGACGCCGACCCCGCCGCCACCGAGGTGCAGCCCGGCCAGGTGGGCGCCATGGTGACGCTGGGGGCGTTCGTGGTGTGCAAGGTGGACGCGAAGTACGGCGCCATCCAGGTGGGCGACCTGCTGACCACCAGCGCCACCCGCGGGCACGCCCGCCGCGTGGACGACCCCGCCCGCGCCGCCGGGGCCATCGTCGGCAAGGCGCTGGCCTCGCTGGAAAAGGGGCGCGGCAGGATCCCGGTGCTGGTCACCCTCCACTAGATTACCGGGCTGGTCCGCCGGGCCGGCCCACACTCAACGGCGGAATGCGATGAGAGAGCAGATCGAGGCGCGCCTCACCGAGCTGCGGGGCGAATACGACGAGGGGCAGCGGATGCTGGCGGACCTCCAGGCCCGCCAGAACAGCCTCCACGAGACGCTGCTGCGGATCGCCGGGGCCATCATGGTGATGGAGGAGATGATCCAGCAGGCCGGGCCGCTCGCGGAGGGTGGCGAGGAGGCCGGCGGGGGCGAGTCGCCGGGGGGCTGATACGGCACGACGGGATCGGGCGTGCCCCCGGCTGGCGCCGGGGTCGGGCTTCGGCTCCGTAGCAGACGAAACGACCGTCTGCAACGGAGTCGAGCCCCGGCGGAAACAGCCCCGCCGGGTCTCGCCCCTTCGGGCCGAAATCCCTCAC
>JBEVLE010000746.1:0-8630 GCA_040509335.1 Longimicrobiaceae bacterium | reverse complement strand
CGATTCCGGCCGCCCCGCCCGTCCTCATCCATTTCCCGCGCGGCTAGCGTGCCCGCGCCGTGCCGGTCACCCGATGGTCTCGTACCGCGTCGCTTCCCGCCGCACCGGCTCCGGCGCCAGCCGGTACAGGGCGCGCAGCCGGGCGGCGGCCTCCTCCCAGCCGGCATCGGTGCGGGCGTGGATCTCGGCGAGCGGCTGGCCGGGGGCCACCCGGTCGCCGATGCGGGCGCGCAGCACGATCCCCACGGCGGGGTCCACCGGGTCCGTCTTGGTGCGGCGGCCGGCGCCCAGGTCGAGCGCCGCCACGCCCACCCCGCGCGCGTCCAGCGCCGCCACCCAGCGGTCGCCGTCCGCGTCCGACAGGAGCTCGCGCACCACGGGCGCGCGGGCGAGGACGGCGTCGGGGTCGTCCACCACGCGCGCGTCGCCGCCCTGCGCGCGCACCAGCTCGGCGAAGGCCTCGGCGGCGCGGCCGCTGTCGCGCAGCTCCGCCAGGCGGGCGCGGGCCGCGGCCGGGTCCGGTGCCAGCCCCGACAGGACGAGCAGGTGCGTCCCCAGCTCCACGGTGAGCTCCCACAGCTCGGGGGGGCCGCCGCCGCGCAGCGTGTCGATGGCCTCTCGCACCTCCAGCGCGTTGCCCACGGCGCGCCCCAGCGGCTCGGCCATGGGGCTGAGCACCGCGCGCGTCCGCCGCCCCGCCCCCTCGCCGATCCCCACCAGCGCGCGCGCCAGCGTGCGCGCCTCCTCCAGCGTGGTCATGAAGGCGCCCGCGCCCCACTTGACGTCCAGCACCAGGGTGCGCGCGCCGCCCGCCAGCTTCTTGGACATGATGCTCCCGGCGATCAGCGGCACCGACTCCACGGTGCCCGTCACGTCGCGCAGGGCGTACAGGGCGCCGTCGGCGGGGACCAGCTCGGGGCTCTGTCCCACCAGCGCGCACCCGATCCGCTCCACCTGGGCGCGCATCTCGTCCAGCCCCAGGCTCACCCGGAAGCCGGGGATCGCCTCCAGCTTGTCCAGCGTGCCCCCGGTGTGGCCCAGCCCGCGGCCGGACATCTTCACGAACGCCGCGCCCGCCGCGGCCATCAGCGGCACCAGCACGATGGAGGTCTTGTCGCCCACCCCGCCGGTGCTGTGCTTGTCCACCGTGGGCCGGTCGAGCCCGCTCCAGTCCAGAGTCGCCCCGCTCTCCACCATGGCCCGGGTGAGCGCCAGCGTTTCCCCCTCCGTCATCCCCCGCCACACCACCGCCATGAGCCAGGCGGACAGCTGGTAGTCGGGGATGCGCTTCGCCACGAACCCTTCCAGCAGGAAGCGGATCTCGTCCTCCGTCAGCTCGCCCCCGCGCTTCTTGCGGTCGATCAGCGCGACGACGCTCGTTTCCCCACTCATCCGCGGGGCTCCGAGCCGGCCAGGCGGCTCTCGTCGAAGGCGCCGGGGAGCAGCTCGCCCATGCTCGTCAGCGAGTAGCCGTCGCCGCGCGGCATCACCACCACCATCTCCGGCCCGAACTCGTGGAGCACCTGCCGGCAGGCGCCGCACGGGGCGCACGGGGCGTCGTCCTGCGGGCCCACCACCGCCACCGCGCGGAAGCCGCGCACCCCCTCCGAGACCGCCTTGCCGATGGCCACCCGCTCGGCGCAGTTGGTGAGCCCGAAGGAGGCGTTCTCCACGTTGCAGCCGGTGAACACCTCGCCGCTCGCGGCGAGGAGGGCGGCGCCGACGGGAAAGTGCGAGTAGGGGACGTAGGCGTGGGCGCGCGCCTCGCGGGCGCGGCGCAGGAGCATCCGGGCGGTCTCGGCGGGGATGCCCCGGGGATCGGAGTGGCTCAAGGTGTCGTTCCGCGGCTGCGTTTCACTCCCGTGCGGCGGGCGCCGCGCGACAGACCCAATATACGCGCATCGTGGCGTCTCGCGCACCGTCCGCCCGGAAACGCATGCGGCCCGCGCCGCCCCGCACTCCCGCACTCACCTCCCCCGCCGCAGCCCCCGGTGGAAGCTGTCCGTCACCTCGCGCAGCACCCGCTCCACGCCGTCGCGGGGCCGCGGGAAGAAGAGCGCGTCGGAAAGGGTGTTGAGCGCCGCGCGCACGTTGCTGAACTCGTCGGAGAAACGGAGGAGCAGGTCCCCCATCCCCTGCCGGAGCGCCTCCTCGGTCGCGGCCGCGGTGCGGAAGCCGATGGCGCCCATCTCGTCGTAGTACGACAGGGGCGGGGCGCCGCGGCGCTGCACCCGGTGGGTGATGTGGTCCGGGAACACCCCCGCCAGCCAGAGCGCGAAGTTGCCCAGGTGCACGCGCAGCTGGAACTCTCGCTCGCCCCGCGCCTCCTCCAGCGCGGCCACGATGTCCGCCAGGTAGCGGAAGCTGTCGTCGTGCGCTGCGCCGGGCCGCTGCGCCCGCCCGGCGTTGCCGAACTCCAGCAGCAGCGCCGCGGTGTAGTCGGCCAGGCGGCGGTCGGCGATCTCCCGCTCCAGCAGCGCGTGCCGCACCAGCAGGTAGAACACCAGCGGCGCCGGCGCCCGGCTTACGCCCCCCCGCTGCAGAAAGGCCCGCAGTAGGCGCGGGTCGTCCAGGAGCGCGTCCAGCCCCTCCTCCCGCAGACGCCCCTCCCCCTCCGGCCCCGCCAGCGCCAGGAGGAACTCCGCTTCCCCGCGTCCGAACGAAGCCCTGACGTTTGGTCTGATCATGGGTCGTCCTCCGTGAATGCTCCCGCCCTTCGCTCCACTCCCCTTGTCGTACCGCTCCGCCCGCCGGTTGTTTCGCTCAGGGTCCGGGCGCCCGTATGCGCGGTTTCGCGGCCCACGCGCCCTGCCGCGCGCGGCATGCGGTATGCGAATCCCCTTGCGGCTACACGTGATACGGAACCCCAACACGAACCGGCTTGGCTGACGCGACGGAATCGTCCCTGCTCGACGCCCTCCCGGACGGCGTCATCCTCGTCGACCCGGACTGGACGGTGCGCCGCGTCAACGCCGCGGCGGCCGCCCTCCTGGGGCTCGACCCGGCGCGGGTGACCGGCAAGCGGATCGGGGTGGACGTGCCGGAGCCCCCGGCCGAGCGCATGGCCGTGTACCGCGAGACCATGCGGGACCGGCGCATGCGCCGCCTGGGGAGCGTGGCGCTGGAGTACCCGGAGGTGGCCGGGCACTGCTTCGACGGCGAGGTGCACCCCTCGCCCGGCGGGGGGATCGTGCTGGTGTTCCGCGACGTCACCGAGCGCGCCGCCGCGGAGCGGGCCGCCCGCCTCCGCGCCGACGAGGCCGAGCGCCGCATCCGCGAGAGCGAGGCGCTGCGGGAGATCGGCCGCGACCTGCTTTCCCGCACCGACCCGGAAACGGTGCTGCACCGCATCGCCCGGCACGCGCGCGACCTGCTGGGGGCGGGGTACGCGGCGGTGGCCGTGGTGCGGGACGACGGCGAGACCTCGTGGCCGGCGGTGGTGGGAGGGCGCGGCGAGCGCTGGCGCGACACCCTGTTCCCGCCGGGGCGGGGGACCGCCGGGCGGGTGATCGCCCTGAACGGCCCGCTGGTGATCGAGGGGTTCCCCGACGACCCCGAGTTCCCGCCCGAGGAGTTTCCCGTGCACGTGTCCGAGGGGATGCGCTCCGCGGTCGGCGTCCCCCTGCACGATCCCTCGGGGCGGGCCTACGGGGCGCTGATCGCCGGGTGGCGCGTGCCGGTGGAGGTGGGCGCGCGCGAGGTGGAGATGGCGCGCGCCCTGGCACAGTCGGCGAGCCTGGCGCTGGAAAACGCCCGCCTCTTCCAGGAGGCCGACCGGGCGCGCGCCCAGGCCGAGGCCGCGAACCGGGCAAAGAGCCAGTTCCTCGCCAACATGAGCCACGAGATCCGCACCCCCATCAACGCCATCATCGGCTACGCCGACCTGCTGGACATGGAGCTCGCCGGCCCGCTGACCCCGGGCCAGTGCAACCAGGTGGGGCGCATCCGCGCCAGCGGCGACCACCTCCTCATCCTGGTCAACGACGTGCTGGACCTGGCCAAGGTGGAGTCCGGGAGCCTCAAGGTGCGCAGCGAGCGCACCTCGCTGCGCGGGTCGGTGCTGGAAGCGCTCTCGCTGGTGGGGCCGCAGGCCGACGCGCGCGGCGTGCGGCTGGAGGACGCGGAGGGGTGCGCGCCCGGGGCCGAGTACTGCGGCGACCCGGACCGGGTGCGGCAGGTGCTGGTGAACCTGCTTTCCAACGCCGTCAAGTTCACCGAGCGGGGCGGGAGCGTGAAGGTGTCGTGCGAGGTCACCGACCTCCCCGACCGCGAGGCCCACGTCGCCGCGGGCGGGCGCTGGATCCGGGTGGACGTGGAGGACACCGGCATCGGCATTCCCGCCGACCGGCTGGCCACCGTGTTCGACCCCTTCGTGCAGGTGGAGAGCGGCTACACCCGCAAGGCCGGGGGGACGGGGCTGGGGCTCACCATCTCGCGGCAGCTGGCCCGCATGATGGGCGGCGACCTGAGCGTCCGCAGCCGCCCCGGCAAGGGCTCCTGCTTCACCCTGTGGCTCCCCCACGCGCCCGAGGCGGAGGACCCCGCCGCGGAGCCCGGCTGGGTGCGGGAGGCGCAGCGCGTGCGCGGCCTCACCGAGGTGGGGCGGGCGATCGTGCGATGCGCGGAGCCGGTGGTGCGCGCCCTCGCCGACCGCCTGCTGGACGACGGCGTCCCGGCGCACGGGGTGAGCCGCGCGCAGCTGGAGGACCACACCTCCACCTTCCTGGTGGACATCGGGCTGGCGCTGGTGGCGCTGGACGAGGGGGGCGGCGAGCCGGAGCTGATGAAGGACGGCTCCGAGATCCAGCGGCTGATCTCCGAGCGGCACGGCGAGCAGCGGGCGCGGCTGGGGTGGAGCGGCGCCGACCTGCGGCGCGAGTTCGCGATCCTGCGCGAGGAGGTGGAGCGGAGGGTGCGGAGCGAGCTGCGGGAGGACGGGCGGGGCGCGGGTGCGGACGCCGACGTGGACGCGGCGCTGGAGGTGTTCGCGCGGCTGCTGGACGTGGCGGAGCGGGTGAGCTGCGAGAGCCTGGACCGGCGCGGGACCGACGGCGGCGAGAGGGAGCCGGCCGCCGCGCCGGCGGGGGAGGGGTGACCCGGTGATCCGCTTCGGCCCCGCGGGGTGGAGCTACGCCGACTGGGCGGGGATCGTCTATCCCCGCCCCAAGCCAAAGGGCTTCGACGAGCTCCAGTACATCGCGGGCTACTTCGACACGGTGGAGGTCAACTCCACCTTCTACCGCCCCGCCCGCCGCGAGGTGGCCGAGTCGTGGCTGCGGCGGGTCCGCTTCAACCCCGACTTCCGCTTCACGGCAAAGCTGTGGCAGCGCTTCACGCACCAGCGCAAGGAAGCCTGGACCCACGCCGAGGTGGCCGAGGCGCGCGCCGCCTTCGACCCCATGCTGGACGCGGGGAAGCTGGGCGCCCTCCTCCTCCAGTTCCCCTGGTCGTTCCGGCGCACGGACGAGAACCGCGAGTGGCTGGACGACCTGGCCCGCACCTTCTCCGACTTTCCGCTGGTGCTGGAGGTGCGCCACGAGAGCTGGAACACGCCGGAGCTCTTCCGGGGGCTGGCGGAGCGGGGGATCGGCTTCGTCAACATCGACCAGCCGCTCTTCCACGACTCCATCGCCCCCAGCGCGCACGCCACCTCGTCCGTGGGCTACGTGCGGGTGCACGGCCGCAACTACCGGGACTGGTTCCGCGACAAGGCCGCGCCGCACGAGCGCTACGACTACCTGTACTCCGCGCAGGAGCTGAAGCCCTGGGCGGAGCGGGCAAAGGAGATCGCCGCCGAGCCGCGGACCCGGGAGGTGTTCGTGGTCACCAACAACCACTTCCAGGGCAAGGGGATCACCAACACGGTGATGCTCCAGGCGCTGGTGGAGGGCGAAAAGCGGCCCGCGCCCCCGGGGCTGTTCGGCGAGTACGGCGAGGTGCTGGACCCGTACGCCTGGCCCGCCGAGCCGGAAAAGCAGCCGGAGTGAGCGCACCGTCCCCGCCGCGCGGGCGGCAAACATGCGTCCTGCACGGCCTTGACCCCGCGCCCGCTGCCACTGGTTCCGGAATTATGCGAATCGTTCACGGACGGGTGCCGCGTAACCCGATGATTCGCATGGTGCTACGTTTTCGCGTCGCAGCCGGAAAGCTTGCACTTCCGGGTGCGGCGCGCTAACTTCGGCACATCCAGACAGTCCGGTCCCCACACCTCCACCCGCGGGAGATCCGTTTCCCCCGCGGCGCTCCGCCCGCTCCACTCCCTTCGCTCCCACGGGTGCCCCATGGTCCCGAAGACCGTGCTCCTCGTCGATCCGCACAAGGACAGCCGCGTCGTGTACGCGACGCTGCTCCTGCACTGCGGGTTCCGGGTGCTGGAGGCCGGCGACGACGAGGAGGGATTGCACCTGGCGCGCGAGCTGGGGCCGGACGTCATCCTCACCGAGCTGTTCCCCTGGGCCGAGGGCGGCAAGATGCTCCCCGAGCGCCTCCACGAGGCCCCCGAGACCTCCGGCATCCCGGTGATCGCCCTGACGGCGCACCTGGTCCCGGACGCCTGGGCCGAGGCGCTGCTGCGCACCGGCGCCCGGGTGCTCACCAAGCCCTGCGGCCCCAGCCGCGTCCTCGCCGAGGTGCGCAGCCTCCTTTAGCGCGCCGCCGCCCCCGCCTCCACCGCGGGGGCCGGGCCCGCCGCCGCGTCCTCCGTCCGCAGCACGTCCGCAGCCACCTCCCGCACCAGGTCGTCGCGCGCGTCGTTCAGCGCCTCGCGCGCGTCGCGGAAGCGCAGCCCCGAGCGCTGCACCGCCAGGTCGGTGAGGCGCAGCAGCCGCTCCACGGCCGCGTCGTCCAGCGGCACGGGCAGCCCGGCGAGCGCCGGCGTCTCCGCCTCGCCCGCGTCGTGCGCCTCCAGCACCGCCTGCACCCGCGACAGCGTCGCCGCCCGCACGTACAGCTCCGTCGCCATGTCCGCGACGCGCGCGACCACGAACTGCCGGTCCACCACCCGGCTCCCGAAGCGGCGGATCACCCGCTCCGTGGCCACCCGCAGGTCGCGGGTGTGCTCCACCAGGTAGTCGAAGTGCGCCTTGAGCCGGGGGTGCACCGCGCGCTGCACCGACGGCTCCCCCCGCCCCAGCGCCAGCCGCACCCGGTCCGCCGCGAAGTCGGTGAGCAGCCCCAGCTGGGTGATGGGCTCCCGCAGCGCCGCGCCGATCTCCCGCAGCCGCTCCCCCGGCTCCTGCATCCCCGAGAGCCCCACGAACAGCCGCAGCACCTCGTTGGTCCCCTCGAAGATGCGCGTGATGCGCGCGTCGCGGTACATGCGCTCGTACGGGTACCCCTTCACGAAGCCGCGCCCCCCCGCGATCTGCACCACTTCGTCCACCGCGCGGTCCAGCGCGTCCGAGTTCCACACCTTGGCCGCGGCCGACTCCAGCGCGTAGTCCACGTCGCCGCGGTCCGCCAGCCCCGTGGTGAAGTACGCCACGCTTTCCGCCGTGAGCGCGTCCGCCGCCATGGCCGCCAGCTTTCCCTGGATCAGCTCGTAGCTGGCGATGGGCGCGCCGAACTGCTCGCGCTCGCGGGCGTAGGTCGTCGCCATGCGCAGCGCCCCCTTGATCCCCCCCGCCGCCCCCGCCGACAATCCCTGCCGCCCGGAGTTGAGCACCCGCATGGCGATCTTGAAGCCCTCGCCGGGAACGCCCAGCACGTTCTCCGGGGGGACGCGCACGTCGCGGAAGTACAGCTCCGCCTGGTTGGATCCGCGCGCCCCCATCTTCCGCAGCTCCGGCCCGCGCTCGTAGCCCGGCATGTCCGGCCGCAGGATGAAGGCGGTCACCCGGTCCACGGTCTTCCCCTCGCGCTCCACCGGCGTCTGCGCGAAGGCCACGATCACCTGCGAGAACGAGCCGTTGCCGATCCAGATCTTGCTGCCGTTGAGCACCCAGCTCCCGTCCCCGGCCGGCTCCGCGCGCGAGCGGATCCCCTGCGCGTCGCTCCCGGCCAGCGGCTCGGTCAGCGCGAAGGAGGCGAACCACTCGCCCGTGGCGGCCTTCGGGAGGTACAGCCGCTTCTGCTCGTCGCTGCCGGCGAGCTGGATCCCCTTGATGCCGATGGACAGGTGCACCCCCAGCATGATCGCCAGCCCCACGTCGTAGCCGGTGATGAACTCGAACACGCGGCAGTAGGCGCTCTGCGACAGGCCCATCCCGCCGAACTCCTCCGGGATGGAGATGCCGAACAGGCCCAGGCGCTTCAGGTCCTCCACGACGTTGTCCGGGATCCGCTCGTGCTCGTCGATCCACTCGCGGTCCACGTGGGCCTCGCAGTAGTCGCGCAGCCGTTTCAGGAACGCTTCCACACGGCGGTTCTCGTCGGCGGTGATGCGCGGGTACGGGAGCAGGATGTCGTCGTCGATCACGCCGCTGAAGAGCTGGCGCGTGAAGGAGGGCTTTTCGTCGGCCATGGTCTTTTCAGTGTCAGCGTGTCGAGGTGTGACGAGCGGCGGGTGGGGATGGAAGAGCTGTGCCGGGGTCTTACTGTCGCTTTGGCGGGCCGCTCCGGAGCCGGACGATACTGCCGTCCGTCTCCTGCGCGGGCGCAGGGAGCCACCGGAAACTGCCCCGGTGTCTCCC
>JBEVLE010000745.1:0-4069 GCA_040509335.1 Longimicrobiaceae bacterium | reverse complement strand
CTTCGCGGGGCTGCGTCCGCCGCCGGCCCGGGGCCGGCCGCGCTCACAGGTACTTGCCCACGATCCTGCGGATGTCGCCCAGGGTGGCCTCCCTGAACTCCGGGTCCCCCGCCTTTTCGGCGGCGCTGCACAGCTGCGCCACCAGCTTCAGGTCCGTTTCCTCCACGGCGACCTGGAAATCCGCGCCGGCGAGCTGGTGGAAGGTGAGCATGTCGCGCCCGCTGTACAGCGGCGCGTGCGGCTTGCGGAGTCCGAGCAGGCTCGCGAGAGTGGGCATCCTGATCTGTTCCTGCGCAACGGTGTGGGGGCACGGCGATTGTGGGGACCCTATGTACGGGAAAACCGTGCCACCCCGCGGCGCCGGACAGCACCGCTCGACCGGCGGATTGGCGCAAACCGCCCCCGGCAGTGGGGTTGCGCCGCCGGTCACCGGCGCGCCGCATGCATGGCCTCCTCGCGTCCGGCGCCGGCCCCGTTTCCCGAGCCTCGATGAGGAACCCTTGATGCACCCGCAGACCCGGCGCGGCCGGGCGCGCCCGCGATGAGCCGCCGCCCCATCCAGGCGACGATCCGCACCGGCCCCGACGACCCGGACGGACAGGTCGCCGCGCGGCTCCGGGAGGCGCTGTCGCAGTGGGCCAGCGGCGTCGCCGTCCTGGCCGCGAGCGACGGCGAGGACGTGGAGGCGATCACCGTGACCGCCTTCAGCGCGGTGTCCATGGACCCGCCGCTGGTGCTGGTGTGCGTGGGCCTGAGCTCGCCCATCCTGCCCACGCTGCTGGAGGAGCGGCGCTTCACCGTGGGCTTCCTGGCCGCGGACGACCGCCGCACGGCCAGCTACGTGGCGCAGCGGCTTCCGCTGGACCGGCCGCTCTTCCCGGACCCCGCCGACCCGGTGATGCCGGGGGCGCTCGCGACGCTGGTGTGCCGGCTGTGGGAGGACTATCCGGGCGGCGACCACCGGATCCTGGTGGGCGAGGTGGAGCGGGTGGAGCTGGGGCGGGAGGCGGGGCCGCTGCTGTACTTTCGCCGCGAGTACCGGGGCTTCGAAGAGAAAGGCAAGCGGGGCTGAACGGAAACCGCGGGTTCGGGCGTGCCCCCGGCTGCGGGCCCCCGCGGACGCCAGCGCCACCCCCGCGTGAGGGATTTCGGCCCGGAGGGGCGAGACCGCGCGGTTGTTTGCGCGGGCTCGACTCCGTTACGCACAGTTTTATCGTGCGTTACGGAGCCGAAGCCCGACCCCGGCGCCAGCCGGGGGCACGCCCGAATCCTGCCGTTATCCCGCCGCGAGCCCCACCGCCCGCGCCACCTCCTCCAATCGCTCCCCGTGGTCGTGGTCGCGAACCAGCACGTACGCGCAGGTCGGGTGCGCGACGGCCCCGAAGCGCAGCTTCTCCGTTTCGGCGTCCATCCCCCAGTGCAGCGTGCGCGCGTCCAGCTCCGCGGCCCGCAGCGCCATGGCGCGCAGCAGCTGCCGGTAGGCCCCGTACGGACGGTCGTGGACGAAGCGGTAGTCCACCCCGCACAGGAAGGCCGCGTAGTCGCCGCCGCCGCGGTGGCCCGCGTACCAGGCCACCGGCGCGCCGTCGGCGGGGCCGCCCGCCGCCTCGTCCAGCGTCAGCGCCACCAGCTCCCAGGCGGGGCACGCGGCGAGCGCGGGCACCAGGTCGGCGGGGAGGGGAAAGGTGTTGATGCGCAGCTTGCGCCCGGCGACGCCGCGGTACAGGGCGTACAGGTGGGCGGCCGTCGCGGGGTCCAGCGGCTTGCCGTGGACGCCGTACACGCGCGGGCGGAACGGGGCCGAGGCCTCCACCAGCTCGCGCAGGAAGCGGCGCGTCCGCTTGCTCGCCGCCCGGATCCGCCCCTCCTCGCCGCCGGCGCCCTCCACCGCCAGGCGGTGCGTGTCCGGCTGCGGCGCCTTGACGTAGTCGCGCGAGCGCATCCACGCGTCCATCTCCGGGTCGTCGCCGGGGAGGTCGCGCAGCACCACCGACGACACGCCCCACGCCTCCGCCTGCCGCATCAGCACGCCGTGCAGCAGCTCCATCGCCTGCCGCCAGGGGCCGCCGCGGTCGGCCCACAGGTGGTCCCCCTCCGAGAGCATGGAGCCCAGCATCAGCACGTCGGAGGTGAGCAGGTACGGGTCGGCGGCGCGCAGGCGCTCCACCTCGCGCGACACCTCCTCCCGCATGAACATGTCGTCCTTGAACCGGCAGCGGGTGAAGTACGTCATCGCGGCCGGCGCGCCGCCGGGGGCGCGCACCACCACGTAGCGGAACGTCCACTCCTCCTCCGGGCGGCCGCGCCCGCGAAAGAAGCGCTCCGCCAGGCGCAGCGCCTCGCGGCTGGAGGCCCCCCGCCCGCCCATGCGCGCGTCCCACTCCCCCGCGTCCAGCGCGTCCGCCGAGTCCGCCACCTCCACCGTCCACCCCTCCGGCAGCGCGGCCGCCGTGGCCGGGGCGGGGGCTGGCGCCGCCGCTCCGCCGTCGCCGGCCGGCAGGGGGAGCCGCAGCCGCATCCCGCGGCGCGACTCGGCGGGGACCGCGTCGGCGAACAGCCCGGCCAGCGACGCGTCCGTCACCCCGTGCTCCGCGGCCACGCGCGGGAGGTGCCGGGCCAGCGCCTCCACCACCCCGCGCACCTCCGCCGGGGTGTGCAGGGCGGTGAGGGTGAGGCGGATCCCCGCGCGCCGCTGCGGCACCGACGGGTAGCTGGCGATGGTGACGAAGAAGCCCTCGTCCATCATCCGCCGCGACAGCGCCATGGCCGCTTCCGCGGGGCCCACCGGGAGGAAGAGGATGGGGCCGCCGTTGTCGGACAGCAGCGGCACGCCGTGCTCGGCGAGGAGGGCGTGGCACAGCTCCACGCGCTCGCGGTAGGCGCGCCGCGGCCCCGCGATCCCGCCCGACAGGTGCAGGGCGGCCGAGGCCAGCGCGGCGCCCATCATCGGCGGCTGCAGGGGGCCCGAGAACACGTACGGGCCGCCGCACATCCGCACCCGCTCGCGCTCCTCGCGCGAGGCGAAGACGAAGCACGCGCCGCCCGCCGCGAACGCCTTGCTCAGCGAGGTGCCCAGCACCACCCGCTCCGACAGCGGGTGGCGCGACAGGAAGTAGCCGCGCCCGTGCTCCCCGGCCCAGCTCATCCCGTGCGCGTCGTCCACGTACAGGCGCACGTTGGGGGCGGCGTCCAGCAGGCGGCGGAGCAGGCCGAAGGGGGCGCCGTCGCCGTACATGGAGTAGATGCCGTCGCAGGCGAACCACACCGTGCGGTGGCGCCGGGCCAGGCGCGCCACGGTTTCCACGGCGCGCTCGTCCAGCTCGCGGTGCCGCACCGTCTCCACGGTGGCGCCCGCCGCCTGCGCCAGCGTGGCCGCCACCTGAAGGCTGCGGTGCGCCTGGTTGTCCAGCACGACGGCGTCGCGCTCGGTGGCGAGCACCGGCAGCACCATCTGGTGCCCCAGCGAGGTGGAGGACGCCACCAGCGCCCACCCTCCGAAGAGCGCCGACAGGCGCTCCTCCAGCTCGGCGTAGGGCGGGGCGGCCAGGTACCCGCGCGAGGTGGAGAACTGCGTCCCCCAGCGGCGCGCCGCCTCCGCCGCGCCCTCCACGAGGTCGGGGTGGAACTCCAGCCCCAGGTACGAGCACGACGCGAAGGAGCACACGTCGCGGCCGTCCAGCCGCACGCCGCGGCCGCGCAGCCGCTCGTCGCCCTCCGCGACGCGGAACAGCACGCCGCGGCGGCGCGCCTCCTCGTGGTGGCCCTGTACGACGGTCAGGTATTCGGAAGCATTCATCTGGATTCGTGCGGATGCAGACGTGAAGGGGGCGGTCGGGAGAGCGGAATATGGCGTGCTCCCGCGGCTGGAGAATCGGTACTTTTACCCATTCCGACGGCGGCCTGGTGTCGGATCCGGTTGAAACGGCCTGGTACGGCGGGTTTGGGCGTGCCCCCGGCTGGCGCCGGGGTCGGGCTTCGGCTCCGTAACGCACGAAACAACCGTGCGTAACGGAGTCGAGCCCGCGCAAACAGCCGCGCGGTCTCGCCCCTTCGGGCCGAAATCCCTCAC
>JBEVLE010000744.1:0-13631 GCA_040509335.1 Longimicrobiaceae bacterium | reverse complement strand
CGCGGCCGCGGCGTCGCCGGGGGGCGCGCGCTCTCGGGCGCGGTGCCGCTGGGGACGGACGTGCGCCACGCGCGCCCCGCCCTCCCCAACGCGTACGTGGCCCCCGCCACCGAGACCGAGGAGCGCATCGCCGAGGTGTGGCAGGGGATGCTGGAGATCGACGAGGTGGGCGTCCACGACGACTTCTTCGCCCTGGGCGGCCACTCGCTGTACGCCACGCAGATCATCTCCCGCGTGCGCGACCAGTTCGACGTGGAATTGTCGCTGCAGGCCATCTTCGAGCACCCCACCGTGGCCGGGCTCGCCGCGCGCGTGGAGGAGCTGCGGGCGAGCGGGTCCACCGCGCTGATCCCCCCCATCCGCCGCGTGGACCGGAGCGGGCCGCTGCCGCTGTCGTACCAGCAGGAGCGCATGTGGGTGCTGGACCAGCTGGAGCCCGGCAACCCCTTCTACAACGTGTCCGCCGCGCAGCGCTTCACCGGCGTGCTGGACCTGGAGCTCGCCGACCGGGCGCTCAAGGAGGTGGTGCGCCGCCACGAGGTGCTGCGCACCGGCTACCACGTGGTGGACGGCCAGCCCATGCAGGTGGTGCACGAGGACGCCATGCCGGAGCTGCGCGTGCACGACCTCCGCCACCTCCCCGCGGAGGAGCGCGAGACGGAGGCCATGCGCGTGGCCGAGGCCGAGGGCTCGGTGCCGCAGGACCTGACCCGGCCGCCGCTGGCGCGCATGCTCCTGGTCCGCATGGCCGACGACGACCAGATCCTGGTCTCCACCTTCCACCACATCGCGGTGGACGGGTGGTCGGGCGGCATCTTCTTCATGGAGTGGCGGCTGATCTACTCCGCCTACGTGAGCGGCCAGCCCATCCCCCTCCCCGAGCTGCCGGTGCAGTACGGCGACTACGCCGTGTGGCAGCGCGAGTACCTGTCCGGCGAGCGGCTGGAGCAGCAGGTCGCCCACTGGCAGGCGCACCTTGCCGACGTCCCGGCGGTGCTGGAGCTCCCCTCCGACCGCCCGCGCCCGCCCTTCCGCACCTACAACGGCGGCTACTACAAGCCGTACGTGTCGCCGCAGCTCAAGGCCAAGCTGGAGGAGATCGGCCAGCGCGAGGGGATCACGCTGTTCATCCTGATGCTTTCCGTCTACTACGCGCAGCTGTTCCGCTACACCGGCCAGGAGGACCTGATCATCGGCACGGTGGAGGCCAACCGGCAGCGCGAGGAAACGGAGCCGCTGGTGGGCTTCTTCATCAACACGCTGGCGCTGCGCGCCTCGCTGCGCGGCGACCCCACCTTCACCGAGCTGTTCCGGCAGGTGCGCGACATGGCGCTGGACGCCTACGCCAACGCCGACCTGCCGCTGGAAAAGCTCCTGGAAAGCCTGCACCTGGAGCGCGACCTGAGCCGCAACCCGCTCCTGCAGATCATGTTCGGGCTGGAGCGCCCCGCGCTCAACCTGTTCACCCAGGAGTCCGAGTGGGACACCGGGCTGCAGCGCGCGTCGTGGGGCGGGCACGGGCTGGTGGACACCGGCACCACCAAGTTCGACCTGACGTACCTGCTCAAGGACAACGTGGACCACGTGGCCGGGGTGCTGGAGTACAACTCCGACCTGTTCGACCGCGCCACCATCGTCCGGCTGTGGATGAACTACCACTACATGCTGGAGCAGGTGGCCGGCGACCCGGGGATGCGCGTGTCGCAGGTGGGCGCGGTGTCCCCCGAGGAGCAGGCCCAGCTCCGCGCCTGGAACGACACCGCCGCGCGCTTCCCGCTGGAGCGGCCGGTGCACGCGCTCTTCGCCGAGCGCGCCGCCCTGGACCCGGAGGCCGCCGCGGTGGTCTTCGCGGACCGGGTGCTGAGCTACGCCGAGCTGGACCGCCGCACGCGGCAGCTCGCCCGGCACCTGCGCGCGCTGGGCGTGGGCCCGGAAACGCGCGTGGCCGTGTGCCTGGAGCGCTCGCCGGAGATGCTGGTGGCGCTGCTGGGGATCCTGCGCTCGGGCGGGGCCTTCGTCCCGCTGGACCCGGCGCACCCGGAGGACCGCCTGGCGTACCTGCTGGAGGACGCCGCGGCGCCCGTGCTGCTCACCCACGAGCCCGTGGCGGGGCGCCTCCCCGCGCACGCCGGCCGCACCCTGCTGCTGGACCGCGACTGGTCCGCCGTGGCCGCCGAGAGCGACGCCCCGCTGGACGACGCGGCGGCGCCCGACGCGCTGGCGTACGTCATCTACACCTCCGGCTCCACCGGCCAGCCCAAGGGCGTGCGGGTGTCGCACGGCAGCCTCCTCAACACCATCCTGTCCAGCCGCGACCTGTTCGGCTTCCGGCCCGGCGACGTGATCCCGTCGCTGGCGACGTACGCCTTCGACATCTGGCTGTGGGAAGTGCTGTGCCCCCTCACCAGCGGCGGCACGGTGCGCGTCATCCCCCGCGAGCGCATCACCGACATGGAAGCGCTGGCGGCCGAGGTGCGCGACGCCTCCATGATGCACGCCGTCCCCGCGCTGATGCGGCCGCTGGCGCGCGCGATCCTGGCCTCCGGCCGGCCGGTGGCGGGGCTGCGCCGCGCCTTCGTGGGCGGCGACGTGGTCCCCGCCGAGCTGTGGGCGGAGATGCGCCAGGCCTTCCCCGCGGCGGAGGCGTGGGTGCTCTACGGTCCCACCGAGGGAACCATCCTGTGCACGGCGCACCGGGTGGACGATCCCGCCGCCGTCACCCGGCACCTGATCGGCGAGCCGCTGCCGAACGCGCGGGTGTACGTGTGCGACGAGCCCGGGCGGCTGGTGCCGGTGGGCGTCCCGGGCGAGCTGTACCTGGGCGGCGCCGGGGTGGCGCAGGGCTACCTGAACCGCCCGGAGCTGACCGCCGAGAAGTTCCTGCAGGACCCCTTCTCCGGCGACCCCGGCGCGCGCCTGTACCGCACCGGGGACCGCGTCCGCTGGCTCGCCGACGGCTCGCTGGAGTTCCTGGGGCGCACGGACACCCAGGTCAAGGTGCGTGGCTACCGCATCGAGCCGGGCGAGGTGGAGGCGGCCATGCTCCGCCACCCGCGCGTGGACGACGTGGTGGTGCTGGTGCGCGAGGACGAGCCCGGCGACCGGCGCCTGGTGGGGTACCTGCTGCCGCCGCGGGGCGAGCGCGCCCCGGACGCCGCCGAGCTGCGCGTGTTCCTCAAGGAAGCCGTCCCCGAGTACATGGTCCCCTCCGCCTTCGTGGCGCTGGACGCGTGGCCGCTCAGCTCCAACGGCAAGATCGACCGCGGCGCCCTCCCCGCCCCGGAGCGCGGGGCGGACACCCGGGGCTACGTGGCGCCGCGCACCCCGGTGGAGGAAACGCTGGCCCGCGTGTGGGCCGAGACGCTGCGCGTCCCCCGGGTGGGGATCAACGACAACTTCTTCGAGCTGGGGGGCGATTCCATCCTCAGCATCCAGGTGGTGGCCCGCGCCCACCGCGAAGGGGTCACGCTCAAGCCGCGCTACTTCTTCGAGCACCCCACCATCGCCGAGCTGGCGCCGCTGGCGGAAAGCACCGCCGCGGTGGAGGCGGAGCAGGGCGTGGTCACGGGCGAGACCCCGCTCGTCCCCACGCAGCACTGGTTCTTCGACCAGGAGCTCCCCGCGCCCGCGCACTGGAACATGCCGCTGCTGCTGCGCTCCCGCGAAGCGGTGGACCACGCCGCGCTGGAGGGCGCCGTCCGCGCCCTGGCGGCGCACCACGACGTCCTGCGCACCGGCTTCGAGCGCGGCGAGGACGGCCGCTGGACGCAGACGCTGGCCGGGCTGGAGCCGGGGATCCCCGTGGAGCGCGTGGACCTTTCCGCCGTGCCGGAGGACGAGCGGCACATGGCGGTGTCGCTGCGCGCGGAGGAGATGCAGGGGACGCTGGAGCTGGGCGGCCCGCTGGTGCGGGTGGCGCACTTCGACTTCGGCCCGGGCGAGCCGGGGCGGGTGTTCGTGCTCGCCCACCACCTGGTCATGGACGGGGCCTCCTGGCGCACCGTGCTGGAGGACCTGCAGACCGCCTACGAGCAGCTGCGGGCGGGCGAGGCCGTCGCGCTCCCGCCCAAGACCACCTCGATCCGGGCGTGGGCGACCAAGCTGGCGGAGTACGCCCGCTCCGGCGCCCTGGACGCCGAGGCGGCGCTGTGGACCGACCCGGCGCGCGCCGGCGTCGCTCCCATCCCCACCGACCTGGACGGCCCCAACCTGGAGTCCAGCGACGCCACCGTCACCACCTGGCTGACGGCGGAAGAAACGCGCGCCCTGCTCCAGGAGGCGCCCGCCGCCTACCGCACCCAGATCAACGACCTGCTGCTGGCGGCCGTCGCCCGCGCCTTCGGGCGCTGGACCGGGGACGCCCGCGTGCTGGTGGAGATGGAGTCGCACGGGCGCGAGGAGCACCTAGTGGAGGGGGTGGACCTGTCGCGCACCGTGGGGTGGCTCACCGCCGCCTACCCGCTCCTCCTGGACCTGCGCGGCGCCGAGGACGAGGAGGCCGCGGTCAAGACGGTCAAGGAGCAGCTGCGCGCCGTGCCGCACCGCGGCATCGGCTACGGGCTGCTGCGCTGGCTGGGCGACGACGAGGTCCGCGAGCGGCTGCGGGCGCTCCCGCAGGCGCAGGTCAGCTTCAACTACCTGGGCCAGCTGGACAACACCTTCTCGGACGAGGGTGCGTTCACCATGGCGGGGGAGTCCACCGGCGCCACCCGCAGCCCGCAGGGCGAGCGCTGGTTCCTGATGGAGATCATGGCGCTGGTGCAGGACGGGACGCTCCTGCTGCGCATCAGCTACAGCACCGAGCGCCACCGCCGGGAGACCGTGCAGCGCGTGCTGGAGGACGTGGCCGCCGAGCTGCGGGCGCTGCTGGCGCACTGCACCCGGGCGGACGCCGGCGGCTACACCCCCTCCGACTTCCCGCTCGCCGGCCTGGGGCAGGCCGAGCTGGACGAGCTGCTGGGGAGCGGCCGCGGCGTGGAGGACGTGTACCCGCTGACCCCCATGCAGGAGGGGATGCTCTTCCACTCGCTCCTCACCCCCGGGGGCGGGGCGTACGTGGGGCAGTTCATGTACGACCTCAAGGGCCCGCTGGACACGGCGGCCTTCGGGCGGGCGTGGAACGCGGTGGTGCAGCGGCACCCCGTGCTGCGCACCGGCTTCCAGTGGGGCGGAGAGCGCGCCTTCCAGGTGGTGCGGCGCGAGGTGGAGCTGCCCATGCGCGCCGAGGACTGGCGCCCGCTCTCCGAAGCCGAGCGCGAGGCCCGGCTGGCGGCGTTCCTGGCCGCGGACCGCGAGCAGGGCTTCGACACGGCGCGCGCCCCGCTGATGCGGCTGGCGCTGTTCCGCACCGGCGACGAGCGCTTCCGGCTGGTGTGGACGCACCACCACCTGCTCCTGGACGGGTGGAGCCTGCCGCTGGTCTTCCGCGACGTCGCCATCCTGTACGACGGCTTCGCCAACGGGCGCGACACCGCGCCGCCGCCCAACCGCCCGTACCGCGAGTACATCGCCTGGCTGCAGCGGCAGGACCCCGCCTCGGCGGAAAGCTTCTGGCGCGAGCAGCTGGCCGGGGTGGAGGCGGCCACACCTTTCGGGATCGACCGGGCGGTGCCCCGCCCCGACGCGGGCTTCGCGCGGACGTCGACGCGCCTGTCGCCGGAGCTGTCCGAGCGGCTCCGGGAGGTGGCGCGGCACAACGGGCTCACCCTGAACACCCTGGTGCAGGGGGCGTGGGCGCTGCTCCTGGCCCGCTACTCCGGCGAAACGGACGTGGTGTTCGGCGCCACCGTTTCCGGCCGCCCGGCCGAGGTGGAGGGGGTGGAAGGGATGGTGGGGCTGTTCATCAACACGCTGCCGGTGCGGGTCCCCGTCCCCGTGGAGGCGGACGTGGCTTCCTGGCTGCGCGAGCTCCAGGAGCGTCAGGCCCGGCTGCGGGAGTACGAGTTCACCCCGCTGGCGCAGGTGCAGTACTGGAGCGGGGTGGGGGGCGCGCAGCTGTTCGAGAGCATCGTGGTGTTCGAGAACTACCCGGTGGAGGAAGCCTTCGAGGAGATGCCGGAGCGCGACTTCGAGGTGGAGACTGTGGCCGGGCTGGAGCAGACCGACTACCCGCTCACCCTCGTCGCGGGGGTGCTCGGGGCGCACCGGCAGCTTTCGCTCTCCGCCGCGTACGGGGTGGGCCGCTTCGACGCGGACGCGATCGAGCGCATGCTGGGCCACTTCCGCGCGGCGCTCGCCGCCTTCGCGGACGCCCCGGAAGGGCGCGTGGGCGACGTGCCGCTCCTGGACGCCGGGGAGAGCCGGCGGGTGGTGGAGTGGAGCGACGGCGGGGACAGCCCGTACTTCGCCGGGCCGCTGGTGCACGAGCTGTTCGCCGCCCAGGCGGCGCGCACCCCGGACGCCGCGGCGCTGTCGTTCCACGGCGAGGCGCTGAGCTACGCCGAGCTGGACCGCCGGGCCAACCGCCTCGCCCACCAGCTGCGCGGCATGGGCGTGGGCCCGGAGGTGCGGGTGGGGGTGTGCCTGGAGCGTACCCCGGAGCTGGTGGCTGCGCTGCTCGCGGTGCTCAAGGCCGGCGGCGCCTACGTGCCGCTGGACCCCGCCTACCCGGCGGAGCGGCTCGCCTTCATGCTGGAGGACGCGGGCGCCAGGGTGGTGGTGACCCAGGCGCACCTGGCCGCCCACCTGTCGGTGGAGGGGGTGGCCGTGGTGGCCGTGGACGCCGACCGCGCCGCGCTCGCCGCCCGGCCGGACACCGCCCCGGAGAGCGGGGTCCTGCCGGAAAACCTGTCGCACGTCATCTACACCTCGGGCTCCACGGGGAGGCCCAAGGGGGTGATGATCCGCCACGGCAGCGTCGCCGTGCTGCTGCACTGGCTGCGCGACCACGTGTCGGACGAGGACCGCGCCTCGGCGCTGTTCTCCACCTCGGTGTCGTTCGACGTGTCGGTGGCCGAGCTCTTCGGCACGCTGGCGTGGGGCGGCAAGCTGGTGCTGGTGGACAACGCGCTGGAGCTCCCCTCGGTGCCGGAGGCGGAGGAGGTGCGCTCGGCCAGCATGGTCCCCACCGCCGCCGCCGAGCTGGTGCGGACGGGCGGGATCCCCGCCAGCGTGAGGACCCTGAACCTGGGCGGCGAGGCGCTGCCGCCCGACGTGGCCCGGGAGCTGTACGAGCTGGAGCACGTGGAGCGGGTGGGGAACCTGTACGGCCCCACCGAGGACACCACCTACTCCACCTACTCGGTGGTGGAGCGGGGCGCGGACCGGGTGCTGATCGGGCGGCCGCTGGCGGGGACCCGCGCCTACGTGCTGGACGCGGAGCTGCGCCCCTCGCCCGTGGGGGTGGCGGGCGAGCTGTACCTGGCGGGCGCGGGGCTGGCCCGCGGCTACCTGGACCGCCCGGAGCTGACCGCCGAGCGCTTCGTCCCCGACCCGTTCGCGGACGGGCCCGGCGAGCGCATGTACCGGGTGTTCGACCGGGCGCGCTGGACGGCGGCCGGCCAGCTGGAGTACCTGGGCCGCGCCGACTTCCAGGTCAAGCTGCGGGGCTTCCGCATCGAGCTGGGCGAGATCGAGTCCGCCCTGCGCGCCCACCACTCGGTGCGCGACGCGGCGGCGATGGTGCGCCCCGGCACGGGCGGCGAGCCGCAGCTGGTGGCGTGGATCGTGGCGGCGGAGGGGGCGGAGGCGCCCGCCGTGCCGGAGCTGCGGCAGCACCTGGGGGCGCGTCTCCCCGGGTACATGGTCCCGGCGTTCTTCGTCCCGCTGGAAAGCCTTCCCCTGACGGCCAGCGGCAAGCTGGACCGGCGCGCGCTCCCGGCGCCGGAGGGAACGGCGGAGCCGCGCGAGTTCGTGGCGCCCCGCACCCCCGTGGAGGAGCTGCTGGCCGAGATCATCGGCGATGTGCTTGGCCACCCCGGGGTGGGCGTGCACGACGACTTCTTCGAGATGGGCGGGCACTCGCTCCTCGCCACCCGCGTCATCTCCCGCGTGCGCAAACAGTTCGGCGTGGAGATCGCGCTCCGCACCATGTTCGAGGCCCCCACCGTTGCCCAGCTCGCGGAGCTGCTGGGCGAGCACCAGCCCACCGTGGAGGAGGTGGACGAGCTGGAGCTGGCCGCCGAGCTGGAGAAGCTGGCGGGGCTGTCCGAGGAAGAGGTCATGCGCCTCCTGCGCGAAAGCTGAGCGCATGAGCGAAGCGCTGGACCGGCTGGCCCGGCTCCCTCCGGAGAAGCGCCTCCTCCTGCAGAAGATGCTGCGGGAGAAGGCGGCCCGGGGGGACGGGAGCCGCGCCGGCATCCGCCGCCGCGAGGCGGCGGGCCCGGTACCCCTTTCCTTCGCGCAGCGGCGGCTCTGGTTCCTGGACCGGATGGAGCCGGGGAGCCCCGCCTACGACGTCCCCACCTTCATGCGACTGCGCGGCGCGCTGGACGCGTCCGCGCTGGTCCGCGCGCTGGGCGAGATCGTGCGCCGGCACGAGTCGCTCCGCACCGTCTTCCCGGAGCGGGGCGGCGAGCCGGTGCAGGTCGTCCTCCCCCCCGGCGGCTTCCCCGTCCCCCGGGTGGACCTCCGCGGCCTCGCCGGTGAGGTCCGGGTGCGGGAGGTGGCCCGGCTGGCCCTGGCGGAGGGGCTCCGGCCCTTCGACCTGGAACGCGGCCCCGTCGCCCGCGCCACGCTGCTGCTCCTCGCCGCCGACGATTCCGTGCTCCTGGTGAACACCCACCACATCGTCACCGACGAGTGGTCGGTGGGGGTGATGATGCGCGAGGTCTCGGCGCTGTACGGGGCGTTCGCGCGCGGGGAGCCGTCGCCGCTCCCCGAGCCGGAGATCCAGTTCTCCGACTACGCGCTGTGGCAGCACGAGCACCTCGCGGGCGAGCTCTTGGAGGCGCAGCTCGCCTTCTGGCGCGAGAAGCTGGCGGGCGCCCCGCCGCTTCTGGAGATCCCCGTCGATCGCCCACGCCGTCCGATCCCCGGCCCGGAGACCCTGAACCTGCCCTTCGGCCTGCCGCGGGAGGTCGCCGGGGCGGTGCGGGCGCTGGCCCGCGCGGAGGGGGCCACGCTCTTCATGACGCTGCTGGCCGGCTTCCAGGCGCTTCTCGCCCGCTGGTCCGGGACGGACGACGTGAGCGTGGGGACGCCGATCGCGGGGCGCACCCGCGCGGAGACGGAAGGGCTGATCGGCTACCTGGCGAACACGCTGGTGGTGCGCGCCGACCTGTCGGACGATCCCACCGGGCGCGCCCTGCTCGCCCGCGTGCGCGAGGCGGTGCTGGGGGCGCACGCGCACCAGGAGGTGCCCTTCGAGCGGCTGGTGGAGGAGCTGGCGCCGGAGCGCAGCCTGTCGCACTCGCCGCTCTTCCAGGTGATGTTCGCGCTGGAGTCGTACCCCGAGCAGGAGGCGAGCCTGGGTCCGCTGGAGGTCGACATCATGGGCGTGGGCGGCGGGGCCGCCAAGTTCGACCTCACCGCGATCATGACGGACCTGCTGGACACGATCGACGGCCGGCTTTCCGGCCGCGCAGAGCTGTTCGACGAGGGCTCACTGGCGCGGCTCCGCGGCTGGTACGCCGCCCTGGTGGCGGGGATGGCGGCGGACCCGGACCGCCCCGTTTCCGCGATCCCGCTCCTGGACGCCGCCGAGCGTGCCCGGCTCCTGGACGTTTGGAGCGCGGCCGGCGAGGCGGACCCCGCTCCGCGCTGCCTGCACGCGCTGTTCGCGGAGCAGGCGGCGCGCCGGCCCGGCGCCACCGCCCTGGTCCACGGGGCGGCGACGGTCACCTACGCCGAGCTGGACCGACGCTCCGACGCGCTGGCGCACCGCCTCGCCGCCCTGGGCGTGGGCCCGGACGTGCGCGTGGGGATCTGCATGGAGCGCTCGCCCGCCCTGGTGGCCGGGCTGCTGGGGATCCTCAAGGCCGGCGGCGCGTACGTGCCGCTCGACCCGCAGTTCCCGGACGAGCGCCTTGCCTTCGTGCTGGCCGACGCGGGCGCGCCGGCGCTGGTGACCGAGGCGCGGCTGGCGGAGCGCTTCGCGGGGCTCGGGTGCGAGCTGGTCGTGGAGGACGCGGGCGAGGTCCCGCGCTCCCGCGCTTTCGCACTCCCGCGCTCGCCGTCCCCCGAAAACCTGGCCTGCGTCGTCTACACTTCCGGCTCCACCGGCCAGCCAAAGGGCACCGGGGTGCCGCACCGCGCCGTTCCCGGCTTCTTCCGCGGGGTGGACTACGCGCGCTTCGACGAGGAGCAGGTGCTCCTCCAGCACTCCGCGGTGTCGTGGGACGCCCTGACGCTGGAGCTGTGGCCGGCGCTCCTCACGGGCGGCGTCTGCGTCCTGTACCCGGGGGGCACCCCGGAGCCGGAGGAGCTGGCGCGGCAGGTCCGCGATCACGGGGTCACCACGCTGTGGCTGACGTCCGCGTTCTTCAACCTGGTGGTGGACACCTGCCCAGAGGTGCTGGGGGGCGTGCGCCAGGTGATGACCGGGGGCGAGGCGGTGAGCGCGGAGCACGTCCGCCGCGCGCTGGAGCTGAGCCCGGGGCTGCGGCTGGTCAACGGCTACGGCCCCAGCGAGTGCACCGTCTTCAGCACCGCCTGGGTGGTCCCGGCGGGCTTCCGCGGCGACACGGTGCCCATCGGGCGGCCGGTGGGCGACCGGCGCGTGTACCTGCTGGACCGGAGCCTGGAGCCGGTCCCCGCGGGCGTGCCGGGGGAGCTGTACGTGGGCGGGCCGGCGGTGGCGCGCGGCTACCTGGGCCGGCCGGAGCCGACGGCCGCCGCTTTCGTCCCCGATCCGTTCGGCGGCGAGCCCGGGGCGAGGCTGTACCGCACGGGCGACCGGGCGCGCCGGCGGGCGGACGGCGTGCTGGAGTTCGCGGGGCGCGTGGACCAGCAGGTCAAGGTGCGCGGCTTCCGGGTGGAGCCCGGCGAGGTGGAGGCGACGCTGGCCGGGCACCCGGCGGTGCGCGAGGCGGCCGTGGTCGCGCGCGAGGCCGGCGCCGGCGAGCGGCGGCTCGTGGGCTACGTGACGGCGGAGGCGGGCGCGGAGCTCTCGCCCGCGGAGCTGAGGGCGTACCTCGGTGGGCGGATCCCCGCCTACATGGTACCGGACGCCCTGGTGGTGCTGGACGCGATGCCGCTCACCCCCCACGGCAAGACGGACCGCCGCGCGCTCCCCGCGCCCGGCGCGCCGGAAGGGGCGGGGGCGTACGTCCCGCCGCGGACGCCCGTGGAGGAGGCGCTGGCCGCGGTGTGGGCGGAGGTGCTGGGCGTGGGCCGGGTGGGCGCCGCCGACGACTTCTTCGCCCTGGGCGGGCAGTCGCTCCTGGCCATGCGCGTGGTCGCCCGCCTTCGCGAGGCGCTGGGCGTGGAGCTGCCGCTGCGGGCGGTGTTCGAGGCGCCCACGCTCGCCGGGCTCGCGGAGCGGATCGGCGGGCCGGGCGCCGCCCCGCTTCCCCCCATCCCCCGCCGCGCGGGCGAGGGGCCGCCGCCGCTCTCCTTCGCGCAGCAGCGCCTGTGGCTCATCGACCGGATGGAGCCGGGGAGCGCCGCGTACAACATGCCCGCCGGGCTGCGGCTGCGCGGCCGCCTGGACGTGGCGGTGCTGGAGCGCACGCTCGGCGAGGTGGTGCGGCGGCACGAGTCGCTGCGCACCGTCTTCGGGGTGGCGGACGGCCACCCCGTGCAGACGGTGCTCCCCGCCGCGCCCGCGCGCATCCCCGTCGTGGAGCTGGCCGGGCTCCCCGGCGAGGCGCGCGAGCGCGCGCTGCGGCGGCTGGCCGCCGGGGAGGCGGGCCGCCCCTTCGACCTGGCGCGCGGGCCGCTGCTGCGCACCGTGGCCGTGCGCCTGGAGCCTGGGGAGCACGCGGTGCTGTTCACCATGCACCACGTCGTGGGCGACGGGTGGTCCATGGGCGTGCTGGTCCGCGAGCTGTCCGCGCTGTACGAGGCGTTCGCGCGCGGCGAGCCGTCGCCGCTCCCCGCGCTCCCGGTCCAGTACCCCGACTACGCCGTCTGGCAGCGGGGCTGGCTGACGGGCGAGGTGCTGGACGCGCAGCTCGCCTTCTGGCGCGAGCGGCTGGCCGGCGCACCGCCGGTGCTGGATCTGCCCACCGACCGTCCCCGTCCCCCGACGCCGGGGGCGCGCGGCGCGGCCGTCCCCTTCGCCCTGGGCGCGGAGGCGGCGCGGGGCCTCCGCGCGCTGGCGCGGAGCGAGGGAGCCACGCTGTTCGCGGCGCTCCTGGCCGGCGTGCAGGCGCTGCTGGGGCGCTGGGCGGGGGTGGAGGACGTGGTCGTGGGCACGCCGACGGCGGGGCGCACGCGGGCCGAGCTGGAGGGGCTGATCGGCTTCTTCGTCAACACGCTCGCCCTGCGCACCGACCTGTCCGGAGATCCCACGCCGCGCGTCCTCGTCCGCCGCGCGCGGGAGACCGTCCTCGGCGCGCAGGCGCACCAGGACGTCCCGTTCGAGCGGCTGGTGGAGGAGCTGGCGCCGGAGCGGAGCCTCCGCCACACGCCCCTCTTCCAGGCTCTCTTCGCGCTCCAGAACAACCGGGAGGAGGCGCTGAGTCTGGGCTCCCTGGAGCTGGAGCCGCTTCCCGCGGAGAGCGGGTCCATCCGCTTCGACCTGGAGCTGTCGCTCGCCGAACAGGGCGACGGGGTCCGCGGCGTGGTCGCCTTCCGCACCGCGCTCTTCGACGCGTCCACCATGGAGCGGCTGGCGTCGCACCTGGCGGCGCTGCTCGCCGGCATGGCCGCCGATCCGGACGGCCGCCTCGCCGACATCGACCTGATGGACGCGGCGGAGCGCGAGCGCGTGCTGGTGGCCCGGAACGACACCGCCCGCGAGTACCCGCCGCTCCCCGCGCACCTGCTCTTCGCGGAGCAGGCCGTGCGCACTCCGCACGCCGTGGCGGTCCTCTCCGCCGCCGGCACGCTGACCTACGCCGAGCTGGACGCCCGCGCCGAGGAGCTGGCCGCTCGCCTGCGCCGCCTCGGCGTGGGTCCGGAAGTGCCGGTGGGGCTGTGCGTGGAGCGCACGGCCGAGCTGGTGGTGGGGGTGCTGGGGATCTGGAAGGCCGGCGGCGCCTACGTGCCGCTGGACCCGTCGTACCCGACGGAGCGCCTGGAGCTGATCGCGCGTGACGCCGCGCTGCGCGTGGTGGTCGCGAGCGCGGAAACCGCGAAGCTGGTGCCGGAATTCGGGGGCGAGATCGTGCTGTGCGATGCCCAGGGGGAGCACGACGGCGTGGAGGGCGCAGGTGCCGTTGCAGGCTATTCCCTGTTCCCTGTTCCCTGTTCCCTGGCCTACGTCATCTCCCCCTCGGGCTCCACCGGCGCGCCCAAGGGTGTGCACGTGCAGCACGGGAGCCTGTCGAACCTGCTGCACGCGGCGCGCGAGGCGTTCGGGGTGGGCGCGGGCGACGTGGTGCCGGTGCTGTCGAGCAGCGCGTTCGACATCTGGCTGTTCGAGACGCTCCTTCCGCTGAGCGTGGGGGCCGCGGTGCGGCTGGTGGAGCGGGAGCGGGTGCTGGACCCGGCCGGGCTGGTGGCGGAGGTGTCGGACGCGACGGCGCTGCACGCGGTGCCGGCGCTGATGCGGCAGGTCGTGCGCGAGGCAGCCGGGGCGGCGGAGC
>JBEVLE010000743.1:0-5468 GCA_040509335.1 Longimicrobiaceae bacterium | reverse complement strand
AGCGCTCTTCGAGCTGTGGGGCGTCGTGGGCGACGCCCCCCGGCTGGCGCTCTTCGCCCCGTGGGGCGCCGCGCCCGACCTGGACGAGGCCGCCCGCCGCGCCGCCCGCGCCTTCCGCGAGGCCGCCGGGGTGGACGCCGCGGCCGAGGGCGCCCGCGCCCGCGTCGCCCGCACGGCGGCGCTGCACGCCGCCGGCAACGGCACCGTGCGCGCCGTGCTGGAGGCCGCCGCCGGCGCGCTGGACATGGAGCCGGACCTGGAGGCCAACCTCGCGGAAAAGGACGAGGCGCGCCCCGCCCCCACGGTCACCCCGCAGGGCACGCCCGGGCGCACCTCCTGGGGGTACGTGGTGGTCGCCCGCTCGCTGACCCGCAGCGACCCCGCGTTCAGCGCCCCCGTCTTCACCGCGCGCGGCCCCGCCGCGCTGTCCGCCGCGGACGCCGTCCGGGTGGAGTGGGAGCCCGTCCCCGGCGCCATGGACTACCTGGTGCTGCGGACGATCGCCGGGGGGACGCCGGGGGAGGTGGGGCTGGTGACCCCCCAGCCGCTGGGGCCCGAGACCACGCACTTCCTCGACACCGGCGCACCCGCCGTGGCGCCGCTCCCCCCGCCTCCCGAGGACGACGGCTTCTTCCACAGCCGCGACCTGTACTGGCACTCCACCTTCGTGCGCGACCGCGTCCGCGTGCTCCGCCGGGTGGACCCGGAGCCGCCGCCGCGCGCCGTCGTCTTCGACCGCGAGATCGGCGCCGGCGAGCTCGCGGAGGGCGTGGGCGCCACCGTCGCCGACGTGCTGGCCAGGCTGGTGGCGCTGGAACAGGCCGGCGGCGGGGTGGACGCCACCCTGGCGGCCGGCACGGCGCGCGAGGCCGCCGCGCGGCTGGGCGGCGGCGGGCTGGGGACCGACGAGTCCGCCGCGGCGCTGGCGGAGCGGCTGGACGCGACCCGGCGCCAGGTGTACGCGGCGCTCGCGCAGGCCCGGGCGGAGGTGGAGGACTTCGTCCCGCGGCTCGCCTTCGAGCAGCTCCCCGCCGAGGTCGTCGCCGCCGAGTTCGGCTTCGCCGTGGTCGCCCCGGGCCGCGTCCCGGTGGGCCCCGGCGCCACCGCCGCCGGGCTGGCCCGCCTCCTCGGCATCCCCCCCGCCCAGGTGGAGGCGCGGCTCCCCGGCGCCGCGCGCCCCGGCGCGGGGCTGCACACGCCGCTCTCCGAGCGCGAGGGCCGCGCGCTGGTGGAGGCGCTGGGGCGCACGCCGGTGCGCGAGGGCGTGGTGAGGATGCGCCGGTCCATCACCGTCGCCGAGCTGGCCGGCGCCCTGGGCGTGCGCCCCTCCGAGGCGCTGCGGCAGCTCCGCGTGCTGGACGCCCCCGCCGCCGGGCCCGCCGCCCGGCTGGACGCCGCCACCGCGGCGCGGGTGGCGCGCTGGCGCGCCTTCGCCGTGGACCAGGAGCTGCCGACGCGCCCCGAGCTGCTGGGGATCGAGGAGAACCCGCTGCGCCGCGAGGGCGGCGAGCCCCGCGACTGGCGGAGCGGCGAAAGCTTCCCGGTGCTGCGCCGCGGCTTCGGGCGGGCGATGCTGCGCGTGTCCGTCACCGGGGTGGGCGACCACACCGTGGGCCCCATGGTGGTGAACCGCGACGAGGGCCACGGCATCGCCTGGGCGGGGACGGTCCCCGACGGGCAGACGCTGGTGTTCGGCGAGGACGGACACGCGCGGCTGGAGGACGCCGACGTGACCAGCCGCGCCTGGGCGTGGAAGGGCGCCTGCTTCGCCGGGAGCGACGACGACCCGCTGCGCCCCCGCGACTGGGTCTTCGCCGGCCCCGGCGCCCCGCCCGCGCGCGCCGCCACCTTCGCGGCGGCCACCCCCGCGGGCGCCTTCGCCGCCGGCTTCGCCTTTCCCCACGCGGGGCACCCCGTCCCCATGCCGGGGGTGGGGCTGGGGAAGACGCGCTTCGCCTTCTTCACCCAGGAGGCGCACTACTCCGGCGCCGACCGCGGGGTGGAGCCGCCCCGGCCGCTGCCGCCGGTGCCCCGCACCGAGGTGGGCTTCGCCGACGAGTCGGTGTTCCACCCGGGCGCGGCGGGAGCGCGCCCCGTGGCCGCCCGCGTCGCGCTGTCCTGGCAGGAGCACGAGGCGTACGCGGTGCGGGTGCTGGTCCCCGCCCGCTTCCGCGGCCTTTTCGCCGACGGCGACGAGGCGCTCCGCCGGGTGCGCCGCGCCCTGGAGCGCCACCGCCCCGCCGGGATCGACGTGCGGGTGGAGTACCTGGAGGACCGCTGGATCCTGGGCGGCGGCGCCCTGACCACCGGCGCCGACCCCCTGCTGGACCTTCGCGGCGGCACCACGGTGTGGCCGCGCCCCGACACCCCCTGACCGGAGACCAAGATGCCGCTCGACTTCGCCCGGACCCACGTTGCCCCGGGAGAGCCGGTCACCGCCGACGCGTGGAACGCCATGGTGGACGGCCTCTTCGACGCGCAGGCGGTGCTCAAGGCCGCCGGGGCCACCGCGAAGGTGCGCGTCACCGCGCCCGGGCTCGACCCCGCCCGGGTCCGCGTCACCGCCACCCGCGCCGGCGCCCCGCCCGCCGAGGCGATCCGCCCCATCGCCCCCGACACCTCCTTCGTGTTCCCGCGCCTCCCCGAGGGCGCCTACGTGGTCAAGGCGGAGGCCCCGGGCTTCAACACCGCCCAGGGCGCGCTGACGGTCACCGCCGCGGGCGCGGCCACGCCCGACCCGCTGGACCTGGCGCTCGCCGCGAGCCGCGAGGTCATGCCGCGCCTGCTGGGCGAGAAGCTCCCCGCCGCGCTCGCCCTGATCCCCAAGGTCCCGGCGCGGATCGTGGACATCGCCGGCAAGGACCTCCCCCGCAACGGCTTCGACACCGCGTACGCCGACAAGCCGGTGCTGATGCAGTGGCCCCTCCCCGGCGAGCTCGCCCCCCCCGCGGGGACCGACGCCCACCTGGTGGTCGCCGCCGCGGTGTCCGCGCAGACGGCGGTGGTGCCGGACCTTTCCAACCTGACGCTGTCCGAGGCCACCGCGGAGCTCCAGAAGGCCGGGCTCCAGATCAAGGTCGTCGACGCAAACACCTTCTGAGCGAGGAAGCCATGTCCAGCAGACAGCCCACGGCGTTCGCGGCGGCGAGCGCGTTCACGCCCGAGCAGCTCGGCCGCATCCGCAACCAGGCCGCCATCCTCCCCCGGCCGCGGCTGGTGATCACCGACCAGATCCCGCCGGCCGGGAGCATCGTCCCCAAGGGGACCGTGGTGCAGGTGGTGCTCACCGACGTCAACAACCTGACGCTGGAGATCCTCCAGCCCGACGTCCCCGACGCCATCAAGGGAGTCCGGGTCGCGGACGCCGCGCGCGTGGTCGAGGCGAACCCCACCCTCAAGGCGGCCGTGGCCTCCAACGCGACGATCGACGCCGCCTCGGTGGCCCAGCACCTCAACACCAGCGGCACCGGCGTGTTCAAGTCGCCCATCCAGGCGGCCGAGGCCGTCAAGGCGATCAACACCTTCCGCACCTTCATCCGCTAGCGGGAGGCCGCCGTGGCGCAGCAGCAGATCCAGGGGATCGCCAAGGCCGGCGCGGCCGTGCAGCAGGTGGCCGGCGTGCAGAACCTGGCGGCCATGCAGGCCTCCTACCGCTGGAGCTACGAGTTCATCATCGGCTGGGGGAGCCAGGTCGCCGCCGACGGCATCGCCTCCCGCTCGCTCGACGTCCCGCTCCACCGCAACGCCCTGGTGCGGCGCTTCGACGTCAAGGTGAGCGCCGCCCGCGCGGAGGCCGTGCTGCTGGGCAACGCGGCGCAGGTCCGCAAGGAGTCGGCGGGGAACGACAGCATCACCGTGGTGGCCGACTTCGGGACGCTGGTCACGGTCGCGTCGGTGGGGGTGCTGAACGCCGGGGGGATCCACCTGATCTCCGCGTCCGAGATCCTCATCCAGAAGATCAAGTCGTGGACGGGGATCGCCTTCTCCGACAGGTGGCTGTTCGTCGCCCCGCCCACCACCGGCACCGTGGGCAGCACGGAGGCGTCCTTCGGCGAGGTGCGCACCGAACGGCTGCTCATCGAGGTGAGCGGCACCAAGGACCTCGACGAGGTGCTGGAGAACCTGTGGGTGGAGCTCCCCGACCCGCCCTCGGACCTGTCCCTCCGCATCGGCGACGGTCCCCCGGTGTGGTCCTCGCCGGGCCCCGTGCGCCCCGGCCAGGGAAAGTGGAAGGACGGCGAGCAGACGGTGGAGCTGGGGCCCGCGCTGGCCGCCCTGACCGGCGACCCGGACGACCATTCGCCGGCCACGTTCACGCTGACGCTGACCTCGCGCACCCCGGGACGGCTGGGGCTGGAGGTGGTGGCCGCGGCGCGCGACGTGAGCTACCTGGCGCGCGTCCGTCCCGGCGGCGCCGACTCGACCGACGTGGCGTTCGAGCTGGAAGGGATGCAGCGGGTGCCCCTCCCCCTCCCCGCCTGGGCCGCGAAGGTGGAGCGGGTGGCGCTCACGGCCACCGCCACGCTGGGCCCCGAGCGGGCCGTCCCCCCGGTGGGACCGGCCGTCGCCGTCGCGCTCGGCGCCGGCGGCCCCGCGGCGTCCACCGGCGTGGCCGACCTGGTGCTGGACCCCGACCGCTCGGCGTGCGCCCGCCTCCCGGTGGTGCCCGGGCTGGCGGAGCTGGTCGCGCTGCGGCTCCCGCTGCGCGCCGGCCCCGCGGGCGCGGAGGTGCGGGTGGTGCTCCTCGCCGCCCGGGACGACGGCGAGCCCGGCGAGCCGCTGGACGGCGCCGTGAGCGCCCCCGTGACGCTGGACCCGCCCCCCGCCGCCGCGCCGGCGGCCGGCGCCGCGGACGCGTGGAGCACCTTCGTGCTCCCCGCGCCGGTCGCGCTGGAGGGGCCGGCCCCGTGGGCCGCCCTGCAGGTGGCGCGCGGGCAGGCCGCGTGGCCGCTGGGGCTGGCGGCGGGCTCCCCCATCCGGCGCGGCCCCCCCACCGGCCCCTGGACGGAGCTCCCCCGCGTGGTGCGCGACGCCCCGGGGGTGGGCGGGCGGCTGCGCGTGGTGGGGCACGCCGCCAGGGCGACGCCGCTGGCGCCCCTGGTGGTGCAGGTGGAGGGCGGCGCTGCCCTCCCCGTTCCCGATCCGCGCGAGGTGCGGGTCACCCCCACGCCGCGGGGCGCCCCCGTGGAGTGGACCGCGAGCCCGGCCCTGGCCCCCAGGCAGGCCGGGAGCGCCCGGTCCATCGACCTGCTGGTCACCAGCCACCTCCCCGGCACCGTCACACTGCGCGACGTCATTGTCACGGCGACGCGCCAGGGTGGGTGAACGACCGGAAGGATTTGGGCGTGCCCCCGGCTGGCGCCGGGGTCGGGCTTCGGCTCCGTAACGCACGAAACAACCGTGCGTAACGGAGTCGAGCCCGCGCAAACAGCCGCGCGGTCTCGCCCCTTCGGGCCGAAATCCCTCAC
>JBEVLE010000742.1:0-3681 GCA_040509335.1 Longimicrobiaceae bacterium | reverse complement strand
GACGGCGGGCGGCGAGCAGGAGGGAGCCGCCCGCCGGGAACGACACGCCCCGCTCGATGAGACGGCGCTCCGCGTCGAGCACCAGGGCGAGGACGCGGTTCGCGGCCGGGGCAACGCGGAGCTCCGCCATGGGGTCCGCCTCCACCCCGCGGCGCGGCCTCAGCAGGCGGGACGCGGCCATCAGCGGGAGGAGCAGCGACACGAACGAGGTGACCCGCTCCACCCGGAAGCCCGCGCGCTCCACCTTGCCCACCAGCTCCGCCCGCGTGTAGCGGCGGCGGTGGCGGGCGATGTCGTCCATGGGGCCCCACAGGCGCGGGTGCTGGGGGACGGTGAGCAGGATCCCCCCGCCGGGCCGGACCGCGCGGCGCATCTCGGCGAGCACCGCTTCGTCCTCGTCCACGTGCTCCAGCACGTCGAAGGCGCCCGCCACGCCGAACTCCGCCTCGAACGGGATCCGCCGCGCGTCCATCTGGAAGAGCTCGGCCCCCGGGACGCGGCGCCGGGCGAACGCCAGCCCTTCCGGGAACAGGTCGGTCCCCGTCAGCGCCCACCCGGGAAAGGCCCGCCGCACCCCGGCGAGCACGAACCCCGTCCCGCACCCCACCTCCAGGAAGCGCTCCGCCCCGGCGAAGTGCCTGCGCAGCGCGCCCGCGATCAGCCGGTTGCGGACCTCGAACCAGAAGTGGCCGGGCTCCGCCGCCGCGAGCGGCGCGAAGAACGCGGCCTCGTACCCGTCCCGGGAAAGCTCCGGCGCGAAGGCGGGGATCCCATCCAGCATCTCCGGCGTCCAGCCGCACGCCGGGCAGCTCCACTCCGCCCCCTGGAAGCGGGTGGAGCAGCCGGGGCACCGCTTCGCGGGAGCGCCGGGGGACGCGATCACCGTCAGCGGCGCCGCACGCCCACCACCGCCACGCTCAGCGGAGGGTACCGCGTGAGGGAGGTCACCAGCGGGTCGAGCACGCGCAGGACGCGCAGGGGAAAGGTGACGCCCCACGCCGCGCGGGCGCTCACCTCGCCGATGCGCCGCATCAGGTTCATCAGCTTCTGCGTGACCGCGCCGGTGAGGAACTCCTCCGCCACCACCTCCAGGCCGTGCGCGGACAGCAGGGCGCGCAGCTCCTCGTGGGTGTAGCCCCAGCGGACGTGGCCGCCGTCCTCCACCTCGGACACCCGGTCGCCGCGGAGCGGGCGGTAGTGCTTGTAGGGGGTGGTGACCAGGAGGCGCCCGCCCGGCCGGAGGAGCGCCGCCAGGTCGGCCACCAGCCTGCCGTCGTCCAGGACGTGCTCGATGGTCTCGCAGCAGATCACCTGGTCGAAGGGTCCCAGCGGCCCGGGGTGCCGGCCGAGCTCGCGCAGGTCCCCCGCCACGAAGCGCGCGTTGGGGAGACCAAGGATCCTGCCGCGCTCCTCCGCCTTGCGCTGGTTGGCCTCGTCGAACGACATCCCCACCGCCCGGTTCCCCACCGACGCCGCGTACAGCGTGAAGGCGCCGGACCCGCACCCCGCGTCGAACGTGTCCAGCGGACCGGCCGCCAGGTGCCGCCGCAGCCACTTCCAGCGGTCCACGACGGCGGGGTCGCCGTGCAGGATGGTGGCCCTCCAGCCGAGGAGCTTGACCAGGGTGTTCGACATGCGCGGGGAGGGGCCGAACGGGGCGGAAGGAGGTCCCATGAACCCGGCACGGGCGTGGGCGCATCGCGGCGGCCGCGGGCGGCCGGGTCGAGCATGCTCTCCGGAGCCTCCCAAGATAGTGGCCTCCCGGGCCGGACGCCAATCGCCGGCCCAGCGCGGCGGATCCGCCCGCCGGCCCACCGCGGGGTTCGCCGGAGACTGGCCCCTGCCGGGGGATGTGGGTATGATGGAATCCATTCCGTGTCCCGCGCCCCGCTCCCGCTCCCCCGCCACGCCCGCCCTGCACATGCGGATCGCAGCTCGTTTCGCCGGGTCGGCCGCGCCCGCCCTCCTGCTCGCCGCGCTCGGCGCCTCCCCGCCGGCCCCCGCGGCCGCGCAGGCGCCGGACTCCGTCCCCGCCCCGCGCGTCCAGCCCGTTCCCCTGCTGGGCGACGACGCGGACGAGCGCCTGCGGGTGGAGCAGCTGACGGGGGACGCATCCACGGACGGCTACCTGATCCGCTCGGCGTCGTCCCGGCTGCTGCGGCGGCCCGGTCCCGCCCGGGCGCTCCTCGCCCCCAGGCTCGACCTCACCTGGAACTCCGAGGCTCCGTTCTCCCTCAACGACGGCGTCCTGTGGGCCGGGAGGGGGCTGAGCACGCAGGTGACGCTGGGGGCCCACGCGCGGTGGGGTCCCCTTTCGCTCGTCCTCGCTCCCCAGCTCGTCCACCAGGCCAACCGGCCGTTCGAGCACCTGGTCACGGCCGCCGTCGTCGCCGGCGAGACTCCGCCCTGGTACCGGGGGAGCCACTCCATCGACACCCCGCTCCGTCCCGCCGCGCAGGGCGAGACCTTCCTCCACCCCGGGCAGAGCACCCTGTCGCTCGGCGCGGGCCCCCTGGCCGTGGGGGCGTCCACCGAGAACGGCTGGTGGGGCCCCGGGATCCGCAACGCCATCGTGCTGAGCAACCACGCCGGCGGCTTTCCCCACCTGTTCCTGGGGACGCGCGCGCCGGTCCGGACGCCGCTGGGATCGCTGGAGGCCAGGCTCCTTGGGGGGTGGCTGTCGGAGTCCGCCGGCTTCGACACGGTCCGCGCCAACGACGTGCGCTCCATCAGCGCGGTGGCGGTGACGCTCCGCCCGGCGTTCGAGCCCGACCTCACCCTCGGCGTCGCCCGCAGCGTGCAGGGCGCCGTGCGGACGCGGAGCGCCGCCGCCGGCCACCTGGCCGACGCGCTGTCCCGGTGGGGGAGCAGCAGCCCGGGGGACACCGGCACGGCGGACCGGCAGGACCGGATCTGGTCCGTGTTCGGCCGCTGGGTGTTCCCGGGCGATGGGCTGGAAGCGTACGGCGAGTGGGCGCGCCAGCGCTCCTCCGTCGCCGGCGTGTTCCCCGAGCGCGAGTCCGCCGGCGGCTACACCGTGGGCCTGCAGGGCGTCCGGGGGATCGGGCCGCGGGGCCTGCTCCGCCTGCAGAGCGAGCTCACCACGCTGGAGCAGCCCTCGTCCGGCGGCGCGCAGCCCAGCTTCTACACCAGCCCGGGGGTGCCGCAGGGATACACGCAGCGGGGCCAGGTGATCGGCGCGGCGATCGGGCCGGGGAGCTCCAGCCAGTGGCTCGCCGCCGACTACCTGGACCCCCGCTGGCGCGTGGGGGTGTTCGGGGGGCGGATCCGGTGGGACAACGACGCGTTCTACGCCACGGCGCGGGCCCAGATCGTGGGCTGGCCGTTCCTCGCCCACGACGTGTCGGTCTTCGGCGGCCTGCGGGGAAGCGTGGAGGTCCGCGCGTTCCGGCTGGAGGCGGAGTGGACCCGGAGCGTGCGCTACAACTACCTCTTCCAGAACCGCGGGAACAGCTGGGAAACCGCGGACGACGCCGTGGACGTGCGCAACCACACGCTCCGCCTGGCCGTCACCGCGGGGAGCGGGTTCGGGCGTGCCCCCGGCTGGCGCCGGGGTCGGGCTTCGGCTCCGTAACGCAGCAAACAACGCTGCGTAACGGAGTCGAGACCCGGCGGAAACAACCCCGCCGGGTCTCGCCCCTCCGGGCCGAAATCCCTCAC
>JBEVLE010000741.1:0-3106 GCA_040509335.1 Longimicrobiaceae bacterium | reverse complement strand
GCTCCTGGAGAAGCTCGAAGCTCCCGGCCCTGTGCCCCAGGCGCTCTGCGCATGAGTACGTCACCGAACTTGCGTGCGGGAGTACTTAGGCTCGCCACCCTCCCCCAATTCTGGGGGAGGGCTTCCTGACCCTGGGGTGCGTCGTGTCGTGCTCCCCTCCCCCTTGCGGGGAGGGGCCGGGGGAGGGGGTCCGCCGTCGCCGTTGCAGGCTGTTCCCTGTTCCCTGTTCCCTGTTCCCTGTTCCCTGTTCCCTGTTCCCTGCCGTTCCTCAGTCCGTCCGCAGCGCCACCATCGGATCCACCCGGGCGGCGCGGCGCGCGGGGAGCCAGCAGGTGAGGCACGCGGTCGCGGCGAGGGTTGCCGCGGTGGCCGCGAAGGTGAGCGGGTCGTAGGCCGGGGTGCCGAACAGGAAGCCGGACAGGGCCCGCCCCGCGGCGAGCGCCGCCGCCAGCCCCACGGCCGTGCCCAGCGCGACCGGGGCCATCCCCTCGCGCACCACCATGCGGACGACGTCGCCTCCGCGGGCGCCCAGCGCCATGCGGATCCCCAGCTCGGGGACGCGCCGGGCCACCCCGTACGCCACGGTGCCGTAGATCCCCACCACCCCCAGGGCGAAGGCGATGCCGGCGAGGACGCCCAGGAGCACGGCGCGCAGGCGCGGCGCGGCGGTCGTCCGGTCCACCACCTGCTCCATGGTGCGGACGTCGCTCACGGGGATCGCGGGGTCCACCTCGCGGACCGCGGCGCGGGCGGCCGCGGCGAGGGCGGCGGGGTCGCCCTCCGTCCGCACCAGCACGGTCGCCCCGGCCTGGATCCACTCCTGGGCGCGGGCGCGCGGCAGGTACAGCGTGGGCTCCGGGGCGCGCTCCAGGGAAAACTGGCGGGTGTCGCCCACCACGCCGGCCACCACCCAGTCCGCCCCGTACACGCGGAACTGCTTGCCGAGCGGGTCCTCCCCCGGCCACAGCTTGCGGGCCGTCGCCCGGTCCACCACCGCGGGGGCCGGCGAGCCCAGCGCTTCCTCCGCCGCCGGGACCCGTCCGCGCACCGTCGGGATCCCGAGCGCCGCGAAGAAGCCCGGCGTCACCACCCGCGTTTCCACGCTCAGTTCCTCGCCGGGGCGCGGCGCCGGGCGTCCGGCAAGGTCCACCTGCATGCCGTTGAAGTCGCCGCTCAGGGGGAGGATGTCCGCGCTCCCCACCGCCGCCACGCCGGGGAGCGCCGCCAGCCGCTCGTGGATCCGGCCGTAGAGCAGCCCCAGCTTCTCGTCCGAGTCGTACGCGCCCGACGGCGGAGTGACCTCCAGCGCCAGCACGCCCCCGGTCTCCATCCCTGGGTCCACGCTCCCCAGCGACCACAGGCTGCGGACCATGAGCCCCGCGCACACCAGCAGCAGCACCGACACCGCCACCTCGCCCGCGACCAGGAGCTGGCGGACGCGGCGCCCCGCAGGAGCGGCCGTCCCGCCCGCCCCGGCGCGCAGCGTGGCCTGCAGGTCGCGCGACGCGCCCCGCAGCAGCGGCGCCAGCCCGAAAAGGAGCCCCGTGAGCACCGACGCGCCCGCCGTGAACGCCAGCACCCGCCCATCCAGGCGGACCTGGCCGCCGCGGGCCAGGCCGGCACCGCCCAGCGCCACCAGCGAGTCCGCCGCCCAGGCCGCCACCGCCGCACCGGCGGCGCCGCCCAGCAGCGCCAGGAGCACGCTTTCCGTGAGGAGCTGCCGCGCGACCCGGCCGCGGGTGGCCCCCAGCGCCGTGCGCACCGCGATCTCCCGGGAGCGCGACTCCGCCCGCGCCAGCAGCAGGTTCGCCACGTTGGCGCAGGCGATCAGCAGCACGAAGCCCGCCGCCGCCAGCAGGGCGAGCAGCGCCGGGCGCACCGGGGCCACGATCTCCTCCTTGAGGCTCACCAGCTCCATCCCCCGCCCGGTGTCGTCCTCCGGGTACGACCGCGCCAGCCACCGCGCGACGGAGGCGACCTCCGCCCGCGCCCGCCCCATGCCGACGCCGGGCTTCAGGCGGGCCACCGCGGTGAACGCCCGGCCGTCGCGGGCCGAGCTCTCGGGGGCGAAGTAGCCCGGCGTGACCCGCCACAGCTGCGGGTCCTGCTCCGCGGCGTCGTGCAGCCCCGGGTCCTCGAAGCCCGCCGGGGCCACGCCGGCCACGGTGTACGAGATGCCGCTGAGCTCCACGGCGCGCCCCACGATCCCGGGATCCGCCCCGAAGCGGCGGCGCCACAGCCCGTGGCTCAGGACGACCGCGGGGTCGTGGCCGGGCCGGTCCTCGTCGGGCCGGAAGAACCGCCCCAGCACCGGGCGTACCCCCAGCACCCGGAAGAAGGGGCTGGTCACCGACGCCGCGTGCAGGCGCTCGGGGACCCCGCCGCCCGCCAGGGTGGGCGTCCATTCGTCGTACGCCGCCACCTCCTCGAACACCGTGGCCCGCGCGCGCAGGTCCAGCACGTCCGGGAGCGAAACGGTCCCGCGGCTCTCGCCCCCGCTCTGCGTCCCCACCAGGCGCACCACCCGCTCGGGGTGGTCGTACGGCAGGTCGCGCAGCAGGACGCCGTTGACCGCCGAGAAGATGGTGGTGTTGGCCCCGATCCCCAGGGCCAGCGTGAGAACCGCCACCAGGGCGAAGCCCGGCGCCCTCAGCAGGCTTCGTATGGCGTAGCGGAGGTCCTGGAGCAGCGTGTCCATCGTGTCTCCTCCTGGTTTTTTACGGATCCGGCTGACGGGTCGGGCGTGCCCCCGCTGGCGCGGGGTCGGGCTGCGGCTCCGTAGCAGACGAAACGACCGTCTGCAACGGAGGCGAGCCCCGGCAAACTGCCGCCGGGTCTCGCCGCTTCGCGCTCGCATCCCTCACGCGGGCATCGCGCTGGCGTCGGCGAGCGCCCCCACCCGGCGGCCTGAGAGCCGCCACCCTCCCCCAAGTCTGGGGGAGGGCTTCCTGACCCTGGGGTGCGTCGTGTCGTGCTCCCCCTCCCCCCTTGCGGGGGAGGGGGCCGGGGGGAGGGGGGTCCGCGGACGCCAGCGCGATGCCGCGTGAGGGATGCGAGCGCGAAGCGGCGAGACCCGCCGGCGGTTTGGCGGGGCTCGCCTCCGTTG
>JBEVLE010000740.1:0-11962 GCA_040509335.1 Longimicrobiaceae bacterium | reverse complement strand
GTGAGGGATTTCGGCCCGGAGGGGCGAGACCCGGCGGGGTTGTTTCCGCCGGGTCTCGACTCCGTTACGCAGCGTTGTTTGCTGCGTTACGGAGCCGAAGCCCGACCCCGGCGCCAGCCGGGGGCACGCCCGAGCCCCGCCGTTCGCCCGCAGTTCAAAGCCGTCACGGCCGCGTGCCCCCGGACCGGAAGGCCAGCCCGCCGTCCTTCCAGTGCCACCACTTGAGCAGCTCGGGATCGTGCCGATCGCCCGAGGCGAAGTACACGGCGCAGCGCAGCACGTACAGCATGCAGCGGTCTACGTGGCACCCCTGGAGCTCGCACAGCCGCTCGTAGAGCGCCTGCGGGTCGCCGCCGCGCAGGTCGTCCACGGAGCGCAGCCCCAGCGACCACAGGTCCTCGGCGATGGTGCGCCCCACGCCGGGGATGCGGCGGAAGTCGCGCAGCACCGCCGCGCGCCCGTCGCTATTCACGCGGCCCCCGCGCGCCGCTCGGGCCCCGCGCCGGGGCGGAGCAGCAGCCACCCCACCCCGCCGGCGAGGATGGATGCGGACAGGATCCCCACCTTTGCCTCGTCCACCATTGCCCCTCCGGGAAACGCCAGGTTTGCGATGAACAGCGACATGGTGAAGCCGATGCCGCCCAGCCAGCTCACCCCGTGCAGCGCGCGCCAGGCCACCCCCTCCGGGAGCGACGCCACCCCGGCGCGCACCGCCAGCCAGGCGAACAGGGTGATGCCGACGGGCTTGCCCAGCACCAGCCCCAGGATCACCCCCAGCGTCACCGGGTGGGCGAGCGCGCCGGCGAAGTCCGCCGGCAGGTGCACCCCGGCGTTGGCGAGGGCGAAGAGCGGGACGATCCCGAACGCCACCCACCCCTGCAGGTCGTGCTCGATGCGCTGCAGCGGCGCCTGCGCGCCCTCGCAGGCGCTCTCCATGGCCTGGATCACCGCCTGCTGCGGCTGGCTGGTGAGGACGTCCGCCCCCTCGGCCCCCGCCCGGTCGAACGCGTCCATCAGGGCGCGCCCGCGGACCAGGAACTCGCAGGTGTCGATGCGGGTGCGCGCCGGGATGGTCATGGCCGCGAGCACCCCGGCGACGGTGGCGTGCACCCCGGAAAACAGGAAGGCGAGCCACAGCCCCACCCCCAGCACCAGGTACACCCCGGGCTGGCGCACCTCCAGCCGGTTGGCGGCCGCCATGGCGGCCAGGAAGAGCGCCGCCACGCCCAGCGCGGCCCACGAGATCCCCGCCGTGTAGAAGAGGGCGATCACCAGCACCGCCCCCAGGTCGTCCACGATGGCCAGCGCGGCGAGGAACACCTTGAGCCCCAGCGGCACGCGCGGCCCCAGCAGCGCCAGCACCCCCAGCGCGAAGGCGATGTCCGTCGCCATGGGGATCCCCCACCCCGCCGCCCCGGGCCCGTCCCCGTTCAGCGCCGCGTAGACCAGCGCCGGGACCACCATCCCCCCCAGCGCGGCGGCGATGGGGAGCGCGGCGCGGCGCGGCGAGGCCAGCTCGCCCACCATGAACTCGCGCTTGATCTCCAGCCCCACCAGGAAAAAGAACACGGCCATGAGGCCGTCGTTGATCCAGTGGTGAAGCGAGTACGCCAGGCGGAATCCGCCCGCCGACACGCCCAGCTCCGTTTCCCACAGCTGGTGGAACGCCTCCGCCCGGGAGGAGTTGGCAAGCACGAGCGCCGCCGCCGTGCACACGATGAGGACGATCCCGCCGGACGACTCGGTGGCCGCGAAGCGCTGGAAGGGCGAGAGGATCCGCTGGATGCGGCTGGGCGGCCCGTCGAAGACCGGGGGTGGCGCGTCGTGCATCGTCGGGTGGAGCGGGTGCGGGGCGGCCCCCGGCGGGCGCCCGGTTCGGTCCGGACGCCCAACCTAACCCCGGCTCCGGGGCGCGGAAAACCCTGCGCTCCTTTTCCCGCCGCTTCCGGAGCAGATGTTGCCGGAATCCGGAATTTTCCGCGCCCCTTCCGCGTCAGAAGTAGATGCGGAAGCCCAGGATGCCGACGGGGTGCATGGCCGGTGCGCGAGGAGGGAGCGGGCAGGTCAGGCGGGCGCGGCGGCGCGCCGGCGGGCGCGCCAGCGGAATGCGAGGTCCGCCAGCAGCAGCCCCCAGAAGAACAGCTGGGAAACGAGGAGCTCCGCGACCTCCCAGCGGTGGACGGGGTGCCGCCTCGCGAGCGCCGACGCCCGCGGGCGCCGCGGATCGAAGTACACCGCGACGGCCTCCCCCGGCCGCGGCGCCGGGCCGCGGAAGTGCGCGTCGCCGCAGCCGCCCCGGTCGCCGGGCCACCGCATCCGCCCCCGGTACGCCCGGCCGGCGACGGTGTAGCGGTAGCGCAGGCGGAGGGAGCACACTTCGCCGCGCGGTCCGTCCCGCCGCACCTCGCGGTTTTCCACGACCACGCCCGTGGTCCGCTCCCACCCCTGCGCGCGGCGGTTTTCCCGGAGCCGCGACCCGGCCTCGAGCACCCCCAGCGACACGAACAGGAGCATGAGCGCGACGAACCACCACGACCCGGCGGACGAGTCGCTCCCAGGCGTGGAACGGGAAAGGCTCACGAGGGGGATCGGGGACGGTGGGGCGCGGTTCGCGACGGGTCGCCGGGGAGCCCGGGTGCGCGGCTCCCCGGGGCGGTACGGGGGCGGGGCGACGGATGTTTCAGGCGGGGACGGCTCCGCTCAGACCAGCAGCACCGTGACCACGGCGGTGATCGCCAGGGCGACGGCGAGGACGGTGGAGTATCCCAGCCCCAGCGCCAGGTACCTCGCGCCGGTCCTCAGGAGCGGCTGCCGGTACACCCGCCGCATGGCGAGAAAGGTGTACAGGAGCACCCAGCACGCCATGACGTTGGAGACCACGGGGTTGCCGGCCAGCAGCATCACCGTGAACGCCGCGAAGGCAAAGGCGTGCAGGTGCAGCGCGAAGACGAAGTGCTCCACGTACAATCGGCCGCGCCGCGCGTACAGCAGCTTGAGCAGCAGGGCGAACACGGGGAGGAGAAAGAACATCATGGTGGGGACGTGCTCCCGGAACTCCGCCATCACCTCCCGGAAGGCTTCCTGCGGCGTCATGCGCCGGAAGTGGGCGCGCTTCTGCTCCAGGAGGCGGTTGATGGTGGGGCTCGCCGAGCTGACGTTGATGCTGTCCACCCACGAGCCGTCCACCACCGGCGGGGCCAGGCGGACGCCCGGAGCGGGCGCGGCGGAGGTGGCGGCCGGCGCAGACGGCATCTCCGCGGCGAGCGCCTCCACCAGCCCCAGCGAGTCGGCGTCCAGGCGCACGCCGACCCCCTTCCCCTCCGCCAGCCCCAGATTCACCAGCCCGCTCCCGTCCACGGAAAGGAGCAGGAAGAACACCACGCTCGACGCCAGGTACAGCCGCAGCGGGCGGATGTAGCGCGCGATGCGCCCCCGCAGGTACTCCTCCGTCAGGAACCCCGGCCGCAGCAGCAGGGCAAACACCGTGGCGGGGAGGCGGGAGTTGAGGGCGAGCTGGTCGTCCAGGAAGTCCACCGCCATCTCGCGCAGCGAGATCAGCCGGGTGCGCCGCTCCTGCCCGCAGGCGGGGCAGAACCTGCCGGGCGAGGCGTCGCCGCAGTTGGCGCAGGCGGCCGGGGCCGCGGAGGGGGGCGCCGGGGCGGCGACCGTGGAGATGGCGGGGACGCGGACCTTGCGGAAGCCGAGCATGGCGGGGTGGGGCGGCGGGTTCAGCTCGTTGCGGACGCATAAGATACACGCGGCGGGCGCGGAGCGGGAGGGCCGCGGCATGGGCGCTGCATCCGCTGTGCCGGGTCCGCGCGGGCACGCCGCCCGCGCCGCCCTCACCCGTGCCCCGCACCGCCATGCCCATGCCGCGCTCCGCGCCGCTCGCCCTGCTCGCCCTCGCGCTGGCCGCCGGGTGCTCCGGCGGGGTCCGCGTCCGGCCCGGGCCGCCCATCCCCAGCACCGTCCCCTCGGTGGACGACCCCACGCCCTCGCTCCCGGACGAGGCGCTGCGGATGGGGCGCCGCCAGGGGGGCGTGCAGGGCGTCTACCGGCTGGTGGAGGTGAACGACTCGGTCGTTCCCGCGACGCTGGACACCCGCGGCGACTGCGTGCTGCGGGCGGTGCAGGGCACGCTGGCGCTCCAGGAGGGCGGCTTCACCTTCAGCGGCAGCACGCAGGAGACGTGCGGGGGCGCGATTCGCCCCGCCGTGGTGCACCGGGCGGAAGGGCGCTACGACCGTGAGGGCGGGGCGATCCGCTTCTCCGCGGGGGCGGGCACCGCCTTCGGGGAGGCGGCGGGGCAGGTGCTGGACGAGCGCACGCTGCTGGTGACGCAGGTCACCGCCGGCGGCCGCACCCGCACCGTCCGGCTGGAGTTCAGGATGGAGGACCGCCCCCGCTGACGGCGCGCTCCGGGCGCTCCCGGCGCGCCGTCACGGCTTGGCGGCGTGCGCCCGGAGGATCTCCGCCACTTCGTCCTGCCCGGAGTGCTCGGCCCAGCCCATCGCGTCGCCGTCGTGCCTGCCGTCTCATGGGCCTGCGCAGCGCCCCCGGGTCCTCCGCCACGATGCGGCGGACCTCGTCCTCCAGGCCCATCGCCACCGCGGAAAAGACGTGGTGCCGCGCGCCCCGGGCCACCAGGAAGTCCGCGACGGCGCGGTGCGCGGCGTCGTCGCACCCCTCCCAGCACGTCGCCCAGCCGATCACCTCCAGCCCGTGGTCGTCGCCGCGTCCCACCACGTCGCCGCCCGCGTCGGCGAGCCGCCGCACCACGTCCAGGTGCCCGGCCGCCGCGGCCCAGTGCATGGCGTACGTGTCGTCGCCCTCCTCGCGGGCATTCACGTCCAGCCCGCGCCCCAGCAGCAGCTCCACCGCGGCCAGGGTTTCCACGTCTCCCTCCCGCGCCGCGGCGAAGAGCCGGCCGTCGAGGCCAGGGGTGGGCTCGGACATGGCGCTGCTCCTTTTCCCCTGGACCCTGGCGCGGCCCGCCGGCCGCGCTCCCGCCACTCCCCCAAGGGTACGCCCGGGGCGCGGGGGCGACAAGAGAGCGGCCGCGCCTCCCCCCGCGCGGAACGTTGAGCGCGGGCCCGCAACGGGTTACATTCCGTGCCCACGGATCGGGCCCGTCCGGCCCGACCGCCCCCCGACGGAGGTCGCGCGCATGATCGGACACCTGGCTGGAGCTCACACTGCATCCACCCCCAGGACCGGAGCGCGCCCCCATGTCATCGCCCTCGTTCGACCCTCGCATCACCGCCGACCGCGTCGCCTTCTCGCTGGCTGACGGGCGGACCCTCTTCCACGACATCACCCTCGGGTTCGGGCGCGAGCGCACCGGGCTGGTGGGACCCAACGGCGTCGGCAAGAGCACGCTGGCGCGCATCCTCGCCGGCGCCCTGGAGCCGTCGGCGGGAAGCGTGCTGCGCCGCTGCGCCGTGGGCTGGCTGCCGCAGGACTTCCAGGTGCGCGGCGACGTGCCCCTCGCCGCCGTGCTGGGGATCGCGGAGCGCCTGGCCCGCGTGGAGCGCGTGTACGCCGGCGCCGCCGACCCCGCCGAGCTGGACCGCGTGGGCGGGGACTGGGACCTGCGCGAGCGGGCGGAGGCGGTGCTGGGCCGCCTGGGGCTGGCGCACCTGCCGCTGGACCGCCCCGTGCTGCGCGTGAGCGGCGGCGAGGCCACGCGCGTGGCGCTGGCCGGGCTGTCGCTGGCCGGGCCGGACTTCCTGGTGCTGGACGAGCCCACCAACAACCTGGACGCACGGGGCAGGGAAGCGCTCCACGACTTCGTGGGCGGCTGGGGCGGTGGGCTGCTCGCCATCAGCCACGACCGCGCCCTGCTGCGGCGCATGGACCGCATCCTGGAGCTGACCGAGCGGGGCGCCCGCCTGTACGGCGGCGACTACGACGCGTACGCCGCGCAGCGGGCCGCGGAGGACGAGGCGGCCGCACGCGAGCTGGCGAGCGCCGGGCACGCGCTGCGGGCGGCGAAGCGCCGGGCCCAGGAGGTCGGCGAGCGCCAGGACCGCCGCAACCGCCGGGGGCGGGAGCTCCGCGCCACGGCCAACATGCCGGCGATCATGCTGGGGATGATGAAGGAGCGCAGCGACCACACCACCGCCCGGCTGCGCGACGTGGGCGCGCGGGTGGTGGAGGAGGGGCGCGAGCGGGCGCGGGCGGCGCGCGAGCGGGTGGAGGAGCGCGCCGTGCTGGCGGTGGAGCTGCCGCCCGTGGAGCTGCCGGCGGGGAAGACGGTGCTGGAGCTGGACGGGGTGGCGGTGCGGCACCCCGGCGCGGCGGTGGACGCGCTGCACGGCGTCTCGCTGCGCGTGGTGGGGCCGGAGCGCGTCGCGGTGACGGGGCCCAACGGGGCGGGGAAGACCACGCTGCTGCGCGTGGTCGCGGGGGAGATCGCGCCCACGGCGGGGACGCTCCGCCTGGGGGTGCCGGCGGAGGAGGTGGCGCACTTCGACCAGCTGGCGCGGCGGCTGGACCCGGAGCGCACGGTGCTGGAAAGCTACCGCGCGGCGAACCCGGCGCTGGACGAGACGGCGAGCCGCCACGCGCTCGCCCGCTTCCTATTCGTGGAGGACGGGGTGCACCAGCAGGTGGGGACGCTGAGCGGCGGCCAGCGGCTCCGCGCCGCCCTGGCGTGCGTGCTGAACGGCTGGCGCCCGCCCCGCCTCCTCCTGCTGGACGAGCCCACCAACCACCTGGACCTGGACAGCCTGGCCGCGCTGGAATCGGTGCTGCGCGGCTACGGCGGAGCGCTGCTGGCGGTCTCCCACGACCGCGCCTTCCTGGAGGCCATCGGCATCGAGCGGTACCTGGAGCTGCCGGGGCGGGAGTAGCCCGCGCCCGGCCGGACGTGTCTACGCGGGCGGTCCGGGCTTGCGCAGCAGCGCGATGGAAAAGAAGCCGCCGCCCCCCGCCGGTTCCCGGTGCTCCACCCCCAGCCCGGTGCTCGCCACCAGGTCGCCGAGCCGGCGGGTGACGTCGGTGGCCACCAGGTTGGCGGCCAGGTTGAGGAGCCGGCGCGCCGGGGAGGGCGCGCCGTCGTCCGGCACCCACTTGTCGAACACCGCCGCCCGCCCGCCGGGGCGCAGCACCCGCTCCGCCTCGCGGATGGCCGCGACCGGGTCCGGCACCACCGCCAGCACCAGGTGCAGCACCGCCGCGTCGAACGACGCGTCCGGCACTCCCAGCGCCTGCGCGTCCATCACCCGCGCCTCCACCGGCCGCCCCAGCCGCCCCGCCCGCGCCCGCGTGCGCTCCACCATCGCCGGGGTCAGGTCGCCCGCGACCACCTCCACCCCGCGCGGGATCCACTCCAGGTCCAGCCCCGTCCCGCACCCCACCACCAGCACCCGCTCCCCCGGCCGCGGCGCCAGCAGTTCCAGCGAGCGCCGCCGCTGCGCCCGGAAGCCCGCCACCCGGTCGTAGACCGGCGCGAGCAGCGTGTAGCGGACGCGGTTCCACGCGTTGGTGTTGACCGGCACGGCGATCCTCGCGGCGGGAGACGGGTGGACGAGCGCGACAATCGTATCGACGGCGGAGGCCATGCGGAAGGCTCGGCCGTTCCGCCGTTCATTGCTTTTCCCGCATGATGTCGCGGAGGGAGACCCGCCGGCAGTTTGGCCCGGCTCCGGAGCGGCCCCGCCCCCACGCGAAAAGCACCGCCCACAAGCCGCCCTTCTTGACACGTCCGCGAATCCACGATATGCTGTGAATAGAAATTTAAGCTACCTTAAAATTCGAATTCGGATTGTTGATGCGGATCTTGCAGATCACCTTGCTGATCGTTCTGGGCGCCACCCTGCTGGCCGGCTGCACCCCGCCGGAGCCCGCCGAAGCCGCCGACCGGCTGAACGTGGTCACCACCGTGGGGATGATCAAGGACGCCGCCGAGAACGTGGGCGGCGACCACGTGCGCGTCACCGGCCTGATGGGCCCCGGCGTGGACCCGCACCTGTACAAGGCCAGCGAGGGCGACGTGCGCCGCCTGTACCGCGCGGACGTGATCCTGTACGGCGGGCTGCACCTGGAGGCCCGCATGGCCGAGGTGCTGGCGGAGATGGGCGAGCGCACCCGCAGCGTGGCCGTGTCGGAGGCCATCCCCAAGGACTCGCTCAAGGCGCCGCCGGAGTTCAAAGGCGCCTACGATCCGCACGTCTGGTTCGACGTGCGGCTGTGGATGATGACGGTGCCCCGCATCACCGAGACGCTGGCACAGGCGGACCCCGCCCACGCCGCCGAGTACCGGGCGAACGCCGCGCGCTACCTGGCCGAGCTGGAGGCGCTGGACCGCTACGTCCGCGCGCAGGCCCTGCGCGTCCCGGAGGAGAAGCGGGTGCTGGTGACGGCGCACGACGCCTTCAACTACTTCGGGCGGGCGTACGGCTTCCAGGTGCGCGGCCTCCAGGGGATCAGCACCGCATCCGAGGCGGGCACGGCGGACGTACAGGAGCTCGCCGCCTTCATCGCGGACCGGCGAATTCCGGCGGTGTTCGTGGAGTCGTCCATCCCGCGGCGCAACGTGGAGGCGGTGCAGGAGGCGGTGGCGGCGCGCGGGTGGCGGGTGAGGATCGGCGGGCAGCTCTTTTCGGACGCCATGGGGAGCGCCGGGACGCCGGAAGGGACGTACGTGGGGATGGTGAAGCACAACATCGACACGATCGTCGGGGCTCTCCTGGGTGAGCCCGCGGCGGCGGACGCGAGATAAAAGGAAAGGGGCGAGGATGAAGCCAGCGGCGAGCGAGCGGACGCCGGCCATCGAGGTCAACGACCTGACGGTGGCCTACCGGGACAAGCCGGTGCTCTGGGACGTGGACCTGGAGGTCCCGGCCGGCACCCTGATGGCGATCGTGGGGCCCAACGGGGCGGGGAAGAGCACGCTGATCAAGTCGGTGCTGGGGCTGGTGCGCCCGGCGGCGGGGCAGGTGCTCGTCCACGGCCGCCCCTACGCCGAGCAGCGGCGGCTGGTGGCCTACGTTCCCCAGCGGGGGAGCGTGGACTGGGACTTTCCCACCAGCGTGCTGGACGTGGTGATGATGGGGCGCTACGGGGCGCTGGGGTGGTTCCGCCGCCCCGGCCGGCGCGAGCGGGAGATGGCCATGGCGGCGCTGGAGCAGGTGGCCATGCAGGACTTCGCCGCGCGGCAGATCTCGCAGCTTTCCGGCGGGCAGCAGCAGCGCGTGTTCCTGGCGCGGGCGCTGGTGCAGGACGCCGGCCTGTACCTGATGGACGAGCCCTTCCAGGGGGTGGACGCCAAGACGGAGCGCGCCATCGTCACCGTGCTCCAGGGGCTGCGCGAGGCGGGAAAGACGGTGGTGGTGGTGCACCACGACCTGGAGACCGTCCCCGAGTACTTCGACTGGGTGCTCCTCCTCAACGTGCGCCGCGTGGCCGCCGGCCCGGTCGCCGAGATCTTCACCGAGGAGAACCTGCGCCTCACCTACGGCGGGCGCGTCCCCTTCCTGCAGCGCCGCGGCTCCGATCCGGCGGCGCCGCTCCAGGCGCCGGGCGCCCTGGCCGCCCCGCGGCTGCGGGCCTGAGGGGGGACGCGGTGGCCCTCCCCGACCTGTTCTCCGACTACACCCTGCGCACGGTGGCGCTCGGCGCCGCCGCGCTGGGGACCACCAGCGGCGCGCTGGGCTCCTTCGCCGTGCTCCGCAAGCAGAGCCTGCTGGGCGACGCCATCTCGCACGCCGCGCTCCCGGGGATCGCGCTGGCCTTCCTGCTCACCGGGAGCAAGGCGCCGCTGGTGCTGGTGCTGGGCGCCGCCGCCGCGGGGTGGCTGGGCACGCTGCTGGTGATGCGGATCGTGGGAAGCAGCCGCGTGCGCGAGGACAGCGCGCTGGGGCTGGTGCTCGCCGTGTTCTTCGGCTTCGGGCTGGTGCTGCTCACCTACATCCAGAAGCGCCCCGACGCCGCGCAGGCCGGGCTGGACCGCTACCTCTTCGGGCAGGCGGCCACCCTGCTGCACCGCGACGTGGTGCAGATCGCGGCGCTGGGGGCGCTGGCGCTGGGCGCGACCGCGCTGCTGTGGAAGGAGTTCAAGATGCTGGCCTTCGACCCGGAGTTCGGGGCCAGCCTGGGCTTCAGCATGCGCCGGGTGGACGTGCTGCTCACCTCGGTGCTGGTGCTCGCCATCGTCATCGGCCTGCAGACGGTGGGGGTGGTGCTGATGAGCGCCATGGTGGTGGCCCCCGCCGCGGCGGCCCGGCAGTGGACGGACCGCATGGGACGGATGGTGGTGCTGGCCGGCTTCTTCGGCGCGCTCTCCGGGGTGGCCGGGGCGATCCTGTCCAGCACCACGGAGCGCCTCCCCACGGGGCCCACCATCGTCCTGTGCCTCACGGCGCTGGTGGCGCTCTCGCTCCTGTTCGCGCCGGAGCGGGGGATCGTGTGGGGGTGGGCGCGCGACCAGCGCAACCGCCGCCGGCTGCACACCCAGGCGGTGCTCGCCGACCTGTACGCCCTGGCGCGCCAGCACCCCGGGCAGGCGCACGGGCACACCGTGGCGACGCTGGAGGCGCTGCACCCCGGGGCGCAGCACGAGCTGGCGGAGCTGGAGTCGCGCGGGTGGGCGCAGCGCGTGGGCAGGGGCGGCTGGGCCATCACGGCGGCGGGCGAGGCGGAGGAGGAGCGGCGCGGCGGGGAGGCGGAGGGATGATGGCCGCGTCGCCGGAAGTCGAGATCCAGTGGATCGCGGCGCTCACCGCCGCGGCGTGCGCGCTCCCGGGGGTGTTCCTGGTGCTGCGGCGCATGGCGCTGATGAGCGACGCCATCTCGCACTCCATCCTCCTGGGGATCGTGCTGGCCTTTTTCGTCACGGAGAACCTGGCCTCGCCGCTGCTCATCGCGGCGGCCGCGGCCACGGGGGTGCTCACCGTCACGCTGGTGGAATTGCTGGGCCGCACCGGGCGGGTCAAGGAGGACGCCGCCATCGGGCTGGTGTTCCCCGCGCTCTTTTCCACGGGGGTGATCCTCATCTCCCGCTACGCCGGCAACGTGCACCTGGACGTGGACGCGGTGCTGCTGGGCGAGCTGGCCTTCGCCCCGTTCAACCGGCTGGAGGTGGGGGGCGCGGACCTGGGGCCGCGCACGCTGTGGGTGATGGGCGTCATCCTGCTGCTCAACGCCGGCTTCGTGGCCGCCTTCTACAAGGAGCTCAAGCTCACCACCTTCGACGCGGCGCTGGCCAGCGCGCTGGGGTTCGCGCCCGGGCTGGTGCACTACGCCTTCATGACTCTGGTGTCGGCCACGGCGGTGGGTGCGTTCGACGCGGTGGGGTCGGTGCTGGTGGTGGCGCTGATGATCGGCCCGCCGGCCGCGGCGTACCTGCTCACCGACCGGCTCCCGCGCATGATCCTGCTGAGCGTGGCGATCGGGGTGGCGAGCGCGCTGGCCGGCTACTGGATGTCGTACTTCCTGGACGTGTCCATCGCCGGCTCCATGGCCACCATGACCGGCGTGGCCTTCGCGCTGGTGTTCCTGCTGGCGCCGGAGCGGGGGATGCTGGCGCTGGCGCGGCGCCGCGCCCGGCAGCGGTGGGAGTTCGCGCAGGCCATGCTCGCCATCCACCTGCTCAACCACGAGGACTCGCCGGAGGCGGGGTCCGAGAACCGCGAATCGCACCTGCACGAGCACCTGCGCTGGAGCCCGGACTTCGCGGCGTCGGTGGTGAAGCGGGCGGAGGGGCGGGGGCTGGTGTCGCGCAGCGACGGCGACCGGCTGGCGCTCACGGATCGCGGGCGGACGGAGGCGCGCGAGGTGGTGGGGGTGTGATGACTGGATCGAACTGAAGCAGGCTGAACGGCAGGGTTCGGGCGTGCCCCCGGCTGGCGCCGGGGTCGGGCTTCGGCTCCGTAAGCCCGCAAACAACGCGGGCTAACGGAGTCGAGCCCCGGCGGAAACAGCCCCGCCGGGTCTCGCCCCTTCGGGCCGTAATCCCTCA
>JBEVLE010000739.1:0-18862 GCA_040509335.1 Longimicrobiaceae bacterium | reverse complement strand
CGTCGTGTCTGCCTCGTGTCAGGCGACCTTGCGTGCTCCGCGGAAGCCGCTGCGGACGAACTCGCGCTCCTTTTCGCGGACCACCTGCTCCAGCTTGCCCAGGAAGGTGGGCGCGCCCGCGCGGCTCGTGCCGAAGAGGCCGTCCGCGTCGTTCTCCGCGCCCTCCGAGGCGCCGTACAGGTTGAGCCACAGGTCCACGCGCTCGCTGAACCGCAGCACCGAGTAGAAGAGCCGGCCGCGCGTGATGGGCATGAAGATCACGTCGATGACCGCGGCGACGATGGAGGCCTGGAACAGGGCGATGCCCTTGAGGGAATCCAGGACCAGCTTGATCTGGAAGAGGATCAGGTCGCGGATCAGGACTCCCCGGGTCATCTCATGGCCGCTCATGTCGCCTCGCTCTCCCGCAGTCCGGTATGGGTGGTGCGTCCCGGGGCGTCCGCCGCCGGCATGGGGCATGGTACGGGGGCCGCGCGCGGGAAGTTTCAGCGGGCGTTCACGGGCTGCGGCGAGGAGGGCGCGATGGAGTGGGTGCTGCTGCTGAACCTGGCGTCCACGGGAATGATGATCGGGGTGATCTGGTTCGTGCAGGTGGTGCACTACCCGCTCTTCGGGCGGGTGGGGCGCGACGGCTGGGCCGGCTACGCCGCGGCGCACGGGCGGCGCACCACCTGGGTGGTGGGCCCGCCCATGCTGGTGGAGCTCGCCACGGGCGCCCTGCTCGCCCTCCGCCCGCCCCCGGGGATTCCCGCGGTCGCGGCGTGGGCGGGGCTCGCGCTCATCGCGGTGGCGTGGGCCTCCACCGGCCTGCTCCAGGTGCCGCGGCACCGCGTGCTGGGGGGCGGCTGGGAGGCGGCCGCGCACCGCTCGCTGGTGGCCGGCAACGGGCTGCGCACGGCGGCGTGGACGCTGCGCGGCGCGCTCCTCCTGTGGATGCTGGCGCGCCTCCTCCCCTGACTAACGCGCCGTTCCCACGGCGACGATCACCCCGGCGGACGGGCTGAAATCGGTGTATCCCCGCACCAGCTCCACGCGCACCCAGCGCCGCCCCCCCGCGCGCACCCCCAGGCGCACCTCGCCCAGGTCCTCGTTGCCGCGGGGGGTGCGGTCCGGCAGGCCGGGCACGTTCCCCACCAGCGACAGCGTGGGCACGAGCCCCGGCGCCGCGGCGTACTCCGCCGCCAGCGCGTAGACCAGCACGTCCCGCTGCTCCCACCTCGGGTCGCGCGTGCCGTTGATGCTGATCCCCGCCTCGGCGCCCGCCGCGAGCGCGCCGCGCCTCACCCGCCCGCCCAGCAGCGCGAAGAAGTCCAGGGCGTCGCGGTCCAGCCCCACCTTGTTGTCGGTGGTGGGGAGCCGCGTCCCGAAGCGCAGCACGGCCAGCGCCGGCGCCGCTTCCGGCGTCAGCCGCACCACCGTGGCGATGCGGTAGTCCCCCGAGTCGTGCCGCCGCCCGTCCTCGTCCGGCCGCGCGTCGCCCACCGGCGCCGCGAAGGCCCGCTCGTCCCGGAAGAAGCGCTGCACGGTCCCCCCCGCCTCGAACGCCACCCGCCCCGTCCGCAGCGCCACCGCGAAGCTCCCCCCCTCCACCAGCCGCCCCTCCACGCCCGCCAGCGAGGCCCGCTGGTCCGCGAACACGCCCCCGCCCACCCCCGCCACCACGCCGCGCCCCCCCTCCCACACCCGCCACTCCGCGGGATCCAGCGGGCGCAGCTGCGCCGAGGCTGTAGACGTCAGGAGTAGCGATATCGCTGCCGCCAACCCAAGACTCTTGACCTTCAACTCGCCCAGTCGATTGCAAAATCCAGAGGCCGTATCCACCCTCGGCTTGTACATCCTATAACCCCGAGATGCTGCGTTTGAGTGTAATAAAGAGCCGTTCGCAAGCCGGCGCCGCATCTCGAACTTTGCTGGGGCTTATGCGCTCAAGCAGATCTGGTCCGTGCCTAGTCTTGTGGTACTCGCGCTTTGTTGTCTCCCTGGTAGCTTGTCGGAGAGAGCGTTGAACATCCTGCTTGGGTATCTGCTCAACGTGAGGGTTGTTAGGGAGCGCTCCTATCTTGAATCCCGCGCCGTAGTATTGCTGCAAAGCTTCTCGGTCAGCGAGGAACCAAGACTCCATCATCTGTATCATCATATGAAGTTGATCATCTTCATAATCGCCTAAATCCCACCCATCGCCAGCTCTGTTGTATAGATGGTCTCGGACGCCCATATGAACTGGGCCCTCGGAGTCCACTAGCAGGAAATTCATAGCGTTGGGGTGTGAAATATGGGCATTCCTGAAATCCCGAAAAGCGTCAGATCGCGAGCCGCAAGCGATAACTTGCCAGCCAATTCTTCTCTCTCTTGCTTTCTGCCTGAGCTCGTCTAAAAAACGACCCATAGACTGTCGGAAGCGCGCTTTGGTATTAGTATCCGATCCCCCTCCTTCGACGTAGATACGAATTTCCTGTATCACCGGGTCCCTCCAATTTCGCCCATTCTCCAGAGTTCCCCGAGCGAGTAGTTCTCAAGCCACAGTGCCAGTTGAGTTGGGTCGAGTCGGCGGAGTCGAGTACCAGCCGGAGAAGGTTCACAGACCAGAATCGCTTCAGGAACGGAAGACAGTGCTGTTACCAGAGTGTCAGAATGGGTCGTGACAACGAGTTGCGTTCTTTGGGACGCATCAAGTAGCAGTTCCGCGACGACCGGAAGAATATCCGGATGAAGACCGAGTTCGGGCTCTTCGATTCCGATGAATGGAGGCGGAGACGGGTGGCATAGAATGCTTAACAGGCACAGAAACCTGAGCGTACCATCAGAAAGTCGCGTAGCAGGTACCGGCTCCTTTAGCCCTAGTTCGTGAACATACACCTGGACCGATCCGCCATAGATCTTGGTACTGACGTCAACTGCGGACTCGTAGAATTTTCTGAAATAGCGGATTATTACATCGCGGGTCTCAGATCGATGCTGAAGATTGTTCAGCACGAGACCGAGATTCCGGCCATTGGGAAGCAGGAAGTCCGCAGGCAGGTCAGCCGGCTGGGGCCGGCGGGGATCCGTGTCCCGACCAAAACTCCAGTCCCGGAATAGGGTAATCGCCGAGAATTGCTCCGCTAAATAGGTAATCTCCGGGTATATGTCCGGGTCCTTACGCTGTGAGAGAACGGACTGATCTGGGCGCAAGTCCTCACGCCGCAAGTGCCTGCGCGTCCTATTAAGGCCTGATCCAGCCTGATCGCCAAGTGCTCGAACGTTTAGGGCTGGGTGACCGTTCTGGTAACGGTAGAAGAAGTATACATCGTGGTCGTAAGGATTGTTTGGGGCGACATTCTCTACCGCCTCATCAATGAGTTCAACCCTCTGACCCACAGAAGCAAGATTGAGATGGTACCGTAAAGGCATAATTCCGTCAGGATAGTTAATGATGGCTTCGATCTGCGCCACCATGTCTCGGGCGCCACCCTTCCAGATCCACTCGTTTATCCCTCCTCCTTCCCGCAAGGGTCCTGTCAAATCGGTGGCAGTTGCTTGAAGAATCGAAAACGCCTCCAGCAGGTTTGATTTGCCCGAGGCATTTGGACCGATTAGGACGTTGAGCGGCAGAAGTGTTGTACTTTCTGTGTCGGATCCATACGACAGAAAGTTGTGCACCCTGATGGCCTCAAATAATTGATATCCATCCATTATGCCTTCCCCCTTAAGCGTCATCCGAGGTTATTCCCACCGGGTCCGTGATGGCGCGCACGACACGATGGATGCTTGTTTTAGGGCCTTCACTGGTAATTATCGTATACCGCCACCACGCGCTAGCCCCGGCAGCACAGATGCAGCACGAAACAGCGTCTCATCCGGGTACCCGAGCGCCCGCTTCAGCGCCACGTCCCGCTGAAAAGGATTCCGCTCCGCCTGCAGCGACCGCACCCGCCGCAGCCCCAGCTCCCGCACGTAGTACGCGGCCAGCGACGGAACCGGGTAGTCGCTCCCGTACAGCGTGCGATCCGTGAACTCCGCGTCCCGCGCCAGCCGCGGCAGGTGCGCGAAGCGGCTGGGGTTGGAGATGCCGGAGTTGTCCACCCACAGCCGCGGGAACTCGCGCAGCAGCTCGCGCAGCAGGGGGAGCTGGTCCGGGTCGCGCGACAGGTGCACCGGCACCCCGTTGTGCGCGACGATCACCGGCACTCCCATCTCCAGCGGCAGCCGCAGCCGCCGCAGGTCCGTGTACTCCGGCGCCACCTCCGCGAAGGTGCGCTCGCTCCCGCCGGAGTGGCAGAGCAGCGGCAGCCCCGCGTCCGCCATGCGCCGGTAGAACGGCGTGTGGCGCGGGTCCGCCGGGTCGATCCCCATGGCAGAGGGGAGCCACTTGAGGAGCACCGCCCCGCCCTCGATGCACTCCTCCAGCCTTTCCAGCGCGTCGCGCCGGCCGGGGTTCACCGAGGGCCCGGGGAGCAGCTCCGGGTGGCGCCGCGCCGCCTCCAGCGCCCACGAGGGGGGCACCACCATCTGCGAGCGCTCCCGGTCCAGCTCGCCGTCCGCGCCGTACACCCCGTCGAACCCCAGCGCCACCGCCCGGTCCAGCTCGCTCCCGCGCACCCGCTCCGCGATGGACGCGGCCCACTCCTGGTCCACCGATTCGCGCATCTGCGCGTCGGTGATCCCGTACCAGCGGCGCAGCACGCGAAAGGTGTAGCGCGCCGCGAAGCGCGGGGAAAGCCAGCAGCCGGAGCCGCCCGTCCCCACCCCGGCCAGGTGCACGTGCACGTCGATCTTCAGCGGGGTGCTCACGCCGCCGTCGCCCCCGCGCGGGCGGCGAGCCACGCCGCCGCCCGCTCCGTCGCCACCGCGGACGACGCGGTGGAAAAGTGAGTCGCCCCCGGCACCCGCACCAGCTCCGCGCGGGGGAGCAGACGCGCCAGCTCGGCGCCGTGCGCCGCCGGGGCGATGCCGTCGCGCTCGCCGTACACCAGCAGCACGGGCGCGCGCACACGCCCGGCCGCGCGGCGCAGGTCCGTGGCGCGCAGCAGGGCGTCGAACACGGCCACGTAGTCGAAGTTGCCGGTGCGCGCGCCGCCGCGGAACGGGTAGGCGCCGCGCTTCACCGGCCCGAACGCCGGCACCACGCCGCCCAGCCCGTAGAAGGCCCGCTGCCGCAGCGTCGCCGGGCGGAAGAAGCCCCCCAGCTCCGCCAGCGCGGTGCGCGCGGTGACGCGCACCTCCAGCGGCGTCGCCACCACCACGGCGGACTCCGCCGCGGTCTCGCCGCGCGCCAGGGCGTCCAGCACCAGCGCCCCGCCCAGGCTGTGCCCCAGCAGGTGCAGGGGGAGCGGCGGCCGGCCCCGCTCCGCCTCCCGCGCGGCCGCGGCCACGGCGCCCCGGATCCCCTCCGGCGAGAAGCGCGTGGTGCTTTCCCAGCCGTTGCCGTCCAGGTCGAAGGCGAACACCTCGAACCCCCGCTCCAGCAGCGCCGCGTACAGCGCCACCAGCGGGAAGAGCGCGTCGTCGCAGGCGCCGTGCGCCGCCACCACCCGGCCCCGCGGCCCGCCCCGCGGCGACAGGCGGAACCCCGCCGTCTCGCCGCCCGCTTCCGGCCGCGCGTAGCGCACCCGCTCCCAGCCGTGGCCGGAGGCGCGCAGCCAGCGCTCCGCCCCGCGGTGGTGCGCCGGCGGCCTCATCCCCGCGCCGGCGGGACCGCGGCCCGGGCCTGCTCCGAGTCGCCCTCCATCCACCCGCCCCCGCCCCCCGGCGCCGGCGAGGCCACCGCCCTGTCCGCCTCCGTCTCGCTCCCGCCCTCCGCCGGCGTTTCCAGCCCCAGGCGGCGCAGCACGTTGTCCGGGCGCACCTCGCCGGTGATCAGGCGGGCGCCGCGCTGCCAGGTCAGGTAGCTCCACGCCCACTCCAGGAACACCGCCACCCGGTTGCGGAAGCCGATCAGGAAGAGCACGTGCACGAACAGCCACGCCAGCCAGGCCACGAAGCCGGTGAGCTTGACCCGGCCGATCGCCGCGATCGCCTTTGCGCGGCCGATGGTGGCCATGCTCCCCTTGTCGCGGTAGCGGAACGCCTCCCGGGGCTCGCGGCGCAGCGTGCGGCGGATGTTGCGGGCCGCCGCCCGTCCGCCCTGCAGCGCCACCTGCGCCACCCCGGGGAGCGGCTGCCCCGTCTGGTGGGTGATGGAGGCCAGGTCGCCGATGACGAACACCTCCGGGTGCCCGGGGATGGACAGGTCCGGCAGCACCTGCACCCGCCCCATGCGGTCCGTGGGCACCCCCAGCCCCTTGCCCAGCGGCGACGCCGCCACCCCCGCCGCCCACACCACCGGGTAGGTGGGGATGCGCTCCTCGCCCACGTACACCGCCCCCAGCTCGATGCGCGTGACGATGGAGTTCAGCCGCACCTCCACCCCCAGCGCCTCCAGCTGCTCCAGCGCGCTCCGCGACAGCTCCTCGTCGTACCCCGCCAGCAGGCGCGCGCCGCCCTCGATCAGGAGGATGCGCGCCGCCCGCGGGTCGAAGTTGCGGAACTCGCGGCTCAGCGTATGGTGCGCGATCTCCGCGAAGGCGCCCGCCATCTCCACCCCCGTGGGCCCCCCGCCGATCACCACGAACGTGAGCAGCGCCCGCCGCAGCACCGGGTCGGTCACCTGCTCCGCGTGCTCGAAGGCCAGCAGGAAGCGCCGCCGGATCTCCGTGGCGTCGTCGATGGTCTTCATCCCCGGCGCGATCGCCGCCCACCCCTCGTGCCCGAAGTACTGGTCCACCGCGCCGGCCGCCAGGATCAGGAAGTCGTAGCGCAGCGGGCGGCCGTCGGCCAGCGTCAGCGTGCGGCGCTCCGTGTCCACGCCCGTCACCTCGGCCAGCATCACCTCCGTGTTGCGCTGCCGGCGCACCACCTGGCGGATGGGGCGGGCGATGTCCGCCGGGGACAGCGTGGCGGTGGCCACCTGGTACAGCAGCGGCTGGAAGAGGTGGTAGTTGTGCCGGTCCACGATCGTCACCCGCACGGGGGCGTGCTTCAGGGCCCGCGCCGCGTACAGCCCGCCGAATCCGCCGCCCACGATCACCACGCGGGGGAGGTAGGGTTCCTGGTAGCCGCTGCCGGTGCTCATGGGTGACCGTGCCGTCGTGCGGGTTGCTCCTGCCGTCCTGTCCTTCCGGGGAATCTACGCGGAGCGGCGGGAGGTGCAAACGCGTCGTCCTGTCGTGGCTGGGTTCGTGGCGGGGGGCCGCTCCGGAGCCGGACGATACGGCCGTCCGTCTCCTGCGCGGGCGCAGGGAACCCCGCCAAACGGCCGGCGGGTTTCCCTGCGCCGGAGTGAGCCAGCCGAAACTGCCCGGCTGTCTCCCGCCGAACAGACTTTGGGGGGTACTGCGGAACGGCAACGACGAACTGCCCTCCCGCCGTGTGAACGCAGGCCTCCGGGCACGGCGACGCTGATTTTCGCTCGCGGCCGCGCTATTATCGAGGAGCACGCCACCCGCCCGGCTTCGCCGGGCTCCCTTCGGGAAAAGGCGCCCCATGCACACCCGCCGCGATTTCCTCCGCCGCGTCGGCAGGCCGTCCGCGCTGGCGGTGGCCGCCACCCTGCACCCCGCCGCCCTGCGCGAGGTGGCCGCCGCGGTCGCCCGGCACGCCGGCACCGCCGCCGAGACCGCCTCCGACGAGGACTTCTGGGCCATGGTGCAGCAGGCGTTCACGGTGGACCGGTCCATCCTGAACCTCAACAACGGCGGGGTCAGCCCCTCGCCCGCCATGGTCCAGGACGCCATGAAGCGCCACCTGGACTACTCCAACCAGGCGCCCGTGCAGACCATGTGGCGCGTGCTGGAGCCGCAGCGCGAAACGGTGCGCGCCGGGCTGGCCCGCGTGTTCGGGTGCGACCCGGAGGAGGTGGCCGTCACCCGCAACGCCTCCGAGAGCCTCCAGATCTGCCAGGCCGGCTTCGACCTGCGCCGCGGCGACGAGGTGGTCACCAGCACGCAGGACTACCCGCGCATGGTCACCACCTGGCAGCAGCGGGAGCGCCGCGAGGGAATCCGCCTCCGCCAGGTGTCCCTCCCCGTCCCCGCCGAGGACCCCGCCGAGGTGGTACGGCGCTTCGAGGCGGCCATCACGCCGCGCACCCGGCTGGTCCACCTCTGCCACATGGTCAACCTCACGGGCCAGGTGCTCCCCGTGCGCGACGTGGTGCGCATGGCGCGGCGCAGGGGGATCCCCGCCATCGTGGACGGGGCGCACGCCTTCGGGCACTTCCCCTTCACCCGCGACGAGCTGGAGTGCGACTACTACGCCTCCTCGCTGCACAAGTGGCTCTTCGCGCCGCACGGCACGGGGCTGCTGTACGTGCGCCGCGACCGCATCCCGGGGCTGTGGCCGCTCCAGGCCGCGCCCGAGGCCATGGACGGCAACGTCCGCAAGTTCGAGGAGATCGGCACCCACCCGGCGGCCAACTTCCTGGCCGTGGCGGAGGCGATCGCCTTCACCGGGGCCATCGGGCTGGAGCGCAAGGCGGCGCGGCTGGTGTACCTGCGCGACCGCTGGGCACGGGCGCTCCTGCGGCACGACCGCGTGCGGCTGCACACCAGCCTCCGGCCGGGGCTGGCGTACGGGCTCGCCACCTTCAGCGTCGAGGGGGTGGACACCGGCGCGCTGGCCATGCATCTGTGGAACACGCACCGGATCGTCACCAGCCCCATCAAGCACCCCGAGGTGCAGGGGCTGCGCGTCACGCCCGGCGTCTACACGACTCCGGACGAGGTGGACCGGTTCGTGGAGGCGGTGGAGCGGGTGATCCGGGACGGGCTCCCGGCGGCGTAAGGCGTTCGAGTCAGGGGACCGCTCCGGAGCCGGACGATACAGCCGTCCGTCTCCCGCGCGGGCTCCGGGAACCCCGCCAAACGGCCGGCGGCCGTCCGGCTTCGCCTACCGTGCCCTGCGCCGGAGTGAGCCAGCCAAACTGCCGGCTGTCTCCCTCCGAACAGACTCTGGGGGGTACTGCGGAACTGCTAACGACAAAACCCCTCCCTCGCTTGCGGGGGAGGGGTGGCGCGCAGCGCCGGGGTGGGGGGCCGCCGGGCCTCGCTGCGATCTACCTGAAACAGAAAGCCCTCCCCCGGCACGGGGGAGGGTGGCGGCTCTCAGGCCGCCGGGTGGGGGCCGTTCCGCTACGAGTCGCCCGTGGCGCCGGCGGGGACGGCTACGGGGACGCGCAGGCGCGGGAGGGCGGCCACGGGCACCGTGGCGCGGACGCCGCGGCGCAGGTCGGCCTCGGCGCGGGCAAGGGCTTCGCCGTCCAGCGCGAACGGGTCCAGGCCGCCGGCGAGCAGCGCCGTGCGCACCTCGCCGCGCAGGTCCGCGCCGCGGGCGTACACGTCCGGGTGGATCGTCAGGCGCCCCTCGTGCACCTCCGCCCGCGCGTAGGTGATCTGCACCGCCACCCCGCGCGGGAGCGCCACCCACCGCGTGCGCCCGGGCTCACCCGCGATCGCGTCCAGCCGCTCCGGCGTCACCCCGGGGCTGGCGTACGCGTGCAGCGCGCGGGCCAGCTCCATCACGTCGCGGTTGCTCATGCGGATGCACCCGTGCGAGGCCGGCCTGCCCAGCAGCCGCTCGTTCTCCGCCACGGTGCCGTGGATGTAGTACAGGTCGCCCAGCGGCAGCTTGACGCGGCCCATGGGGTTGCGCGGCCCCGGCGCGGTGTGCTTCTTGTCGCGCGCCCACTCGCTGGGCGGCGGCGTCCAGTCCGGGTTCCAGATGGCGTGGCGGATCTGGTAGCTGCCGGCCGGGGTGCGGTGCGCCGGCGTCCCCACCGACACCGGGAAGCTGCGGACGCGGGCCGCGCCCCGGTACAGGTCCAGGCGGCCGGCGGGGATGTTGACGACCACGCGCACGGCGGAATCCGGCGCCGACTGCGCGGAAGCGGAAACGGGCATGGCGCCGAGCGCCAGGAGAAACAGGGTCGCGAGACCGCGGACCGGCGACGACATCGTTGCCTCCAGGAGGGTGAGCGTGGGACCGAGTGTACCCGCGCTCCCCTACGGACCCGCCCGTCCTTTCGTTTCGGCGCATCTCCCCGCCGCGCCACGCCTTTCCCGCCGCGTCCCGCGGTCCCCCAAAGCGAAGCGCCCGCCCCACCTGCGTGGGACGGGCGCCGTCCGGCCGTCGGCGCGAGCACTTTCGCGCTCACGCACTTTCTTTTCAGACCGGCACCGGCAGCAGCATGCGGAACGCGTTGCGGGCGCGGTTCAGCCGGCTCTTCACCGTGCCCACGGGGATCCCGATGGCCTCGGCGATCTCCTCGTAGGTGCGGTCCTCCACCTCGCGCATCACGAAGGGGATGCGGTGGTGCTCGTCCATCCGCTCGATGGCCGTGTCGATCGCCTCGCGCAGCTCGCTGCGGTACGCCTCGCGCTCCGGGTCCGCGCCCGTGGCCGCGAACTCCACCGGGCGCGACGGCGCGCCCGAGGCCGAGGTGTCCGGGCGGATCTCCGAGAACGCCGTTTCGCGGCGGCGCGAGCGGTTGCGGAACTCGTTCTTGAGCAGGTTGTTCGCGATCGTGTGGATCCACGTCGAGAACTTCCGCCCCGGGTCGTAGCTGTCGCGCGCCCGGTGAATGCGCAGAAAGGTGTCCTGCGTCAGGTCCTGCACGCGCTCCTCGTCGTTCAGGCGCTTGCGCAGGAAGCCCTGGATGCGCGGCTCGTACCGCTCCACCAGCACGCGGAAACCCTCCGCGTCGCCGTCGGTGTAGCGCTGGAAGAGCTGCTCGTCCGTCATATCGTCGAAGGAGACACGCACCGCGGCCACCGGTCGTACAGGACGCACCCCACGGCGGCCCTGGTAGTCCAGCGCGCGGTTGATCTCCTCGGCGGTCGGTAGATTGGTTGCCATTTTCATGGCTGAAATATAATGCGATCCGTCCCGATTGTCGAGGGTTTGCGAACGATTTTCCGAAGTGGTAAGTGCGGGGAACGCAATCACTTCGCTTGTTTCCCGGCGCCGGAATTTTGCCGGCTTCTCCCGCGGGGCGCCGGGGAGCCCCGCGACCCGGCCGCGGTGAGTGCCCCGAAGAGCACCGCGCCCAGCGCCAGCTGCAGGTAGAAGGTGAGGAACCGCCACCCCGCCGTCATCAGCCCAATGATGGGCGCCGGAAGGAGCGCCGAGTACACCAGGTAGAAGGCGGCCTCCGCGCCGCCCGAGGCGCCGGGGGTGGGGATGAACAGCATCACCGTGAACACCACCCACTGGAGCAGGAAGAAGAGCACCGGGTCCACGTCCGCCCCCAGGAACGCCGCCAGCGCGGACACCACCGAGTATCGGCAGCTCCACTGCACCGCCGTGATCGCCATGGTGAGCAGGAAGCGGCTCTTCCCCCGCTCCACCACCAGGCGGTACACGTCGCGGAAGTCCCCCCACGCCCTGCGCAGCCGGCGCCGCACGCGGGCGGCCACGCGCAGCCCGCGCCCGCGCGCCCGCGCGCCCAGCCGGCCGCGCAGCACCAGGAGGAAGAGCGCCCACAGCACCGCGGCCGCCACGGCCGCCACGCCCACCACCTGCACGGCGCTCCCCTCGATCTCCCCCGCCACGCTCCGCAGGATGGGGAGATCCCAGGCGGACGAGAGCACCACCGCGAGCGGAAGGGCGAACAGGAAGAAGAGCAGGTCCTCGGCGTGCCCCAGGGAGATCACCGAGGCGGCGGCGCCCGGGGAGAGCCCCCGCTGCATCATCATCCCCCAGCGGAAGATCTCCCCGCCGGAGGAGCTGGGGAGCACCGACGAGCCCAGCTCGCCCCCCAGCACGATGCGGAGGGCGTCGCGGAAGCTCAGGTCGGTGCCGATGAATCGCGTCCACACCAGGAGGCGGAGCGCGTTGGTGATCCAGGGGACCAGCCCCAGCACGAGCGCCAGGTACAGGTAGGCGCGCGGCAGCGCGGGAAGGGTGGCGAGGAGCGCGCGGTCGGTGGTCGCCCAGGAGAGCGCCAGGTTTCCCAGCACCCCGAAGGGGATGAGCAGCAGCGCCAGGCGGAACACCCGGTCCAGCGTCAGGCGCCCGCGCCGACGCGGCTTCGGCGGCGCCAGCTCGCCCATCCCCCACACGTGCAGGCGGTCCGGCTCCGGCTCCGGGGGCGGGTGCGCGCCGGGCCGCGGGCCGGTCACGCGCCGCCTCCCCGTGCCGCGGCGACCACCGCGGCGTAGCTGTCCAGCAGCCGGCCGTTGATCGCGCTCCAGTCGCGCTCGCGGGCGCTCGCCACCGCGCGCCGGCCCATCCGCGCCCTCGCCTGGGGGTCGCGGAGCAGATCCGCCACGCGGTCGGCCAGGTCGGCGGGGTCGTTGGCGCGCGCGATCCAGCCGTTCTCGCCGGGCTCGATCTGGTCCGGCGGGCCGCCGCGGTCCACCACCACCGCGGGGAGGCCGGAGGCCAGCGCCTCGGTGACCACGTTGCCGAAGGTCTCGGTGGTGGAAGGGAACACGAACACGTCGGCGGACGCGTACCAGCGGGCCAGCGCCTCCCCCGTCTGGTGCCCGGCGAAGTGGGCATGGGGGAGGCGCGCCTCCAGCTCGGCGCGCATGGGGCCGTCGCCCACCAGCACCAGCCGGTAGCGGAGCCCTCGCGCGCGGAGGACGCCGTCCATCGCCGCCAGGTCGGCCAGGTCCTTTTCCTTGACCAGGCGGCTCACCAGGAGCAGCACCGGGGTGTCGTCGCAGACGCCCAGCTCGCGGCGCAGCTCCGGGTCGCGGAAGGCGGGGGAGAAGCGGCGCGTGTCCATCCCCCGCGACCACAGCTCCAATCGGCCTATGCCGTGCGACTCCAGCTCGCGGATGATGCTCCGCGACGGCGCGTACACCCGCGCGCAGCGGGCGTAGAAGCGGCGCAGCATCCCCCACCCGAAGCCTTCCAGCGCGGGGACGCCGTAGTAGCGGAAGTAGGAGACGAAGTGGGTGTGGAAGCTGGAAACGACGGGGACGCCGCGGCGCGCGGCCCAGCGCTGTGCCCACGACGCCATGGGGGTGGGGCTCACCACGTGGACCAGGTCCGGGGCCCACGCGTCCAGCTCGTCTCCCACTCCGTGCCCCCAGGGGAGGGAGACCCGGTAGTCGGGGTACAGGGGGAAGCGGACGTAGCGCACCGGGCGCACCCGCCCGCTCCACGACACCTCCGGCCCCGGCACGAACGGGGAATGGACGCGGAACTCCACCCCCCGCGCCTCCAGCGTCCCGAAGAGCTGGGCGAGGGTGCGGGAGACGCCGTCCACGTGGGGGAGGAGGCTTTCCGTGAAGTACGCGATCTTCATCCGCGGGGGTGCCGGGCCGGTCCCCGGGCCGCCCGGGGGAGGGGCAATCTAACCCCCCGGGAGCCGCGGGAAAACCGCGCCCGGCCCCCGCAGCAGGTAGGCGGCGAGCTTGACGTACTCGTTGAAGTAGGCGATCAGCCCCTCCTCGCTGCGCCACCAGTTCGCCTCGTCGAACTCCCAGGCGGGGGCGGGGCTCATGAGGATCTCCGCGCCGAGGCCCCGCGTGCCGCGGCGCAGGGCGAGCCGCGCGCGCCGCGAGTGGTACGGGTTGGTGACCACCACCACGCGCCGCAGCCCGGTGGCGCGCAGGTAGCCGCGCAGCGCCCGGGCCTCGTCCGCGGTGCTCGCGGCCCCGCCGGGGGTCTCCAGCACCACCACGGCCGAGGCGGGGACGCCGCCGCGCCGGAGGATGCGCACCGCGACGTCGGTGCGGTGGGGGTACAGTCCCTGGCGGACGGCGGGGCCCTGCTGCTCGCGCACCAGCACCACGCGCGGCGCCACGCCCCGGCGGTACAATGCCGCGGCGTGGAAGGGGCGGGTGTTCAGCTCGCCGCCCAGCACCAGCACCAGATCCGCGCGCGAAACGGGGTCGCGCACCGTGAGCAGGCGCGCGACCCCGGTCAGCAGGGGAGCCCGCAGCGCGTACGCCGCGAGCCCCAGCACGAGCAGGGCGAGGGCGGCGGCCCCGGCCCGCCGCAGCCGGCGCCCCCGCCCCGCGCTCGCCACGCCGTCAGTCGCGGCTGCGGAGCTTGCCCAGCAGGCGGAGCAGCTCCAGGTACAGCCACACGGTGGTCACCAGCAGCCCGAAGGCCCCGTACCACTCCATGCGCCGGTCCAGCCCGGCGCGCGCGCCCCGCTCCACGAAGTCGAAGTCCAGAACGTAGTTGAGCGCCGCGACCGCCACCACCACCAGCGAAAAGCCGATCCCCATCCAGCCGTTGTCGTGGATCAGCGGCATGGCGATGCCGAAAAAGGACCCGGCGAAGGCGATCAGGTAGTAGACGGCGATCCCCAGGGTGGCGGCGGTGATCCCGGCGCGAAAGCGGTCCGTGGCGCGGAGCAGCCCGGTGGAGTAGGCGGCCAGCAGCACGAACAGCGTCCCGAAGGTGAGCCCCACCGCCTGCATGGGAAGCCCCTGGTACTGCTGCTCGTAGGTCGCCGACACGCCGCCCAGCAGCATTCCCTCCAGCACCGCGTAGAGCGGCGCCGTCCAGGGCGCCAGGCGCGGGACGAAGCAGGTGGCGATCCCCACCACCAGCCCGCCGACGGCGCCCACCAGGACCGCGCCGCCCACGGCCTCGCGGTTCCCGGCGAAGTAGGCGGACCACACGAACGCGGCGGACACCGAGGCGACCACCAGCAGCACGAGCGTCTTCAGCGCGGTGCCGCCCACGGTCATGGTGTGCGCGCCGACGCCGGCCCGGGTCTGCAGGCGCTTGAGGGCGCTCTCCCCGAGCGCCGGGTTGGAGGTGCGGTACATGGGCTCTCCGTGCGTGGGGGATCCGGGGGCGCGGCGGGCGCTCAGGGGCGCTCCACCACCACCCAGACGCTGTGGCTGGCGGCGCTGTAGAACATGGACACGACCACGTCCTTGCGGCGGCCGTCGCGGAACTCGAACTCGTAGGGGAAGATCTCGTCCAATTCCCCGGCGGCCACCCCTTCCAGGAAGGCGCCGTAGAAGCGCTGCACGCGGGTGCAGGGGGCGATCTCGGTGAAGAAGCTGCCGCCGATCACCCGGCCGGGGTCCATCCCCGCCAGCTCCGCCTCCACGCGGTTGTAGCGCAGCACGCGCCCCGTGGGGCTCAGCTGGATCACGCCGAAGGGGAGCCCGTCCAGCTCGTCCTCGGTGAGCACGTCGGCGGCATCGAAGAAGGCGGCGGTCACGGCGGCTCCGGCGCGGCGGGGGAGGAGGGCGGGGCGTCCAGCGCCCCGCGCACGGCCCGGGCCAGGCGCCCCGGCGAGAACGGCTTGCGCACCACGGCGGGCGAGGGGGCGATTCCGTGCCGCTCCAGCTCGTCGTCCAGGTACCCGGTCATGTACACCACGCGCAGCCCCGGGAGCCGGCGGGCCAGCTCCGCGGCGAGCTCGCCGCCGCCCATGCCGGGCATCACCACGTCCGTGAGAACGAGGTGCAGGGGCCCGGGGTGCTGCGCCGCGGCGCGGATCGCCTGTCCCCCGTTGGCGGCGGCCAGCACGGTGTAGCCGCAGCGCTCCAGCACCAGCCGCGAAAGGCTGCGCACCGCCTCGTCGTCCTCCACCACGAGCACCGTCTCGCTCCCGCGCGGCGGCGCCTCCTCGCCGCCGCCGGCGGGGGCGGGCGCGGGGGCGTCCACGCCCGGGAGGAGCACGCTGAAGACGGTGCCCCGGCCGGGCTCGCTCTCCACCTCCACGCTCCCGCCGCTCCGCCGCGCGATCGCCGCCACCGTGGCCAGCCCCAGCCCGGTCCCGTGCCCGGCGTCCTTGGTGGTGAAGAAGGGCTCGAAGATGCGCGCCCGCAGCTCGGGGGGGATCCCCGCGCCGGCGTCGCGCACCCTCAGCGCCACCCGGCCGTCCTCCCCGCGCGCGGTCGCCACGACCAGGCGCCCGCCGTGGGGCATGGCGTCGCGGGCGTTGACGGCCAGGTTGAGGAGCACCTGCTCCACCTCGCCGGGGTCGGCCCAGGCCAGCGCCGGGGCGGCATCGGGGGCGAGCGCCAGCTCCACGTCCTCGGGGATCAGGCGCCGCAGCATGGCCGCCATCCCGGCGACCAGGGCGTGCAGGTCCACCTCGCGCGGCTGGCGGGCCTCCCTGCGGCTGAAGGCCAGGAGCTGCCGGGTGAGCCCGGCCGCGCGGTCCGCCGCCCGGTCGATCTCGCGGAGCTCGTCGCGCAGGGGCTCGCCGGCGGGAACGTCCATCATCGCCAGCTGGGCGAGCCCCTTGATGGCGGTGAGCACGTTGTTGAAGTCGTGCGCCACGCCGCCCGTCAGCCGCCCCACCTCGCCCAGCTTCTGCGAGTGGAAGAGCATGGTCTCGCTCTGCCAGAGCGCCTCCTCCGCCACCCGCCGCTCGGTGACGTCGCGGCAGGTGAGCACCACCCCGCCCACCGGGCTCCCCAGCAGGTTGCGCCCGGTGACCTCCAGGACCCGCCAGGAGCCGTCGGCGTGGCGGGCGCGCAATTCCACGCGCTCGGCGCCGCCCCGCCAGCGGAGCGCGTCGCGGAACCCCCGCGCCGCGCGCCGCCGCTCGTCCGGGTGCAGCAGCGCGTGGACGCGCGATCCCAGCAGCCGCTCCGGCGGGTATCCCAGCGTGGCGATCACGGACGGGGTCACGTACGACACCGTCCCGCCGCCGTCCACCACCAGGAGGACGTCGGTGGTGCTTTCCACCAGCGCGCGGAAGTAGCGCGCGCTCCAGCCGGGGCCGTGCCCCGGCTGCTCGATCCCGCTCAGACCGGTGGCGCCGCTCACGATGCCGGAGCGTCCGCCAGCGGCGCGCCGAACACCCGGTACGTCTTGTTCCTCGCGGCGCCCATCTTTTCCATGGCGCCGCGCATCTCCAGGTTGTCCTCCAGGATCCACGAGCCCTCGCCGGCGCGGTACCCCCGGGCGGCCGCCTCGCGGAAGGCGTGCACGTACATGGCCGCGCCCAGCCCCAGGTGCTGGTAGCCGGGCTTGAGCCCCAGGGTGAGCACCCGCAGCGTGTCGATCTTCCTGCGGTGCCAGAGGAATTTGAACAGGCCGAAGGGAAAGAGCCGCCCGTCCGGGAGGTGGCGGAGCGCGCGGTTCAGGTCGGGGAGGCACAGGCAGAAGCCGATGGGCTCGCCGTCGTCCTTTTCGGCCAGGAAGACGATGTGCGGGTCCACCACGGGGCGGAGCTCCCTGGCCATGTGCTCGAACTCCGCCGCGGTCATGGGGACGAACCCCCAGTTCTGCGACCAGGCGGCGTTGTACACCTCCTGCACCCGCCTCACCTCCTCCTTGAGGTCCTTCATCCGCACGGCGCGGATGCGGGCGCCCATCCGCCTGGAAAGCCGCTCCATGGCGGCGACCGCGCGGGCCGGGGGCTCGGGGCTGGGCATCCAGTAGGCGACCAGGTCCTTTTCCTTGTCCAGCCCCGCCCCTTCCAGCAGGCGCGCGTAGAAGGGCGGGTTGTGCGACATCATCACCGCCGGGGGGGTATCGAACCCTTCCACCAGCACGCCGGGGGAGTACAGCTCGTCGTTGGTGGACAGGTTCATGGGGCCCACCATCCGCTCCATTCCGCGCTCCCGCAGCCAGGCGCGGGCCGCGTCCACCAGGGCCCGCGCCGCCTCCGCGTCGTCCAGGCACTCGAACAGCCCGAAGAACCCCGTGCGCTCGCCGTGGTGCTGGTTGTACTGGCGGTTCTCCACCGCGGCGATGCGCCCCACCGCCTCGCCCCCGCGCTCGGCCAGGAAGTACGCCACCTCGGCGTGCCGGTGGAACGGGTGCTTGCGCCGGTCCAGGAGCCCCTCCACCGCCATGCGCAGCGGCGGCACCCAGTTGGGGTCGCCCGCGTTGGCCTTCCAGGCGAGGTCGATGAAGCCGCGGAGGGACTCGCCCGGGGGGATCTCCCGGACGCGGAGCGGTGCCGTCATGTGGGCCGGGGGCGTGGAGCGGGAAGGGTCGGCACCTCGGCAAAGAGTTCCTGGAGCAGCGCTTCCCGACGATCGTGGCCTCCACCCGCGCGGCCGGCGTCGACCCGGCGACCGAGCTGATCCCGGTCGCCCCCGCCGCCCACTACGCCTCCGGCGGCGTCCGCACCGACCTGCACGGCCGCACCTCGATCCCCGGGCTGTACGCGTGCGGCGAGGTGGCCTGCACGGGCGTGCACGGCGCTAACCGGCTGGCCAGCAACTCGCTCCTGGAGGGCCTGGTCTTCTCCCGGCGGATCGCCGAGGACATCGCGGCCGGCCTGCCCGAGCAGGTGCAGCCGGCCGACACCGGTGCCTGGCGTGGCGGCGCGGGTTGGGTGCTGCCCGCCGAGGTGACGCCGACCCTGCAACGGTCGATGACCCGGGGTGCCGGGGTGCTCCGGTCCGCGACGACGCTGGCGGGGACGGCCGGAACGCTCACCGAACTGGGCGCCGCCCGGGGCCGGCCGCGGACCGCCGACTGGGAGGCGACGAACCTGCTCACCGTGGCGTCGACGCTTGTGGCTGCCGCGTACGCACGCGGTGAGACGCGGGGTTGCCACTGGCGGGAGGACTTCCCGACGGCTGACGAGCGGTGGCTGGGCCACCTGGTCGGGTCGGTCGGGGCGCAGGGCCGGGTGACGCAGCAATGGGAGGGGAAGTCATGATTGAGTCGACTCGGGTGGCGCTGCGTGCAGCCGGTCTGGACCCGGCCCAGGTGCGGCAGGTGATCGAGACCGCGCTGGTCGAGGATCTGGGTCCGGACTTCCTCGACGTCACCAGCGTGGCCACCATCGGGGCGGAACAGACCGACACCGCCGATCTGGTGGCCCGCGCGGACGGGGTGCTGGCCGGGATGGCCGTGGCCGCAGCCGTGTTCGAGCTGGTGGGCGAGGTGACAGGCTTCGGTCGTACCGTCGAGGTGTCGGTGCTGGCCCGGGACGGCGAGCGGGTGGCCCGCG
>JBEVLE010000738.1:0-3389 GCA_040509335.1 Longimicrobiaceae bacterium | reverse complement strand
GCAGCGACGGCAGGGGCGTCAGAGGCGCGGCGGGCGGCGGCGGGGCGGCGGGCGCGGGGGCGTCCGGGTCCGCGGTCACGTCTTCGGGCGCGGGGGGCGGCGGGGCGGCGGGGCGAGGGCGCGGCGCCGGGTTCAGGCGCGCCACCACCGCGGCGTAGTCACGGTACAGCCCCAGGATGGGGTTGGGGGCGCGCAGCTCGCGCTGCAGCTCCTCCTGCACCTCCGGGATCTCCAGCGACACGTAGTCGCGCTCCCCGGCGAGCAGGCGCAGCAGCGCGTGCTCGTACTCCGGGAGCTCAGCGAAGCCCAGGTCCACGCGCGTGGTGCGATAGGGGACGAGCTGCTGGTAGATCTCGGCGACGGTCAGCTCCCAGGACGTTCCCGGGCGCTCCCGGCGGAGGCTTTCCACCAGGCGCCAGTACAGCCGGTCGAGGGGATCCATTCGCTCAGGGCGAGAGGGGGAAGGGCGCGGCCTGCGCCGCGGCGCCCGCGCCGTTCAGGTAGGCGCGCGCCTCCGCGGGGGTGGACGGCGAGTCGATGATCCGCTGCGCGGCGTCGGGCTGGCCCGCGGCGCGCAGCGCGCGCACCAGCCCTACCCACCCCGCCGTGGACGCCGGGTCCAGCTCCACCGCCTGGCGCAGCGCCTTCACGGCCACGTCCGGGCGCCCGGCGTCCAGCATCAGGAAGCCCAGCTCGCGGTTCAGCGCCGCGTCGCGGGGCGCCGCCTCCAGCCCGCGGCGGATCTCCAGGCGCGCCTCGTTGAGCCGCCCGCCCTGCCGGTAGATGCGGGCCAGGAAGAGGCGGGGGCGCGGGTCCTCCGGGTCGGCCTCCACGGCGCTGCGCAGGCGCGGGAGCGCGGCCTCGGTCTGCCCGGCGCGCATCAGCGCCACCCCCTCCTCCAGCGCCCGGCCGCCCGAGCCCCGGCTCCACGCCCACCACCCCACGGCCGCCACCAGGATCAGCGCCAGCGCGCCCAGCGCCCACCCCAGACCGCCGCGCGGTGCGCGCGACTCCGGGGGCACCGGGTGCACCAGCGCGTCCTCCTCCGCGAACACCGGCTCCTCCGGGACGGGAACCGGCGCGGGCGGCGGGGCCTCCGCCTCCCACTCCAATCGCTCCGTGAGGCGCAGCGCCAGCTCCGCGTCGCCGGGCTCCGGGAGCCCGCCCTCGCGCAGGCGCCGCGCCCGCGCGGACAGCTCGTGGAACGCCGCCGCCAGCTCGATGGAGATGCGGTCGCGGCGCCGCAGCTCCGCCACCAGGTCGGCCGCGGGGAGCTCGTCCGGGGCGAGCGCCCGCAGCCGCACCTCCAGCGGCGTGTGCGGGTCGTCGCGCAGCAGGCGCCGCAGCGACGCCTCCGCCGCCCCCGTGAGCTGCACCACCGCGGCGCGGCGCGCCTGCGGGTCCGCCGTCCCCTCCCGCAGCAGCTCGGCCGCGCCGGAAGCCTTGCGCAGCGGCTTCAGCGCCGCATCACCGTCGTCGTCCATCGGCACCACGCGCACCTCCCGCGTTCAGCAGGTCGTCCCTCCCGGGGCGCACGCTCATGGCAAGCGAAGGGCCCCGCGCCGGTTCCGCCCGCCCCTCATGCAAGGAGCGGGCACCGGCGCGGGGCCCCGTCCGAAATGCTACGACTCGATCTCCAGGAGCCCGGCACGGGCGCTCGCGCGCACGAAGGATTCCGCGTCGTCGCAGACCACGCGCTGCCCGGTCAGCACCCGCACCGACTCCGCCGAGCGCATCATGAACGCCGCCAGCGAGTCGCCCGGGTGGGGGGAGGCGTCGCGCATGGCGCGCACGATCTCCTCCCAGCTCCCCGAGAACACCCGACCCTCCGGCGTGCGCACCCGGTGCGCCCCGGTCTGCACCGCCGCGGGGAGCGCCAGCGGCGCGGGCGCGGGCGGGAGCGCGCGGACCAGCGCCTCCACCTGCTCCAGCCGCGCGAGGGCGCGCTCCGCCGGGTCCTCGGCCTCGGTGGCCGCCTCGAACGCGGCCTCCACCTCGGCCAGCAGGTGCTCGATCTCGTCCGGCTCCCCCTCCAGCTCCTCCAGGCGGGTGCGCCAGGGGGCGAGCGCGTCGTCCGTCTCGGTCCAGCCGTCCTGCGAGCACTTGAGGTCGATGTAGCGCCACACGGACAGGGTGTCCCAGTGCTCCTGCGGGGGAACCCGCTCCAGCTCGCGGAGCGCGCCCTCGGCGTCGCCGCGGTCGTACAGCAGGTGCGCCAGGTAGATGCGCGCCTCGTGCAGCGCCGGGTCCAGCCGCAGCGAGCGGCGCAGCTCGCGCCGCGCCCCGATGTCGTCGCCCAGGGCGTGCAGCGTGTAGCCGCGCGCCGCCGCCACCTCGGCGCTGTCGGGGTGCGCCGCGACCAGCGCGGTGAAGCGGTGGCGCGCGTGCGTGAACAGCCCTTCCCGGTACAGCGCCCGCCCGATGGCGAGCCCGATCTCCAGGTCGTCCGACAGCCCCATGCCGTCGATGCGCCCGATGCACTGGAGCGCCCCCTCCACGTCGCCGAACTTGAGGAGCGTCTCGCCCAGCCCCACCCAGGCGTCCTCGTACTCCTCGTCGATCTCCAGCGCAGTCTCGAAGGAGCGCCGCGCCCAGGCGTACTCTTCCCGGGCGATGCGGACGTACCCGATCCCCACGTGCAGAAGCGCCGAGTCCGGGTGCTGGCGGACCCCCTCGCGGAGGACCTCCAGCGCGACCTCGTACTCGCCGGACTCGTAGAAGCGGTGCGCCCGCTCGTCGAACTCTTCGGAGCTCAGGAACGGATTCGCCATCGGTGCCCTTTCCCTGCGTTTTCTGGTGTCGCGGCAGCCCCGCTCCGCAGGCGGGCGGAGGCGCCCCGGCGCTCGCCGCATGCCACGCGGGAATCGCCGTTTACGAATATAATCCGCATCCTCCGGCCGACCAAGCCCCGGGACCGGGACCCGATCTTGCGCCGCGGCGCACGCGAGGGCATCTTGCACCCCCGCGCAACGACCCAGAGGGAGCCATGTTCAACCTGTTCCGAAAGCGCCTCAGTGCGGAGGCCCGCCGCAAGCTGATGATCGCCGCCGCACGCTCGGAGGAGGCGGTCATCGAGACCCACATCGCCAACGCGCTCGACCTCCTGGACGACCTGGGCGACGAGGTGGACGTCGACCGCGCCATGGAGATGTACGTGGACATGATGTCGCTCACCGAGACGGTCGCCTCGGTGGTCACCAACCGCGTCCTCGCCCAGCTGGAAAGCACCGCGCCCCGCGGGGTGGTGGTGCGCGCCCGGCGCTTCGAGAACGTGTTCCGCGACGAGCGCAAGCCGGAGCAGGGGCGCGGCAAGCGCGACAGCGGCCGCCCGCGCCGCTAGCTCCGCCCGTCCACGGACGCCCCGCGCGGGCCGGCCCCTCCCGGGCCGG
>JBEVLE010000737.1:0-5728 GCA_040509335.1 Longimicrobiaceae bacterium | reverse complement strand
GGCGTATACCCGCCCGGGGGGAGATCTGCCCTCTCGGCTTTCACGTCAGCCGGGAACCAGGGATGATTCGAGCCTTCCGCGATCCCGCCCGGCGAGCATCAGGGATGCCAGGCAAGTCCGATGTTGAAGCGGGTCGTTTGAGCGTCGAACTCGAAGTCCTCGAGGTCCTCCCAGTCACCGCCGTCGGCACGTCCCTCGGTGAACTGGCCGAGGGTGAAATCCAGCCCCAGGTCCAGCGCCACCGACGGAGCGAGGAAGTACGCCAGGCCCGCACCACCCGTGAAGCCGGCACCCCGAAGGTCCAGGGTCTCCCCGCCCAGGTCGAGGCTGACGGCACGTCCGCCCACCGCCGCCTGGACGAACGGGCGCAGCTTTGCGGCGGTCGACCCGAAGCTGAACCGGCCTCCGAGGTCGAAGTGGCCCAGGGCGTACGTATCGTCCACGTCCGAGTACTCGACGTTCGCGGCGGTGACGGCCGCAAAGATCTGGAAGCGGTCGGTGAAGCCGTAGCCGAGCCGCGCGCCGAGCCCGCCGCCGGACTCGACCTCGTCCTCGTTCTCGATGGCCAGCGCAGAACCGTTCAGGTAGACTCCGAGCTCCAGACCCGAGGTCTTGGAAACGGCCGGAGGTGCTTCCACCTGGGCAGCGGCAAAGCCGGCCGAAGCAGCCAGGATGGAAAGGGCGAGCGAAGCGACACGAAAAAGCATTCGGTAGATCCTCTTCTTGGATGAGAGACGACGTGCGTATCGTGAGATGGTCCTACTCGCGCTCGAGCTGGCCGACCTTCTGCCACGCGGGGTCGGCGCGGTCGACCAGGGCGACGACGATCACGTCGCGGCCGTTCTCGACGCGGCTGCTCACACGCCCCTGGGCGAGCGACGCATTCACCATCTCCGGCGCGAGCTTGTACATGCCGCCGGTGGACGCGTCCACCGCCAGTCCGATGATCCCGCCGAAGACGAGGTTGCCGGCGACCCAGCCGCTCACGGAGCGCGTGATGGGAAGCTCGTACGGCTCGAAGCCGGCCATCTCCAGCTTGATGATGTGCTTGTCCTTGCGTGCCAGGTTCGCGATCATCGGGGTGACGCCCTTCTGGACCCCGTTGACGTACACGGTCGCGCCCGTGGGCGTGCTGGCGATCGACATCTGCTGAGTCGAGCCCTGCATGATGGTGGCACAGCTTGCCAGGCCGAGGCAGCCCACTGCTGCCAGAAGGAGACCGGTCGAACGAATCGAGTGCATCCTGTTGTCCTCTGAGGAAGGGCGAAGGAGCGCCACGAGGGCGCGGGTCGGGGCGCCGCACGGCGCCTCGCTTGGAATGTCGGAATGAGGTGAAAAGACTGCCGGGGTGCTGCCAGAACCGGGCTTCAGCCGCAGGCGGGTGGGGTGTTCGAGTACGCGGGCGTGCGGTGAGGCAAACGGCGGGCGTACGAGGCGAATCCAGGGCATGGGTCATGCCGGGACAAGCTCAAAGCCCCGCGTATTGCGCAAGACGATATGCACCAGCAGGATCCAGCCGGATACCGACGCCGCCGACGGGAACATCTGTGGACCGCACGGGCGAAAAATGCAGTCCGTGCTTGCAGAATGCGCCGGCTGCGCCCCGGAACGCGAGGGGATTGGAGCGCAAGATCCGGGTGGCAGCGCACCGGCGGAGAACGCTACGTTTGCTCTCGCGGAAAGGAGCCACGACTCACGGAGGGAGGCAGCATGGCGGCGACGGCGAGCGTGGGCCCGGCGGCCCGGCAGATCGACGACGGAGCGGCGTGGGAGGCGGTGCAGGGGCGCGACGCCCTGCTGGACGGGCGCCTGGTGTACGCGGTGGCCACCACCGGGGTGTACTGCCGCCCCTCCTGCCCGTCGCGCAGGCCGCGGCGCGAGAACGTCGCCTTCTTCCCCACCCCGGACGACGCCGAGGCGGCGGGCTACCGCGAGTGCCGGCGCTGCCGTCCGCGCGGGGCGCGCCCCACCCCCGCGGCCGAGTCGGTGCGCCGGGCGCGCGAGCACCTGGACGCGCACCCGGAGGAGAGCGTCACGCTGGAGCAGCTGGGGCGCGTGGCGGCCATGAGCCCCCACCACCTCCAGCGCGTCTTCAAGCGCCTGGTGGGGGTGTCGCCGCGGGAGTACGCGGCGGCCCGGCGCGCCGAGCGGCTGCGCGAGGCGCTCCGGGGCGGCGAGAGCGTCAGCCGCGCGGGCTTCGAGGCGGGGTACGGGTCGGGGAGCCGGCTCTACGAGGCGGGCGCCGCGCGGCTGGGGATGACGCCGGCGGCGTACCGGCGGGGCGGCCGGGGCGTCCTCATCCGCTTCACCGTGGTCCCCTGCGCGCTGGGGCGCCTGCTGGTGGCGGCCACGGAGCGCGGCGTGTGCTCGGTGGCGCTGGGCGACGCGGACGCGGAGCTGGAGGCGGCGCTGCGGCGCGAGTTCCCGGGCGCGCAGGTGGAGCCCGCGGACGGCGAGCTGGACGAGTGGGCCCGCGCCGTGGTGGAGGCCGCCGGGGGCCGCGCCCCCGCCCCCGACCTGCCGCTGGACCTGCGCGCCACGTCGTTCCAGCTGCGGGTGTGGCAGGCGCTGCGCGAGATCCCCCGCGGCAGCACCCGCAGCTACGGCGAGATCGCCGCCGCGCTCGGCACCCCCGGGGCGGCGCGCGCGGTGGGCCGCGCCTGCGCCAGCAACCCGGTGGCCCTGGTGATCCCCTGCCACCGCGCCGTCCGCGGCGACGGCGCCCACGGCGGCTACCGCTGGGGCGCGGAGCGAAAGCAGCGGATCCTGGAGGGGGAAACGGCAGGGAACAGGGAATAGGGAACAGGGAACAGCCTGCAACGGCGACCCCCTCCCCCGGCCCCTCGCCGCAAGAGGGAGGGGAGAACAGCAAGATATACCCGCGGGTCAGGAAGCCCTCCCCCAGAATTGGGGGAGGGTGGCGAGCCTTAAGCGAGCCGGGTGGGGGCCTCCCGCGGACGCCAGCGGGGGGCACGCCCCACGCGAAGCGGCCGCAGTTCAGGATTTCAGCGGCGGAAGCTCCTTCAGGAACCGCCGCAGCGCGTCGGCCACGGCGTCGGGACGCTCCACGACGGCCATGTGCCCCGCCCCGTCCACCGTCTCCAGGCGCGCGCCGGGCACCGCGTCCGCCATGCGCCGGGCGCTTTCCGCCGGCGTGACGGTGTCCTCCGCACCCACGATCACCAGCACGGGGCGGCCCAGGGAGCGCAGCGTTTCCAGCGAGTCCGGGCGCGCGGCCATCCCCCGCAGCGCCGCGGCCACGCCCTGCGGCGGGGTCGCGGCCATGACGGCGTGCCAGCGGGAGCGCAGAGCCTCCGGCGCGGACGCGGCGAACAGCTTCCCCACCATGTCGTCCGCCACCACGCGGCTCCCCTCGCGCAGCACCCGCTCCGCGGTGGCGAGCCGGGCGCGGGCGCCCTCCTCCGTGTCGGGCTCGGCGCGCGTGTCCACCAGCGCCAGCGCCCGCACCCGCTCCGGGTGGCGCCGCGCGAGGGCGAAGGCCACGTACCCGCCCATCGACATCCCCACCACGGCCACCGGCCGCGTCTCCCCCAGCGCGTCCAGGAGCCGCGCCAGGTCGTCGGCGTGGTCGTCCATCCCCGCCGCGTCCGTCGCCGGGCTGCGGCCCATCCCCCGCAGGTCGGGGAGGATGCAGCGCCAGCCGTCCGCCAGCCGCTCCGCCACGGGGTGCCAGAGCGCCCCCGCGAAGGGAAAGCCGTGCAGGAAGAGCACGGGCTCGCCCTCGCCCATCGTCTCGTGGTGCAGCGTCACTCCGTCGTCGCTCGCCCGCATGCGCTCTCCTCGCGGTGAGTCCGTCGCCGCGGCCGGGTCCTGCACGATCGGCGCCGCGGACCCGGCGAAAAAAGATTGACACTTTTGCGGACGGCTCCTAGCATGCACACGCGGCCTGTCGTCGCGCGGCGCCGGCCGCCGATGCGCCGCATCTTCCCCGCATCCCCGCCCCGGCCGGGCGCCACCCTCGCGGCCGGCTCCCGGCCTTCACCCGCGGTCCTCCCGGCCCGCGGGGAGGATACGTCATGGCACCCGTTCGCGGCGGCCACGAGCCCCCGTTCCAGCGCGGAGCCCCACCCTGCGCCGGCCCCCATTCCCGGGGGCCCGGGCACCCTTCCCGCATGCCCCCCTACGAATCGGGAACCCCTCCCTAGCGGCCGGATCGCCTCCGCTTCCCGCACTCTCGTCGAAACCCACACCGAGGAGATCCGCCATGGGAACCCCGATCACCGAGGCCCCCGAAAAGGTCGCCGTCTTTTCCATCATCAGCCCCGAGGCGAAAGCCGAGCTCGACGCCACGCCGCAGGACGACGTGCAGGTCGCCATCGCCGAGGTCACCCGCGAGATCCCCGGGCTGGACTCGCTGGGATCCAGCTACAACGTCTTCGGCATGTACGCCAACCCCAAGAGCGCGAAGATCCCGCTCTTCGACTTCGGGCCGCAGCACGAGATCGACGTCGGCAACAAGCTCACCTTCCTCATCCCGGACTCGGTCACCTTCCGCACGCTGAACCAGTCCACCTACCAGGAGGCGTTCGGGAAGGAGATCAACGAGTACACCGAGTCGCTGGTGTCCAGCACCAAGCTGTCAGGGGGCTACGGGTACTTCTCGGGATCGCTGCAGGTGGACTTTTCCACCGAGAGCCGCCAGCGGAGCTACTACGAGTACAGCTCGGTGGAGAACGAGATCCAGAAGTGGTCGCTCCGGCTCCCCGCCGTGAGCTCCACCCTGCGGGCCATGGTCCTCCCGGCGGTCCTGCAGGAGCTGGACACCCCCGCGTCCGCGGGCGGGCTCACCCCCACGCAGCTCTTCGACAAGTACGGCACCCACTTCCTGTACGAGGTGATCGTGGGCGCCCGCGCGGCGTACAACACGGCCACCAACGAGAAGACGTACCACTCGGAGTACTCGGTGGAAACGATCGCCAAGATGTCGTACGAGTCGCTGACCGGGACCATCAGCGCGGAGGACAAGAAGAAGTACGGCACCACCATCGACCAGTTCCAGTCCAGCAGCCAGACCACCATCTACACGCTGGGCGGGAACCCGGAGTACGGGCGGGGGATCTTCTACGGCGACTACAACAAGTGGGTGGAGTCGGTGATCGAGAACCCCGTGTTCTGCGCCTACGCCCCCGACAGCCTGCGCCCCATCTGGGAGCTGTGCACCAGCGAGACGCGCCGGGCGGAGCTGGCGGCCGCGTACCCCGCCTACGCCGACGCCGCCACCCCGCCGGCCGTGGCCTACGCGCTCACGGGGCTGGCGGTGGTGGGCGGCAGCAGCTCGGGCGTGGCGCCCCCGTACGGGTACACCAAGATCAACCAGGACCTGAACGAGGGGGCGGGGGGCGACTTCATCTACGTGTGCTACCAGGAGGCGGTGCTCCCGCCCGACTCGCCGAAGGCGATCACCGACATGACCATCGTCGAGGGCAAGGGCGCGTCCCCGCCGCCGGGATACACCAAGATCGACTACGACCTCAACAAGGGCGCCGGGGGTGCCTTCCTGTACCTGTGCTACGCGCGCGACCCGGCCAAGGAGAACGACCCCATCCGCAGCATCACCGTCATCTCGGGGAACAGCTCCGGGATCCCGGCCCCGTACGGGTACGAGAAGATCCCCACCGACTGCAACAAGGGCGCGGGCGGCAAGTTCATCTACATCTGCTACTCGCGCCACTTCTGACGCAGCACCCGGAGGCGGCCCGCCCGGGCC
>JBEVLE010000736.1:0-11566 GCA_040509335.1 Longimicrobiaceae bacterium | reverse complement strand
GGGGTCCCCGCGGCGCGCGCCGCCGGCAGCAGCGCCGCCGCGGCCAGCGCGGCCCGGCTCAGTTCGCGGCCGCGCACCGCCCCTCCAGCCACCCCCCGGCGAAGCCCGCGCGGCACAGGCCGCGCACCACGGGCTCGCTGCCGCGCATCAGCTCCCACACCATCCCCGTGCGGTGGTTCTCGATCATCAGCACGATGGGCCCCTGGTCGATCCCCAGGTAGTCGCCGTCGAACCAGCCCACGCCGGGCACCACCCGGCCGTGCTGGAGCCGCTTCGGCGGCTGGAAGTCCAGCGTGGGGTTGAAGGCGTCCAGGAAGCCGTACCGCTGGAACAGGTGGTCGCCGTAGCGGCGGCGCATCTCCAGCAGCGCGGGGATGGCGGCCTCCGGCGCGAAGGGGATGGAGCCGCCCGCCGCCGTGGGGACCAGCGTGCCGTCGTCGTTGATCTCGTCCAGCGCAGCGCCGCGCGCCCAGTAGGTGTGAAAGGTCCGCGGCCGCCCGTCGATCACCAGCGTGGTGTCCATGGGCCCGTCGCTCGCCGTCAATCCCCACAGGTCGGCGCCGTAGCCCTTCCACCCGCCGGGGTTGGCGACCGCGTACGCCCGCTGCGCCAGCGTGGCGCGCCGCGAGTTCTCGAAGTAGTCCATCCCCCGCCCTCGCATGTACGCGTCGCGGATGCCGCGGAAGTCGACCCACGCGTGCGAGTACTGGTGCCCGAAGAGCGGGGCGAAGTTGACGTGCTCCTGCCCGTGGAACTCGCCCCACGGGTACGTGCCCGTGAACGCCGGCCACGCCCGCGCGTCCACCGGGTGCGTGGGCGAGCCCAGCGCCAGCACGTACAGCAGCATGGCCTCGTTGTACCCCCTGTAGCCGAAGCCGAAGCGCCCCTCGCCCGGCTTCCACCCCATGCTGACGATGCCGTCCGGGAGCTGCATCCACGCCCAGTCCACCCGCCGGTACAGCGAGTCCGCCAGCGCGCGGATCTCCCGCTCCGGCGGCGTGTCGCGGCCGAAGTACTCCCCCGCCGCCAGCGCCCCCATCAGGAAAAGGCCGGTGTCGATGGTGGAAAGCTCCACGTTCTCGAACCGGCGTCCGGTCCGCATGTCCAGGAAGTGGTAGAAGAACCCCCGGTGCCCCGTCATCCCCGCCGAGTCCGCCCCCTGCGGCGCCGTCCAGAAGAAGCGCAGCGTGGCCAGCGTGCGCTCCGCCGCCTGCTCGCGGGTGATCCACCCCCGCTCCACCCCCACCGGGTAGGCCGTCAGCCCGAAGCCCACCGCCGCCACGCTGCTGAACGACGGCGTGGGCCAGCGGTCCGGCACCAGGCCGTTGGCGGGGTTCGCCGTTTCCCAGAAGTAGCGGAAGGTGCGCTCCTGGAGGGTGTCCAGGAACGCCTCGCCGCGCGCGTCCGCCGCCGGGGGAAGCGGCGCGGCGGCGGGCGGGGCCGCGGGGGGGGTGCACCCGCAGGCCAGGAGCGCGGCGGCGAGCAGCGCGAAGGGGACGGTTCGCATGGTCCGGCTGGAGCGGGGGAGAACAGGTCCCCGGCGGGCTGCGACACCCGCCGGAGAGGTCACGTCCGTCCGGTCAGAAGCCGTAGCGCGCGCCCAGCTGCAGGCGCCGCCCCAGCCCCGCGCAGTTGGGGGAGCCGTAGCGCGACCGCCAGTCCGCGTTCTGGTCCGCCGTGGGGACGATGGTCGCGTTGTCGCTCCAGCACGCGTAGTTGGCGTTGTTGAAGGCGTTGAACACGTCCACGACCACCCCCAGCCGCTGCCCGCGGGCCAGCGACACGCCCTTTTCCGCCCGCAGGTCCACCACGTTGGTGGCGAACACGTGCCCGATCCCCAGGAACGGACGCGCGGGGGGCTGGAAGGTGTAGGTGCGCTGCCGCGTGATCTCCCACCCCTGGCTGGCGTCCGTGGCGTTCACCAGGATCCCCGAGCCGAAGCTGGCGATGGTGCTGAAGCGCACGTCCCACGGCAGCAGGACGATGGCGTTTGCGACCACGTTGTGGCGCTGGTCGCCCGGGGCGCGCAGCCGCGGCCGGTCGCCCACCGTGGGGTAGCGCTCGTCGAAGCCCCAGAACAGGTCGGTGCTCTGCCCCTGCTCCTCGGAGCGCGACAGCGTGTAGGCGATGGAGCCGCCCCAGTGGGTCCCGGAGCCCAGCGGCCGCTCCAGCTGCAGCTGCATGGCGTCGTACCAGGTCTTCACCCGGTCGTCGGTGACGAAGAGCTGCGCGTAGTTGGGGCCCAGCCCGCCCCACGGGCTGGCCCGCACGAAGTTGGTGTAGTTGCGGCCGCGCACCCCGTTGTACGACAGCGTCACCAGCGCCCCGCCCAGCTCCTGGCGCACGCCGCCGCTGAACTGCTGCGTGCTCGGCGGCTTCAGGTCGTTGGCCACCATGAACACCTCGGGGCGGCCGGTGGTGCCCGCCAGGGTGCGCAGCTGCGCCGGGTCGTAGAAGCGGTCGTTCCACACCGCGCAGGCGCTGGGCACGTCCGACGCCGCGCACTCCGCCGCGCTGCCGCGGAACTGCACCGTCAGCACGCTGAACTGCCGCCTGAACTGCTCGTCCAGCAGCGTGTTCCAGTAGGTGCGGTCGTAGTACAGGCCGTACCCGCCGAAGAGGGTCGTCCGCCCGGTGCCGAACACGTCGAACGACGCGCCCACGCGCGGCTGGAACGCCTTCTTGAACATGGGCCGGTTGTCGCCCGTGCTGACGAAGCGCTGCAGCCCGCCCAGCTGGTCCACCACCCGCACCCGCTGCACGCCGCCGCCGGCCAGCGGCTGGTCCACGTACAGCTGCCCCGCCAGCGCCCCGCCCAGCGAGTCCGCCAGCGTGCCCGGCGTCACGTAGTCGTTGTTGATCATGTTGGTCTCGGCGTCCCAGCGGATGCCGAGGTTGAGCACCAGCCGCTCGCCGATGGACCAGTCGTCCTGCACGTAGCCGCCGAACTGCAGGTTGTCGGTGTCGATCGTCTGGTCGCCGAAGCCGAAGCGGGCCTCGAAGGGGCGCGCGTAATTCTCCGCCGCGCGGAAGCGGAAGAGCGGGTTGGCGTTGAAGAGCTTGCCCGCCTCGTAGCCCAGGAAGTCCACGTTGAAGCCGCCCTTGAACAGGTGGTCCCCCCCCAGCTGCACCCCGGCGCGCGTCACGTCGTTGCGCAGCGACAGGCGCGTCTGCGAGAAGTCCTGCTGGCTGTCCTTGCCGCCCACCCGCAGGATGTCCACGAACTCGCGCCCGATCAGGCCGCCGTTGGTCCAGCTGGGGTTCCAGGTGAAGGACTGCGCGCTCACCTGCGCCTCGTTGAGCCAGTCGCCGGCGGACCAGCGCCAGTTCCCCGTCCCGGCGAGCACGTCCACCTTCATGTTCTCGGACGCCTCGAACGACGTGGTCCCGCCGAAGCCGCGGAAGTCCTCGTCCCTGCGCAGCGTCAGGCCCACGTCCACGGTGCTGCGGTCGGTGGCGTTCCACGTCACCTTGCCGAAGCCCAGGTGCTGGCGGAACTCCTGCGTGAACTGGCCCGCCTGCCGGCGGAGCTCGCCCAGCAGCGCCGCGGGCGCCCGCAGGCTGTCGCCGCCCAGGCGCACGTAGGCCGGCTCGTCGCGCGAGTTCAGCTCGTACGTGCCGAAGAAGAACACCCGGTCGCGCACGACGGGCCCGCCCAGGCTCGCCCCGGCCTGGAGCCGGCTGTACTCCGGGCTGCTGCCGCCCCGGTCGCGCGTGAACGCGTCGCGCGCCACCCACGAGTCGCTGACCCCGAAGGCGAACGCGTCGCCCTCCCACTCGTTGGTCCCGCTGCGCGTGGTGGCGGTGATGATGGCGCTGCCGGCGCGCTGGTACTCCGCCCTGAAGTTCTGCGTCGCCACGCGGAACTCGCGCACCGCGCTCTGCGGGAACGGGTTCCCCTTGCTGGCGTCCTGCCCCACCACGCCGCCGCGCAGCACGTCGTTCTTGTACGTGGCCCCGTCGATGAACACGTTGACCGCCTCCGCCGGCTGGCCGCCCGCCGAGATGGTCTTGTCGGTGCTGTTGGGGTTGGTCGCCGTGATCCCCGGGGCCAGGCGCGCGATGTCCAGGAAATTGCGCTCGAAGTTGGGGAGGTTCTGCAGCTGCTCGCGGCTGATGTTGGTGGCGACCTCGGACGTCTGCGTCTCCACGCCCCGGTTCCCCACCACCGTCAGCCCCTCCAGCGCCAGCGCCTGCGAGGTGAGCTGGAAGTCGGCCGTGAGGCTCTGGCCCACCAGAACCTGCAGCGTGCGCGTCTGCGCCGACTGCCCCATCCCCGACACCGAGATGGAATAGGTGCCGGGCGCCAGCCCGAGGAGCGTGTACGCTCCGTTGTCGGCCGCGACGGCGCTGCGCCGCGCCCCCGTCTCGGTGTTGACGGCGGTGACGCTGGCCGCGGGGGCGGGCGCGCCGCCCTCGGTCCTCACGGTCCCCCGGATGCTCGCCGTGGTGGTCTGCGCCGCCCCGATCCCCGGGACGAGCAGGCACGCCCACAGCAGCAGCGCCGCTAGTGCTTTCACGGGATTGCCTTTCATGGTGAGCTCCTGGCGTGGCCGGCCCCGCTCTCGTCAGGGTGTCGATGCGCGGGCTCGTCCCCGGGGCCGGTGGCGCCGCAGGAGCGGCGGATGACGAGCCGTGTCGGGAGCATCTCGTGGACAGGGGGGTGGGGGGTCTCCTTTCCCAGGGTTTCGCAGAGCATTCCGACCGCGAGGGCGCCCAGCCGGTGGACGTCCACGTGCACGGAAGAAAGGGCCGGGTCGATGTAGCGGGCGATGGGGATGTCGTCGAAGCCGGCCACCGCCACGTCGTCGGGGACGCGCAGCCCCGCCGCGCGCAGCGCGCTCATGGCGCCCACCGCCATGGAGTCGTTGGCGCAGAACAGCGCCGTGGGGGCAGGGTCCAGGCGCGCCAGCGCCTCCGCCGCCCGGAAGCCGCCCCGCTCGGTGAAGTCGCCGGCGGCTTCCAGCGCGGGGTCCGCGTGGAGCCCGGCCTCCGCCAGGGCGGCCCGGTAGCCGCGCTGCCGCTCGCGCGCGTCGAAGTTCCCCGCCGAGCCGCCCACCATGGCGATGCGCCGGTGCCCCAGCCCCGCCAGGTGCAGCACCATGGCGCGCGCCCCGCCGAAGTTGTCCACGTTGATGGCGGCCCACGGGCCGGCCGCCGCCTCGCAGTTGAGCAGCACCACGGGAACGTTCCCCGGCAGGCACGACTCCAGCGCGCGCGCGCTGACGTTGGGGGACATGACGATCAGCCCGTCCACCCGGCCGCGCATGGCCTGGAGGGCGAACTCGATCTCGCGCCGGTTGTCGTGGGAGCTGGAAAGGAGGAGGTGGTAGCCGTTGCCGCGGGCCAGGGGGTCCATGCCGCGGATGACTTCCGAAAAGAACTCGCCGAACAGGTCGGGGAGCACCACGCCGAAGGTGTCGGTGCGGCGGGTGATCAGGCTGCGGGCCGCGCCGTGCGGGGTGAAGTTCAGCTCGGCGGCCACCTGCTCCACCCGCGCCCGCGTTTCCTCGCGCACGGGTCCGCTCGCGTTGAGCACGCGCGAAACGGTGGCGATGGACACGCCCGCCCGCGCCGCCACGTCCCGGATGGTGATGCTCGCCACCGACCCTCCCCGCCGGGATGGACCCGGATGGAAACGGTTACATGAAAACGTTTACACGAATACTCGGCGCCGGCGCGGCTGTCAAGGGAATTGTCCCGGAGCGGGACTTTTCCGGCGCGCCGGCGCGGCACGGGTGGACGCGCCGTTTCCCGGGGTCGATCTTGTGCTGCGGGGGAACGTTCAGGCGGCGGAGCCGCCCGTGTCCAGCAGGTGGTGCTCGATCTTCATGCAGCGGTCCTGCACCACCCGGATGCCGGCCTCCTCCAGCCGCCGCGCCACCGCGTCGTTGCGGATGCCGAGCTGGAACCACACGGCCCCGGGCTTCAGGGCGAGCAGCTCGTCCGCGTGCGCGGCGATGTTCTCCGGGCTGCGGAACACCTCCACCACGTCGGGCGCCTCCGTGAGCTCGCCCAGCGTGGCGACGGCGCCCGGGTAGCCGGACTCCGCCAGCTCCGGGTTCACGGGGATGATCCTGTACCCGTGCGCCGCCAGGTACTGCGGCACCGCGCTGGCGGGCGCGTCGGGCTCGTCGTCGCCCTTCATCCCCAGGACGGCGATGGTCCGCGCGCCGCGCAGGATCTCGGCGGGAAGCTGGTCGTTGTCGGTCATTGAACGGCAGGGAACAGGGAACAGGGAACAGGGAACAGCCTGCAACGGCGACGGAACTCCGGCGAGTTCCGTGCCCGGAGCGGGCCTGGCACCACGGACTTCGGAGGGACGGGGAGATGACGATGCGGACGGGGACGCTGGGCGGGACGGGGCTGCGGGTGACGCCGCTGGGGCTGGGGATGGCGGCGCTGGGGCGGCCGGGATACATGACGCTGGGGCACGCCGGCGACCTTGGGCCCGACCGCTCGGTGGAGGCCATGCGCGGCCACGCCCACGCGGTGCTGGACGCGGCGTGGGAGGCGGGGGTCCGTTACTTCGACGCGGCGCGCAGCTACGGCCGGGCCGAGGAGTTCCTCGCCTCGTGGCTGGAGGCGCGCGCTGTCGCCCCCGGCGAGGCGACGGTCGGCTCCAAGTGGGGCTACGCCTACACCGCCGGCTGGCGCGCCGACGCCGCGGTGCACGAGGTCAAGGAGCACTCGCCGGCGCAGCTCCGCCGCCAGTGGGCGGAGAGCCGCGCCGTGCTGGGCGAGCGCCTGGGGCTGTACCAGATCCACTCCGCCACGCTGGAAACCGGCGTGCTGGACGACGCGGGCGTGGTGGACGAGCTGGCGCGCCTGCGCGACGGCGGGCTCCACGTGGGGCTGTCGGTGACGGGGGCGCGGCAGGCGGACACCATCCGCCGCGCGCTCCGGGTGGAGCGGGGCGGGGCGCGCGTGTTCGGCGCGGTGCAGGCCACCTGGAGCCTGCTGGAGCCCTCGGCGGGGGCGGCGCTGGCGGAGGCCCGCGCGGCGGGGATGGGCGTGGTGGTCAAGGAGGCGCTCGCCAACGGCCGGCTGACGGAGCGCAACGCCGACCCGGCCTTCGCGCCGAAGCTCGCCCTGCTCCGGGCGGAGGCGGAGCGGCTGGCAACCACCGTGGACGCGCTGGCGCTCGCCGCCGCGCTCGCCCGCCCCTGGGCGGACGTGGTGCTCAGCGGCGCCGCGACCGCGGAGCAGCTGAGGTCCAACGTGGCGGCGCTCGGCGTGGCGTGGGACGACGAGGCGGAGGAGCGGCTGGCGGATCTCGCGGAGGAGCCGGAGGCGTTCTGGGCGGAGCGGGGGCGGTTGCCGTGGACGTGAGCGACGACGGCCCCCACCCGGCGGCCTGAGAGCCGCCACCCTCCCCCAATTCTGGGGGAGGGTTTCCTGACCCTCGGCCCCGTCGTGTCGTTCTCCCCCTTTCCCCCGCTTGCGGGGGAGAGGGGGTCGGGGGGTGAGGGGGTCGGCACTCGCGGACGCCAGCGCCAAACCCGCGTGAGGGATTTCGGCCCGAAGGGGCGAGACCGCGCGGCTGTTTGCGCGGGCTCGACTCCGTTACGCACGGTTGTTTCGTGCGTTACGGAGCCGAAGCCCGACCCGAGCGCCAGCGAGGGGCACGCCCAAACCGGTCCGTTCAAAACCTACCACGTGCCGACGGTCAGCTCCTCGGCGACCCCGGCGAGCGACACGAACCGGGCGGATCCCAGCAGCTCGAAGATGGCGCGGGTGCGCTCGCCGGCGCGCATGGGATCCAGGCAGCGCACGTAGTAGCGGAAGCCGAACCCGCCCTGCGGACGGAGCAGGAAGTCGCCCAGCGAGGGCCAGGGGAGCTGCGGCACCGGCCCGCGCGGCGCGGCGGTGAAGTCTTCCGGGTGGAACTGGAGGTTGAGGACCCGGCTCCCGCGCCACCGGGCCTCGGCGGCGAGGAGCCCCACCAGCGCCAGCGAGCCGCGGCGGCGCAGCGTGGCGAAGGTGGGGTTGCCGGCGGGGAACAGGAACGAGCTGGTGGGCACCTCCAGCAGGGTGTCCGTGAGCGGGTAGGGGCGGCGCGGCGAGTACGTCCACACGTTGCCGAACGGGGCCGAGCTGAAGATGCCCAGGCGCTGCGGCGTGGCGCTGGAGTCCACACGGTATCCCAGCGCCGAGAGGCGCTCGACGGCGGCGGGGCCCAGGAAGCACCAGGCGGGGGAGCGGAAGGAGACCGGACTTTCGCCGAAGGCGTCCTCGTGCACGGCGCGGGAGTGCTCCAGGAAGTCCAGGTCGGCGCCGGAGCCGGCCACCAGCGCGCCGAGCTCGCGGCCGTCGTGCAGGTGCGTGTGGCTGGCCACCTCGTGTCCGTACGAGGGAATGCGCCGCAGCACGGCCCCGTACTCGCGCGCTTCCAGCAGCGACGACGGGATGAAGAACGTGGCCGGCACCCCCCGCTCGCCCAGGAACTCGCAGGCGAGCACGATGTCGTCGGGCTCGTCCCCGTGGTGCAGGTCGAGCGTGATGGCAACCTTCATCCGGACCTCCCCGAACCGTGGAACCGGCCCCGGCGCCCGCGGGCGCCCTGTCGCGGGCCGGCTCCTCCCGGCCGCCCCGCTCCTCACGACGTGCAGGACGGCGCGAAGCGGGCGGAGGTCACTCCGCTTTCTACATACCGGCTACATACCGGCGAAATCCCCCTCGGCGTGGGTCCTCGTCCCGTCCTCCGACACCACCCGGAAGGCGTGCCGTCCGTCCAGCTCGCCGGCGACCAGGCGCACCCGGGCGGGGAGGAGCAGCGGCGCGCGGAAGGCGACCGCCAGCCGCCGCAGCGCCGCGGGGTCGCCGCGGAAGCGGCGCTCCACCAGCGCGTGCGCCACCATGGCCGCGGTGCAGAAGCCGTGCAGGATGGGGCGGCGGAAGCCGAACGGGCGCGCCGTCCACCCCCACAGGTGAATGGGGTTGTAGTCGCCGGAGGCGCGCGCGTAGCGCCGCCCCGCCCCGCCCCCCAGCGACCAGCGGGCCACCTCCTCCCATCCCTCCGGCAGCGCGGCGGGGGCCGCCTCCGCGTCCCGCGGACGCGCGGCCTGCCGCGCGCCGCTCCCCCGCGTCCGCACCAGGAAGGCGGCGCTCCCCTCCGAGCACAGCTGCTCCGCGCCGTTCCAGCTGCGCGCCGTCACCCGGAGCCGGAAGCCGCGCGGCGTTTCCTCCACCCGCTCCAGCTCCACCCGGCAGCGCACCCGGTCCCCGGGGCGGAAGGGGCGCAGCGGCACCGTCTCGCTTTCCAGGTGCACCACCCCGGCGAAGGAGGGGAGCGTGTCCGCCACCTGCGTCAGCAGCTCCAGCGTGGCGAGCGTTTCCCAGGTGGCGCAGAACAGCGGCGGAGCCACGGCGTCCGCGCCCTGGAAGGCGGCGATGCGCACCCCGTCGGTGGCGCGCAGGTAGGCCGCCAGCCGCCCGGGCTGCGGCACCGTGCCGCGGCGCTCCACCGCGAGCCGGCGGCGGGGAGCGGCGGGCGGCGGCGTCCCGGCTTTGGGCGCGCGCATCCCCCGCACGGCGAGCCGCGCCATGGCGAGCAGGGCGTCCGCGCCGCTCAGCATGCGTCGTCGGCCGGGTGGCGGGTTGCGGGGGGCGCCGGCATTCAGCCCGTCGCGGCGGCCAGGAGCTGCACGGCCACCCGGCGCTCGCGCGGCCCGTCGAACTCGCACAGGTACACGCCCTGCCAGGTGCCCAGCACCAGCCGGCCGCCGCTCACCAGCGTCGTCAGCGACGGGCCGAAGAAGCTGGTCTTGAGGTGGCTGTCGCTGTTCCCCTCGGCGTGCAGGTAGAACGATTCGTGGCGCGGCACCAGGCGCTGCAGCTTCTCGAGCAGGTCGTGCTGCACGTCGGGGTCGGCGTTCTCGTTGACGGTCAGGGCGGCCGTGGTGTGCAGGCTCTGCGCCACCATCGCGCCTTCCCGCAGGCCGTTCTCGTCGACGATCCGCTGCAGCCGCTCCGTGATCTCCACCAGCTCGCAGCGTTTCGTCGTCCGGACATGGAGCTCGTTCATGCTTCGTCTGGCTGAGGGGGGCCGCTCCGGAGCCCGGCGGTACTGCTGCCGTCTCCTCCACGGGCGAGGGGAGCCAGCCGAAACGACCCGGCTGTCTCCCCTCGCCGGAGTGAGCCTCACGCAAACCGCCGCGTGAGTCTCCTCCGTACATCCTGATACGGGTACAGCGAACCGCGAACAACCCGCCGCCGCCGTCGCAGGCTGTTCCCTGTTCCCTGTTCCCTGTTCCCTGTTCCCTGTTCCCTGTTCCCTGTTCCCTGTTCCCTGTTCCCTGTTCCCTGTTCCCTGTTCCCTATTCCCTGTTCCCTGCCGTTCCTCCGTTGTACACGATCTTCCAGATCCGGCCGCCGGCGTCGTCGGTCACGTACAGCGAGCCGTCGGGGCCCTGCGCCAGGCCGGTGGGGCGGTGGGCGGCGTCGCCCTCGGCCATGCCGGGGCCGCCGAAGCCAGTGGCGAAGTCCTCGTAGCGGCCCGCGGGGGCGGCGCCGCCCATGGGGACGAAGACCACGCGGTAGCCGGCCTGCGGCAGGGGGGCGCGGTTCCAGGAGCCGTGGAAGGCCACGAAGGCGCCGCCGCGATACTTCTGCGGGAACTGCGTTCCCGTGTAGAAGAGCAGCGCGTTGGGCGCCCAGTGCGCGGGGAAGAACGCGACCGGGTCCCGCTTCTGCGCGCAGCGGCCGGTCGCGCGGCCGTCGCCGCCGTACTCGGGGGCGAGCACCTTGCGGCGCAGCTCCGGGTCGTAGAAGCAGTACGGCCAGCCGAAGTCGGCGCCGCGCTCCAGGCGCATCATCTCCTCGGCCGGCTTTTCGGCGTTCTGCGCGTCGGTGAACAGGCGCGGCCAGTTGCCGCTGAGCTGGTCGCGGCCGTGGGACACCACGTACGGCGCGCCGTCCGCGGGGCTGACGGCGAGCGCCAGGCCGTTGCGGATCCCCGTCGCCCAGCGCTCCCCCGCGGCCTGCGCCTGCCCCCGGCCGCCGGCGGCGAAGCGCCAGATCCCCGCGCGCGTCGCCAGCTCCGGGCAGGGATCCCGACCCGGGGACTCCGCCTCGCGATCCTTCCGCTGGCACGAGTTGGTCAGCGAGCCCACGTTCACGAACAGGCCGCCCTGCGCGTCCAGGGCGATGCTCTTCGCCGTGTGACCCCCCGTGGGGAGCCCGGACACGACGGTCTCCGGCGGGCCCGCGGGGACCAGGCGCCCCGGCTCCATCCGCCAGCGCACCACCCCGTCGTCCGGGGCGAAGTACAGCCAGCCGCCGTGCACCGCAATCCCCGTCCCGCCGCGGTCGTAGAACGTCGCCCGCACGTCGGCCCGGCCGTCGCCGGTGGTGTCGCGCAGGGCGAGGACGCCGCCCCCGGAGCCGCGCTCCCCCTGGAGCGCCACGTACACGTCGCCGCCGGGGGACACCGCCACGTGCCGGGGCCGCCCCACGCCGTCCGCCACCACCACCGCGCAGAAGCCCGCCGGCAGCGTGATCCCGCCGTTGTCCGGCGCGCACGCCGCCCGCCCCCGCCCCGCCGCGGCGGCCGCGCCGTCCGCGG
>JBEVLE010000735.1:0-3223 GCA_040509335.1 Longimicrobiaceae bacterium | reverse complement strand
CGGTGCACGTCACCTTCCGCCCGGTCACGGCGGAGGACGCGGAGAGCGGGTCGGGGAGCGTGATCGGCGAGGGGATCCCGGACCTCGCCGTGCACCTGCTGGACCGCGGCCTGGAGCCCGTGCCGGCCGGCGTTCCCGGGGAGATGTTCGTGGGCGGGGCGGGGGTGGCGCGCGGCTACCTGGGGCGGCCGGAGCTGACGGCGGAGCGCTTCGTGCCCGACCCGTTCGCGGCCGAGCCCGGGGCGCGCATGTACCGCTCGGGGGACCGGGCGCGGCGGCGCGCCGGGGGCGGGCTGGAGTACCTGGGGCGCGCGGACCAGCAGGTGAAGGTGCGCGGCTTCCGGATCGAGCCGGGCGAGGTGGAGGCGGCGCTGCTGGGACACCCGGGTGTGCGCGAGGCGCTGGTGATGGCGCGCGAGGACGAGCCCGGGGCGCGGCTGGTGGCGTACGTGGTCGCGGACGCGGCGGCCGGCGAGCCGGCGGTGGAGGCGCTGCGCGCCCACCTGGCGGAGCGGCTGCCGGAGCACATGGTGCCGGCGGTGTTCGTGGTGCTGGACGCGTTCCCGCTGACCCCGCACGGCAAGACCGACCGCCGCGCGCTTCCCGCGCCCGAAACGAATTCCGCCGAGGACACCTACGTCGCGCCGCGCACTGCAACGGAAGAGCGGCTCGCCGCGACGTGGGCGGACGTGCTGCGCGCCGGGCGGGTGGGCGTGCACGACTCTTTCTTCGACCTGGGCGGGCACTCGATGCTCGCCACCCAGGTGGTTTCCCGCGTCCGCCACGCCTTCGGCGTGGAGCTGCGGGTCGCCGACCTGTTCAACGACCCCACGGTGGAGGCGCTGGCGCGGCGGGTGGACGACCTGCTCGCCGCCGGCGCCCCCGCGGACCCGGCCGGCCCCATCGCGAAACAGGCGCGCCGCGGCGTCGCGCGCAGGACTTCCCCGCAGTAGACCGACAAGGCAGATGCACACGTTCTCTCAAGTCGACGCCGACGCGCAGCTCCCCGGGATGGAGGACGAAGAGGAAGTCTTCGTCTTCCCGCTCTCCTTCGCCCAGCAGCGCCTCTGGTTCGTGGACCAGATGGACCCCGGGAACCCGCTCTACAACGTCCCCACGGTGCTCCACCTGGAAGGCGCGCTGGACGCGGACGCGCTCGGGCGTGCCCTGGGCGAGATCGTCCGCCGGCACGAGGTGCTGCGCACCGTGTTCGAGGTGGAGGAGGGGGAGCCGGTGCAGGTGGTGCTCCCCTGGCGCCCCCTGGAGCTGCCGGTGACGGACCTGGGAGCGTACTCCGATGCCGACCGGCAGGAGGAGCTGGACCGCCGGGCCCTCGCCGAGGGGCGCCGCGCCTTCGACCTGACGGCGGGGCCGCTCTTCCACGCCGAGCTGCTGCGCCTTGCCCCGGACGAGCACGCCCTTTTCCTGACGATGCACCACATCGTCAGCGACGCGTGGTCCATCGGCGTGCTGCTGCGCGAGATCGGGGTGCTGTACGAGGCCTTCGCGCGCGGCGAGGAATCGCCGCTGGACGATCTCCCCATCCAGTACGCCGACTTCGCCGTGTGGCAGCGGGAGCGGCTCTCCGGCGAGCGCCTGGAAGCGCAGCTCGCCTACTGGCGCGACCAGCTCCGCGACCCGCCGGTGCTGGAGCTCCCCACCGACCGCCCCCGCCCGGCGGCGCCCACCTTCCATGGCGGCAGCGTGGGCGTGCACGTGTCCGCCGCGACCTCCGCCGCGCTCCGCGAGCTGGCCCGCGCCGAGGGCGCCACGCTCTTCATGCCGCTGCTCGCCGCCTGGCAGGCGCTGCTCGCGCGCCACGCCGGGCAGGACGACGTGATCGCCGGCACCCCCATCGCCAACCGGAACCGCAGCGAGATCGAGGCGCTGATCGGCTTCTTCGTCAACACGCTGGCGCTGCGCGCCGACCTTTCCGGGAACCCCACCTTCCGCGAGCTGCTGCGGCAGGTGCGCGAGCGGACCTTCGGCGCGTACGCCCACCAGGACCTCCCCTTCGAGAAGATCGTGGAGGAGCTGGCCCCCGACCGCGACCTGAGCCGCAGCCCGGTGTTCCAGGTGATGTTCTCGCTGCAGAACGCCCCCGGGGCGGAGGCGCAGCCGGAGGACGGCCTCAGCATCAGCCTGTACGGCGCGCGGATGGAGTCGGCCAAGTACGACCTCATCCTCACGCTGGTGGAAACGCCGGAGGACATCCGCGGCTCCCTTTCCTACGCCACCGACCTGTTCGGCCGCGCGACCGCGGAGCGCATCGCCTCCCACTACGCCGCGCTGCTGGACGGGATCGCCGCCGACCCCGACCAGCGCATCGCCGACCTCCCGCTGATGGACCCGGCCGAGCGCCGGCAGCTGCTGGAGGAGTGGAACGCCACCGGCCGCCCGTACGACCTGTCGCGCCCCGTCCACGAGCGCATCGCCGAACAGGCGCTGCGCACCCCCGACGCCCCCGCCGTCGTCGCCGCCACGGAATCGCTCAGCTTCGCCGAGCTGGAGCGCCGCGCCGACGCGCTCGCCCGCCGCCTGCGCGTCCTCGGCGCCGGCCCGGACCGGCGCGTCGCCCTCCTCCTGGAGCGCGGCGCCGCGACCGTCGTCGCCGTGCTGGGCATCCTCAAGTCCGGCGCCGCCTACGTCGCGCTGGACCCCGCCTACCCCGACGAGCGCCTGCACTTCATGCTGTCCGACGCCGGCGCCGCCGCCGTCGTGACCGCCGCCGGGCTGGCCGGCCGCCTCGGGGACTTCGCGGGCGCCGTCGTGCTGCTGGACGGCGCCCCGGAGCCCGGGGAGGACGGCGCGCCGCCCGTGGCCGCCCTGCCCGAGAACCTGGCGTACGTCATCTACACGTCGGGCTCCACGGGCACGCCAAAGGGCGTGCTGGTGACCCACCGCGGGCTGTCCAACTACCTGGCCTGGTTCGACGAGACGGTGCTCGGGGCGGAGGGCTTCGCGCTGCCGCTGGTGTCGCGTCTCAGCTTCGACGCGCACGTGCGGCAGCTGTTCCCGCCGCTGCTGCGCGGCGAGCCGGTGTGGGTGCTGCCGGAGGAGACGGTGAGCGACCCGGGGGCGCTGCTGGAGGCGATCTCCGGGCACGAGCGGGTGTCCTTCGGGGGGGTGCCGTCGCTGTGGAGCGCGATGCTGGAGCTGGTGCGCTCGGGGGAGGCGCCACGGCCAGCGGGGCTGCGGGCGGTGCTGCTGGGCGGGGAAGCGC
>JBEVLE010000734.1:0-13282 GCA_040509335.1 Longimicrobiaceae bacterium | reverse complement strand
ATCCGGACGTCTACCGGCGGATTCGGGAGTGGTTCGCCAATCGTCCCGCCGGCACGCGCCTGGCGATGGCGGACATCCCGCTCGTCTTCGAGACCGGCCACAACCACGACTTCGACCAGGTCGTGGTCGCCGCCTGCCATCCGGAGGAGCAGGTCCGCCGCGTCATGGCACGCGACCACCTGACCGACGCCGAGGCCCGCGCGCGCCTCGCCGAGCACGGGCGCAACGAGCTGGCCGCGCGGCCGCCGGTGCCCGCGTGGCGTCGCTTCCTCGCCCAGTTCCGGGACGTGCTCGTCCTCCTCCTGCTCGCCGCCACCGCCATCTCCGCCGGGCTGTGGGCGTACGAGCGCGACACGGCGCTGCCGTACGAGGCGCTCGCCATCCTCGCCGTGGTGCTGCTCAACGCCACCATGGGCTACGTCCAGGAGTCGCGCGCCGAGGCCGCGGTCGCCGCGCTGCGCGCCCTGTCCGCCGACGAGGCCACCGTGGTCCGCGGCGGCGAGCGGCGTCGCGTCCCCGCCGCGGAGATCGTCCCCGGCGACGTGGTGCTCGTGGAGGAGGGCGACACCATCCCGGCGGACGCCCGGCTCGTCGTCTCCGTCGCGCTGCAGACGGCCGAGGCGGCGCTCACCGGGGAAAGCCTGCCGGTGTCCAAGGACCCCGGGCCGGTCGCCGCCGGGGCTCCCCTGGGCGACCGCCACGACATGCTGTTCAGCGGCACCGCCGTCACCTACGGGCGCGGCACGGCCGTGGTGACGGCGACGGGAATGCGCACCGAGATGGGGCGCATCGCCGGGTTGCTGGAGGACGCGGCGGAGGAGGCCACCCCGCTGCAGCGGGAGCTGGACCGCACGGGCAAGCTCCTGGGCGCGGTCGTGGTCGCCATCGCCGTGGTCATGACCGCGACCATCCTCCTGGTGGAGGACGTCCGCGGCTTCTCGGAGGTCGCCGGGGTGCTGATCCTGGGGGTGGCGCTCGCGGTGGCCGCCGTGCCGGAGGGACTGCCGGCGGTGGTCACCGCCGTGCTCGCCGTGGGGGTGCAGCGCATGGCGCGGAGGCGCGCCATCGTGCGGCACCTGGCCGCGGTGGAAACGCTGGGCTCGGCGAGCGTGATCGCGTCCGACAAGACCGGCACGCTCACCCGCAACGAGATGACCGTGCGCGTGGTGGTCACCGCCAGCGGGCGCGTGACGTTCGGCGGGTCGGGGTACGCGCCCCTGGGCGAGGCGCGGGCGGAGGACGGGGGACCGCCGGAGGGCGCGCTGCGGGCCGAGCTGGAGCGCGCCCTCGCCGCCGCGGACCGCGCCAACAACGCGGCGGTGCAGGAGCGGGACGGGCGCTGGACCGTGCAGGGCGACCCCACCGAGGGCGCGCTGCTGGTGGCCGCGCGCAAGGCCGGCCTCGCCGCGGCGGAGCTGGAGGCGCGCCTGCCGCGGGTGGGGGAGGTGCCCTTTTCCTCCGAGCGCAAGCTGATGAGCACCGTGCACCGCGACACCGGGAGCGGCGACCGGCTGATCGTGTTCACCAAGGGGGCGCCCGACGTGCTGCTCACCCGGTGCGCGCACGAGGTGGTGGGCGATGGGCGGCGGCCGCTGACGCCGGAGCGCCGCGGCGAGATCCTCCGGGCCAACGAGTCGCTCGCGGACGAGGCGCTGCGCACCCTGGGCGTGGCGGCCCACTGGCTCCCCGCCGGCGCGCTTGCCGCGGGCGGCGCGGGCGGGGTGGACGAGCGGGTGGAGGAGGACCTGGTCTTCGCCGGGCTGATCGGGATGATCGACCCGCCGCGCGCGGAGGCCGGGGACGCCGTGGCGCGGGCGCGGGCCGCCGGGATCCGCCCGGTGATGATCACCGGCGACCACCCGCGGACCGCCTCCGTCATCGCCCGCGAGCTGGGCATCGCCGACGACTGCCGCGCCGTCACCGGGGCGGAGCTGCGGGAGATGCCGGACGGGGAGCTGGCGCGCACGGTGGGCGAGGTGTCGGTCTACGCGCGCGTGGACCCCGAGCACAAGCTGCGCATCGTGGCCGCCCTGCAGGGCGCCGGCTCCATCGTCGCCATGACCGGCGACGGGGTCAACGACGCCCCCGCGCTCCGGGCCGCCGACATCGGGGTGGCCATGGGGATCACCGGGACCGACGTGTCCAGGGAAGCGGCCGACATCGTGCTCGCCGACGACGACTTCGCCACCATCGTCGCCGCGGTGGAGGAAGGGCGGGCGATCTTCGACAACATCCGCAGGTTCCTGCGCTTCCTCCTGTCGTCCAACATCGGCGAGGTGCTCACCATGTTCTTCGGCGTGCTCCTGGCCGGCCGCATCGGCCTGCGCTCCGAGGGCGAGGCCGTGGTGCTGCCGCTGCTGGCCACGCAGATCCTGTGGATCAACCTGGTGACCGACGGCGCGCCGGCGCTCGCCCTGGGCATGGATCCCGCCGCCGACGGGCTGATGGCCCGCCCGCCCCGCCCCCGCGGCGAGCGGGTGATCACCCCCCGCATGTGGCGCGGCATCCTGTTCGTGGGGGTGGTGATGGCCGCGGGCACGCTGGCGGTGCTGGACGCGTCGCTCCCGGGCGGCTTCCTGCCCGGCTCGGGCGGCATGGCCTACGGGCACAGCATGGCGTTCACCACGCTGATGCTCTTCCAGATGTTCAACGTGTTCAACGCGCGCTCCGACGAGCGGAGCGCCTTCGCCGGGCTGTTCACCAACCGCTGGCTGTGGGGCTCGGTGGGGCTGGCGGTGGCGCTCCAGCTGCTGGTGCTGTACGTGCCGGCGCTCCGGCAGGCGTTCGGGACCGTGCCGCTCGGCGCCGGCGACTGGCTGCGCTGCGCCGCGGTGGCGAGCTCGGTGCTCTGGCTGCGGGAGATCGGCAAGGCGGCGACACGCGCGCGCGACCGGCGCTGACCGGAGCCCTCGCCCCGGACCCTGGAGGGTGAGAATGGAAGGCGCATACCTGCCGGACCCGCTCGTGGAGACGTGGGAGATCCACGCCCGCATCAACCTGTACCTGCCGGACGCCGTCCTGGGGCGCTGGGAGACAGGTCGGCTTCGAAGCAGTGGACTGTGCCGGACTCCGTAGGGATCGAGAACCTCGCCGTTGCCGGCAAGGACTCGGCGTCTGGCGCTCACCGCCGTATAGAGGTGCCACCGGCCCCGGATCTTAGCTGGGGGACTCGCCCAGCAGCCGACGGAGCCGCGCAGTCACGAATTTTGCCGCCTCCACAGGGCTCCCCAGCACACGGGACCCGGCGATGAGTTGCTCGACCATTTCCGTGAGGAGCGGCGTGGCCTTCGTGGTCTCGGTCAGGTAGTCCCTCCATCGCGCGTATTCCTCCGGGTACCAGGACGCCATCGCACCCATTCCGTCCACGACCTCGCGTCCGAGGACCGGGTGACGTACGATCTCGATCAGGTATACGAGGTCCTTCGCCTGCTTCGCCAGCTTCGTACGCGTCTGCGAAGACAGCCCTTTGCCGAGCACGTAGGCCGGCAGAGTGGGTACCTGGATGCGAACGGGGGGGCTCAACAACTGGTGGATGTCGGGGCCCACTTCCATCCAACGGGCGTTATCGAGGAGGATGTGCTGTCCCGGATAGCCGTGGACCTTGAGGTTCGGCTGTCCCTCGATCGCAATGTCCTGTGTTGGATCGGGGGCCTCGGTCAGCAGGTCCAGTTCGATAAGGCTCTGTCCGGGGCCGGGCTGGAAGATCTCTACAGTCCCGGTCCCGCCGAACACCTCCTGAATTTCGTATCCGGCGGTGGCCACCAGATCCAGCAGCGTGGGCCGGTCGCCCGCTAGGAGGCGGTGCGGAATCGTGACGTCGATGTCCTCTGTTCGGATTGCGCGCTCCGTGGCGTTGGCTTCGGCCAGGTAGAGAGCGTGTACCCATCCTCCGATGAAGACTACGTCGGGGGCGTATGGCTGGAGCGCGTGCACCGTGCGTGCGAAGACCTCGGAACTGGAAGGCACTGGTGTCACTCCACGATTCGGGTAAGTTCTTTCACCTGGCGCCGGTTCAGGCTGAGCTGGTGCGCCAAGGGCCCAAGCGCGAGCATACGGGCCGCTTCTGCGCCGCGTAAGGGGTAGTTGGCTAGGTCGATGAAGAGCTGGATCGGAGACACGATGCTCATCTCGTCGGCTTCGCGTGCTCCATAGAACACTGAATCGCCATAATAGGGGCTCATCACGTGTAGGGTACCTCCCTGCGGAACCGCCTCGCCATAGAGGGCCTCGCGTATCACCTCTTGGGCCCGCTCGGCCTGTTCCTCGGGCACGTAAAAGTGCGTTTGGTCATGCAGCACGTGCGGAGCGATCCGGTCGGCTCCGGCGAGCATGGTCAGCGCGTACCGGAGTCCCGCTGCATCCAGGGCGCGCTTGAGTTCCGGTCCAAGCTCATCATACCCGAACGGGACCACGAACGATGTCACCTGATTCTTGGACCAGTCGTACGCGTCGACCCAGTCCCTGAGTGCCGCCATGCCATCCCCGAGTGAGATCCCGTCGGCGTTCTCCTGCGCGTACCCACGTCGAACGAGTTCGTGCGAGACTTCCGAAGCGTGCCCGAGGGACAGCCGGATCTCGGCGGCCAACTCTCGGACACCCCAAGCCCTCATCGGGTGTTCAAGTAGGGCACGCAGGACGAGAGAAGCCCTCTTCGAGAAGGGATTGAGAGAGCGCTCTTCCCATAGACGTTTGGGCGGCGGCTTGCGATCCGCTTCCAACCAGACGTACAATCCCGGTTCACGAATGAAGACGTTGCCGGTCAGGTCCACGTGATTGATCCGGCGGTTGCGCAGTTCTGAGCGGACGCGCGGAGGGAGCTCTGGCGTGACGAGCAGCCAGCCCGGGTTGCCTCTGCGCCCGCGCTTGTCCTGCCCCAACAAGTCATCGATGTGAGCGCTGCTGAGGCTCGCTTTGACTTGGACGTGCAGTTCTCGGGTCTTGCCGTCGATTACCAAACGGAGTCGTGCGTCATCTCCCCCGGTGTCCGGTCCTCCAGATCCCAGGGAGGGCGGCAGAACCTGCGCTGACAGGTCCAGGCGCTCCCGTAGGAGCGCCTCGACCTTCTTGACCAACGCGCTTTCAATCATTGCGAGCCAGCCCCTCGTTCGAATTCCGGAGTGTGTTCGAAAAAACCCGAACACCACCATAGTTTCGAACAGGGGATCCCGTCAAGGCTGGGTTGGCCGGTGGGCGAGGAATGCCAACGGGGTATACCTACCAATCGGACAACCAAATGGAGCATCCAATGGTATATATACCATCGGATGCCCTGTATAGAACGGGAGCATCAACCATTCTCGTCCGAGGTCTCGATGGCGAATCGTGCATGGGAGGATCAATTCCTCAAGTATTTTGAACAATCCGCTGCGGATGGCCAGCGCGTATACACGCGAGACGAGATCGGCGCTGTCCTGTCCACGCACGGCGCCGAGTTCGGGGCCCCCAAGACCCTCGGAATGATGCGGTTAATCGAGTTCCTACTCCGCAACGGCCACCTGTGCGAAGTGCGGCTGGAGTCCATGGCAGATATGCCGGACACGGCAACTCGGGGGGAAACCCAAGGGCCACCCACCAGAAAGGCAGGCAAGGAGCAACCGCCTGCCGGGAGCTATGGTGCGATCACAAGGTACGTATGGGGGAAAGCATCGCCCTATGAGATAGGACTTTCGCTGCGCGCTGGCGCCTACCTATCGCACGCCTCAGCGATGCGACTCCACGGGCTAGGCCCACAAACCGAGATCCCGGTCTATGCGAACAAGGAACAATCTCCGAAGCCTGCTCCCACTGGCGTGCTCACCCAAGGAGGGATTGACCGGGCGTTCGCACGGCCTCCCCGCGTCTCTCGGTACGTGTACTCGTTCGATGGCACCCCGCTCGTGCTCCTCAGCGGAAAGCACACGGGCAACCTGGGTGTGAACCGGATCGTGGAGCCGTCCGGAATCCCGGTTCGGGTGACTAGCCTGGAACGCACGCTGGTAGATGTCGTAGTGCGTCCCGCCTATGCCACGGGGGCGGCGGCAGTTCTGGAGGCATATCGAGCCGCCCGCGAGCGGGCATCCGTGGAGATGTTGCTTGCTATCCTCCAGAGCCTCGCGCACGTGTACCCGTACCACCAAGCAATCGGGTTCTACATGGAACGCGCCGGGTATGCGGCATCCGACCTCCGGCGGGTGCACTCGCTCGGATTGCAGTACGACTTCTACGTAGAACACCAGATGGCCGGTGCCCAATTCGACCGCGCCTGGCGCATCCACTATCCAGAAGGACTTTAACCAGCGGGCCTGCACCTCCGGCTTTAGCTTTATGACATCCTGTCTATCCTCCGACAACTCGCCTACAAGGCGCTTTCCGATGGAGGAACCTCTCACGTCTCCCATCCGGCGCGGGCGCCCGGAGGTCCGCCCCTGTGGCCGTGAGGAAATCATATCCCCCTATTCAACAGGTCAGCATGGAAGGCGCACAGCTGCCGGACATGCTCGTAGAGACGTGGGAGATCCACGCCCGCATCAACCTGTACCTGCTGGACGCCGTTCCGCCCGAAGCACTGGGCGACCGTTCGGCGTCGAAAGGCAGGGTGGTGGGCGAGCGGCTCGCGCACGTGCACACCTCGTGGCCGACCTGATCGGATCGTCTGCTCGTTCGGTATCCGCCGGCTCCCGGTTCAGAGCAGCGCCGCCGCTTCCTCGTCCCATCCCCGGAGCAGGCGGCTTCGCGGTGCGCGAACCCGCCCTGTCGATCAGGGCTGTCCAGTTGTCGCGGCACCCCGCGGAAGCACCTGCGCCTCCAGGCGGCTCGCCGCCTCCGGACTCACCCACACGCGGTGGACCGCGGGGATGAAGTCGTCCTCGCGGGCCTCGTAGATGCTGGGCACGTACCGCTGCGGGTTGCGGTCGAAGAGCGGAAACCAGCTGCTCTGCACCTGCACCATCACCCGGTGCCCCTTGCGGAAGGTGTGGAGCACGTCCGGGAGGCGGAACGACACCTCGGTCACCCGGCCCGGCTGGAAGGGGACCGGGGCGCTGAAGGAGTCGCGGAAGCGCCCGCGCATGATCTCGCCGCGGACGAGCTGCTGGTAGCCGCCCAGCCGCACCGTGGTGTCCGCCGGAGGGGGCCCGCCGGGTCCGTCGGGCGGGTACACGTCGATCAGCTTGACCACGAAGTCCGCGTCGGTGCCCGTCGTGCTCACCCACAGGCGGGCGGTGATCTCGCCGCCGAAGGTGACGTCCTCCGCCAGCGTGCCCGTCTGGAACACGGCCACGTCCGGGCGCGACGCGAAGCAGCGCTGGTCGTCGCTCATGTAGCGGAACAGCACCCCCTCCTCGATCGTCTGCCCCGAGCAACGGGCCGGGACCGGTCGGCGGGGATCGTTCGCGTACTCCACGAACGCCGGGCCGCCCGCCGGGGGCGTCGCGGCCAGCGCGCCGTCCCCGCGGAGGAAGTAGTCCCGCCGCGCCACCTCCGGTCCCGGCCACTCGCCGAACCGGACCCACGCCTTTCGTCCCGTGTCGAACATCAGCGCGCCGGCCGGCGCCGCCCGCGCGCCCTTGAGGTGCGCGCGGAAGAACGCCGCCTCCACGTCCCGCTGGTACGCCGTTTCCAGCGAGTCGCCGAAGTACAGGTCGCCGTGCGTCGTGTGCGTCACCCCGCGCGCGGCCCAGCCCCGGTGCCCGAACGGCCCCATCACCAGCGAAACGTCGGCGCCGCCGCCCGCGCGCAGCGCGCGGTACGCCGCCAGCGTCCCCCACAGGTTCTCGGCGTCGAACCAGCCCCCCACGACCAGGACGGGGTGGGTGACGCGGGACAGGCGCGGGGCCATGGACCGCGCCCGCCAGAACGCATCGTAGTCGGGGTGCGCCGCCATCTCGCGCCACCACAGGTTGTCCGGGTAGATGCGGGAGGTGACGTCGCGGAGCGGACCCAGCCCCAGCTGGTAGGCGTAGTCGTCCCCCATCCCGTTCGCGGCGACGCGCAGGTATTCGGGGAGCCACCAGTGCGACGCCGTCGGCTCCGGGCGCGGGACGCCGAACACCGGGTAGGCGTAGAAGTGCCCCTGGAGCAGCGCGCCGTTGTGGTGAAAGTCCTCGAAGAAGAAGTCCACCACCGGCGCCTGGAGCGACGAGGCCACGATGGCCGGGTGCCCGGACAGCGCGGCCGCCGCGGCGTAGTAGCCCCCGTAGCTCACCCCCAGCAGCCCCACCCGTCCGTCGTGCCCGGACAGGTTGCGGACGAGCCACTCCACGGTGTCGTACGCGTCCGTGGCCTCGTCCGTCGCGCGCGGGTCGCGCAGCCGCACGCTGTCGTCCAGCAGCGGCCGGACGTTCTCGAACGCGCCCTCCGACAGGTACCGCCCCCGCACCTCCTGGCTGACGAAGATGTACCCGTCCCGGAGCGCGAATGCGGACGGTCCCAGCGTCCGGGGATACGCGCCGGGGCCGTACGGCCCCACCGAGAAAGGCGTGCGCTGGAGGATGACCGGGTAGCGGTGTCGGGGCGTCGCGTCCCTGGGCACGTACACCACGGTGTACAGGCGCACCCCGTCGCGCATGGGGATGCGCTCCTCGCGCTTGACGTAGTGCTCCGCGATGAACGCCGAATCGGCGGCCTCGGTGGACTGCGCGGCGAGCGCCCCCGCGCCGCCGAGGAGCAGGGCCAGCGTCGCGAGCCGCTGCGCAAAGCGCAGCCCCACGGCGAAGACGTGCTTCACCAGGGAGCTGAATTCGACGGTCGGTGCATCCATTGGGGAGCTCGTCTTCACCGGGGGATCGGGCTGGTGCGGGAATGTTGCTCCGCCTCCGAGATGGCGTCAATCTTGATTTCGCAATCAATCCCAGCCCACGGCCGCATGGCCACGCACCCGACACCGACAGGTCCGCATGGAAAGCGAGCTCCTGCAGCAGCAGCTCCTGGAAACGTGGGAGATCCACGCCCGCATCAACCTGTACCTGCTGGACGCCGTCCCGCTCGAAGCGCTGCGCGACGTGTCCGCGTCCAAAGGCAGGACCGTGGGCGAGCAGTTCGCCCACCTGCACAACGTGCGGCTGATGTGGCTCAAGGAGGCCGCGCCGGAGCAGATGGAGGGGCTCGCCAAGGTGGAAAAGGACGCTGCCGGCGATCCCGCCCTCCTCCGCCGCTCGCTGGAAGCTTCCGCCGCCGCGGTCGCCGCGCTGCTGGCGAAGGCGATCGCGGCCGGCGGAAAGGTGCGCGGCTTCAAGCCCCACGCCGCCGCCTTCCTGGGCTACCTGGTGGCCCACGAGTCGCACCACCGCGGGCAGATCGCGCTCACCCTCAAGCAGGCCGGGCACCCGCTGGACCGCAAGACCGCCTACGGGCTGTGGGAGTGGGGCGTGCGCTGACGGCGCGGAGGGGTGTGTCAACGGCCGTCCACAGGTGCGGCGTGCGTGCAGCGAAACGGTGAAAAAGCGGATTGGCGGCGCCGGCGCGTCCGCGCCGCCTAACCGAAGCCCCGCTTCGAATTACCGGATCGTTACCTGATTGAATTGACTTAAGACAATACCTAACATATCTTTGCCGCGCGTCTCCACCCGACCGGCGTGGTCCAGGCGCGTCCGTCCGACCCCCACATACTATCCAATCCATGCGCAGAACGTTGCTCCGGGCCACCGGCCCGCTGGCGCTCGTGTTGGCCCTGTTCGCATGTTCGGAAGCCCCGCTCGGACCGTCCCTGGACTCCGAGGGCGCGCGCTACGCCGCCGGCGTCGCCGTCCCGCAGGTGGTGATCAGCCAGGTGTACGGCGGCGGGGGCAACTCCGGCGCGACGCTCCGGAACGACTTCATCGAGCTCTTCAACCCGGGCACCGCGCCGGTGAGCCTCGCCGGGTGGAGCGTCCAGTACGCCTCCTCCACGGGCAGCACCTGGCAGGTCACCGCCCTGTCCGGCACCATCCAGCCGGGGGGGTACTACCTCGTGCAGGAGGCCGCGGGCACCGGGGGAACGGTGAGCCTGCCGACGCCTGACGCGACCGGCACCATCCCCATGGGCGGCACCGCGGGCAAGGTGGCGCTGTCGCAGACCGTCGCCGCCCTCAGCGGGACCTGCCCCGCGGGCGTGGTGGACCTGGTCAGCTTCGGCACCGCCTCCACCAACTGCAACGGCACCGGCACCACCGGCACCCTGAGCAACACGACCGCCGCGATCCGCAACGCCCAGGGGTGCGCGTACACCGGTAGCCTTTCGGCGGACTTCGCCGTCGCTGCGCCCAGCCCGCGCAACGGCGCCAGCCCCACCATCGTCTGCCCCACCGTGGAGCAGCCGCAGCCCGCCTCGGTGACCGTCGCGCCGGTGAGCGACACCGTCACGGTGGGCGCGACCCAGGCGTTCACGGCAAAGGCGTTCGACGCCAACGGCGTGGAGATCGCCGGCGTCGCCTTCACCTGGGCCAGCAGCAACCCCGGCGTCGCCACGGTGAGCTCCGCGGGCGTCGCCACCAGCGTGGCCGCGGGCTCCACGACCATCACCGCCACCACGGCCAACGGCAAGAGCGGCTCGGCGACGCTGCTCGTCCAGGCCGGCGGGGGCGGCGCGGCCACCAACGTGCGCGTCTCGGAGTTCCACTACGACAACGACGGCACCGACGCCGGCGAGTCCGTGGAGATCGAGGGCGACGCCAACGGGTCGCTCGCCGGCTGGAAGCTGGTTCTCTACAGCGGCTCCACCGGCTCCGCCACGCAGGGGCAGTCCTACGGGACCATCGACCTGTCCGGCACGCTCGGTTCCACCTGCGGCGCGCGCGGCGTGCTGGTGTTCAGCACCCCGGGCCTGCAGAACGGCGACAAGGACGGCTTCGCGCTCGTGAACGCCGACGGCCAGGTGGTCGAGTTCCTGTCCTACGAGGGGAGCTTCGCCGCCGTCAACGGCCCCGCCGCGGGGATGACGTCGGTGGACGTGGGCGTCGACGAGGACCCGGCGCCGGCCGCCGGCCGCTCGCTGCAGCGCGCCGGGAACGGCGTGTGGTTCGGGCCCAACGCGAACAGCTTCGGCGCCTGCAACCCGGCCACGCCGCCGCTGCCGCAGACCGGCATCACCTTCACCGGCCGCCACCCGACCACCGACCCGGCGCTGCCGATCGGCTTCCAGGACCAGATCTTCGCGACGCTCCGCGACGCCACCACCGGCGCGACGCTCCCGACGGTCTTCGCCTGGACTTCGGAGACGCCGGCGATCGCCAGCATCGATCAGGACGGCGTGATCACCGCCCTGTCCGCCGGCACGGCCGTCATCCGCGCCACCGCGACCGACGGGACCACGAGCACCTACTCGCTGCCCATGGCGGTCGCCACCGCCGGCGCGGGGACGCAGTACGGCCACAACACCGAGTTCGGCGAGCCCACGGACGCCGACGCGGGCAACGACTACATCCTGCGCTACACGCAGTTCACCTCGTCGTTCAACCACGAGCGCGGCACGCCCAACTGGGTCAGCTACAACATCGACGCCACGCACTTCGGCGCCGAGGACCGCTGCGACTGCTTCACCTTCGATCCCGAGCTGCCGTCCGCCTTCACCCGCTACACCACCGCGGCGTACACGGGCGCGGGCACCTTCCACGGCTACGGGATCGACCGCGGCCACCTCGCCCGCTCGTTCGACCGGACGGCGGGGAGCCTGGACAACGCGCACACGTACCTCTTCTCCAACATCATCCCGCAGGCCGCCGACAACAACCAGGGCCCGTGGGCGATGATGGAGAACTACCTGGGCGACCAGGCGCGTCTCCAGAACAAGGAGGTGTTCGTCATCGCGGGCGTCGCCGGGAGCCGGGGCACGCTCAAGAACGAGGGCAGGATCACCATCCCGGCGCAGGTCTGGAAGGTCGCCGTCATCATGCCGCGCGACCAGGGGCTCGGCGACGTGGACAGCTACGACGACGTCCAGGTGATCGCCGCGATCCTGCCCAACGAGGCCGGCATCCGCAACGTCGACTGGCGGACGTACCAGACCACGGTGGACGCCGTCGAGGCGCTCAGCGGCTACGACGTCCTGGCCAGGCTGCCGGACGCCGTGGAGCGGATCGTGGAAAGCAACGACCGCCCGCCGGTGGCGGCGGTGGACGGGCCGTACACGGGCACGGAGGGGACGGCGGTGCACATGAGCGCCGGCGGCTCCACCGACCCGGACGGCGACGCCCTGACCTACGCCTGGGACTTCGGCGACGGCAGCACCGGGACGGGCGCGTCGCCCACCCACGCCTACGCCGACAACGGCAACTACGTGGTCAAGGTGACGGTCACCGACCCGTACGGCGCGCAGAGCACCGCGACCACCTCGGTGCTGGTGGTGAACGTGGCGCCCACGGTGGCGGCCTTCGCCGGGGAGACCATCCTCCGCGGTGAAAGCTACGCCTCCGCCGGCACCTTCGCCGACGCCGGCACGGCGGACACCTGGACCGCCACGGTGGACTACGGCGACGGCTCCGGGATCAAGCCGCTGGCGCTGTCCGGCAACGGCTTCACCCTGGGCCACGTCTACGCGGCCGCCGGCACCTTCACCGTCACCGTCCGCGTGACCGACGACGACGGCGACACCGGCACCCGCACCGCCACCGTGGTGGTGCAGAGCGCCGCGCAGGGCGCGCAGGGTCTCCTCAACACGGTGGCGGGCCTGGTGGCCAACGGCACCCTCACCAGCAGCGAGGGGGGCGCGCTCAGCGCCACGCTGAACGCCGCCAAGACCTCCATCGAGCGCGACCGTCCCTCGGCGACCAACCAGATGAACGCCTTCATCAACCAGGTGCAGGCGCTCCAGGGGTCGGGCCGGCTTTCCGCGGCGGTCGCGCAGCAGCTGATCGCGGCGGCGAACCGGGTGATCGCCAGCATCGAGTAAGTTCTTCGGGCGGGTTTTCCATCGCAGGACGGACGGGGGCGTGTCGCTTTTGGCGGCGCGCCCCCGTTCGCGTGTGTGCCCAGCATGAACAGTGGTCCGGAGGTGAAAGTCCTCCCGGAACTTGGTCGTAGGGACCGAAGCGATCCGCAAGGCGCCGACCGTGAGGGGAGCGCTGAAAGAAGCGGGGTAGCGAACCCGTCGAGCCGACGAACAGAAACCGGATAGGAGGCGTTGCCGAGCAGGGCGAGCGTACACGCAAACGCGAAGCTCTCACGACCAAAGCTGCGGCGGCGTAGATCCGGCGGTTGTGCGGGGAAGGTCACTGTTCTTACCTGGGGAGATCTCGCCTCGCGCCTGAAAGGGCGACGCGCGGTGGAGTCACCGAGCGGAGCGAGAAGTCAGCAGAGGCCGTAGTAGTCGGACGGGGTGCACACATGCGCT
>JBEVLE010000733.1:0-5437 GCA_040509335.1 Longimicrobiaceae bacterium | reverse complement strand
GCCGCGGCGGGGACCCTCCTGTTTTCTGCCTCGCTCGCGCCGGGCCGCCGCTACAGGCGCACGCGCACCGCCTCCGCGTGCCCGTGCAGCCCCTCCGACTCCGCCAGCCGTACCACGTCCGCCGCGTCGCGCCGCAGCCGCTCCGCCGAGTAGCCGATCAGGCTGGTGCGCTTCAGGAAGTCGTACACCCCCAGCGGCGACGCGAAGCGCGCCGTGCCGCCCGTGGGGAGCACGTGGTTGGGGCCCGCGAAGTAGTCGCCCACCGGCTCCGGCGACCAGCTCCCCAGGAAGATCGCCCCCGCGTTGCGGATGCGCCCGGCCAGCACCAGCGGCTCCATCACCAGCAATTCCAGGTGCTCCGGGGCGCGCAGCTCCGCCAGCTCCGCGGCCGCGGCGAGGTCCGGCACCTGCACGATCGCCCCGTTGGCCTCCAGCGCCGCGCGCGCCACCTCGCGGCGGGGGTTCGCCTCCAGCAGCCGCTCGATCTCGCGCGGCACCTCGGCGAGGTGCGCGGCGCAGGTGGTCACCAGCCAGGCGATCGCGTCCGGGTCGTGCTCCGCCTGCCCGATCAGGTCCGCGGCGATGTGGCGCGCGTCCGCCAGCTCGTCCGCGATCACCAGGATCTCCGACGGGCCCGCCACCATGTCGATGTCCACCCGCCCGAACACCTGCCGCTTGGCCTCCGCCACCCACTTGTTCCCCGGCCCCACGATCTTGTCCACCCGCCCCACGCTCGCCGTCCCGAAGGCCAGCGCCCCCACCGCCTGCGCCCCGCCCGCGCGGATCACCTCCGTCACCCCGGCCACGTGCGCCGCCGCCAGCACCACCGGCGCCACCTCGCCGTCCGGCGCCGGGGAGACCATGACGATCTCCTCCACCCCCGCCACCGCCGCGGGGATCGCGTTCATCAGCACCGTGGAAGGGTACGCCGCCCGCCCGCCGGGAACGTAGATCCCCACCCGCCGCAGCGCCGTCACCCGCTGCCCCAGCAGCGAGCCGTCCGGGAGCAGGTCCACGAAGCCGTGCTCCCGCTGCCGCTCGTGGAAGCGGCGCACGTTGTCCGCCGCGCGGCGCAGCGAAGCCAGCAGCGCCGGGTCCAGCGAGGCCGCGGCGCGCTCCAGCTCCTCGCGGGGAACGCGCAGCTCGTCCACGCTCGCCGCGTCCAGGCGGTCCAGGCGGCGCGTGTGCTCCAGGAGCGCCGCGTCGCCCCGCTCCGCCACGTCGCGGAGGATCCCCGCCACCGCCTCGCGCAGCTCCGGGTCGTCGGTGGAGGCCCCGGAGGCCAGCCCGCGCAGTTCCGCAAAGGGCGGGCGGCTGGAAAAGGTGCGGATGTTCACGGTCGGGAAGCGTTCGGGGCCGGCCGGGCGCCGCCGTCCAGCGCGCGCTCCAGGTCGGCGATGAGGCGCTGGTGCTCCTCCAGGCGGAGCTTGTGGCTGGCGCGGTTCACGATCAGGCGCGCCGTGGAGCGCGACACCTCGTCCACCACCACCAGCCCGTTCTCCTCCAGCGTGCGCCCGGTCTGCACCAGGTCCACGATCCAGTGCGAAAGGCCCAGCAGCGGCGCGATCTCCACCGAGCCGGAGATGTGGATCAGGTCCGCCTGGAGGCCGCGCGACGCGAAGAAGCGCCGCGCCGACTCCACGTACTTGGTCGCCACCCGCGGCGTCACCCCGCCGGCCAGGTGCGGGTACGGCGTCCCCTCCGGCGCCGCCACCGCCAGGCGGCAGCCGCCGAAGCGCAGGTCCAGCGGGTGGAGCACGTCCGGCTCCCGCTCCCCCAGCACGTCCAGCCCCACCACCCCCGCGTCCGCCACCCCCGCCTCCACGTAGGTGGGCACGTCGATGTTCTTGACCGGGAGGAACTCGAAGCGCCCGTCGCGCGAGGGGAGGATCAGCCGGCGCGACTCCAGCACCGCCGCCTCCACCCCCGAGCCCAGCCGCCCGAACAGGGCCAGCGCGTCCTCCATGATGCGGCCCTTGGGAAGGGCCACGCGCAGCGGGCGCGGCGCCGGGCGGCTCACCGCTCCTCCGCGGGGAGGAGCTCCGCCAGCGTGTCCGTTTCCAGCGCGAAGCCCACCGCCGGCCGGTCCGCCCCGTAGAGCCCCAGCAGGTGGTCGTAGCGCCCCCCGAAGCCCACCGCCCGCCCCGCCCCCGCCACGAACACCTCCCACTGCACCCCCGTGTAGTACCCCAGCCCGCGGATCTCCCCCAGGTCGTACACCACGTGCGCCCGCTCCTCCGGGGTGAGCAGCGCGTCCACCGCGCGCAGCCGCTCGATCGCCGCCTCCGCCTCCGGGCCCGAGGCCAGCGAGCGCGCCCGCGCCAGCACCTCCCCCCGCCCGATCAGCTCCGGCAGCTCCACCAGCGCCCGCGCCACCGCCGCCTGCGCCCCCAGCTCGCGCGCCCCCCGCGCCAGCGCCGCGCGGTCCTTGCGGTCGATCGCCAGGCGCAGCCGCTCCGCCGCCTCCGGCTCCAGCCCGGCCAGCAGCGGGCGGATGAAGCGGATGTCTCCCAGGTTCACCTGGAAGTCGCGGATGCGGAGCGTCCGCAGGAAGGCCAGCGCCATGCGCAGCGTTTCCACGTCCGCCTCCGCCCCCCCGTCGCCGATCAGCTCCGCGCCCAGCTGAAACGACTCGCGCCGCCGCCCGCCCCCCTCCGGCTCCTGCCGGTACACCTTGCCCGCGTACGACAGGCGCAGCGGAAGCGGCGCCGTCGCCAGCTTGCTCCCCGCCATGCGCGCGATGGACGAGGTGAAGTCCGCGCGCAGCGCCACCATGCGCCCGTCGCGGTCCACGAAGCGGATCAGCCGCGCCGCCAGCTCCGGACCGCCGCCCCGGGTGAACACCTCCTCGTACTCGAAGGTGGGGGGGATCACCTCGTCGTAGCCGTGCGCCTCCGCGAGCGCGAACCACGCCGCCTGCACGCGGCGGCGGCGGCGGACATCGTCCGAAAGGAGGTCCTGCGACCCCGGGGGAACCTGTGCGAGCGTGGTGGTCGGCATGGGCGCAAGTATACCGGGAGCCCCGGCGTGCTGGCAACCGGCCGCGGCCGGGGAGGAACAGTTTCGCGGAGCGCGGCACGCTGCTTGCTAATTCACCCCGGTCGAGAGAGCTGGAATCGGCATGGCAACCCTGACCGGAGAGAGATCCGTGGACATCATCCTCATCATCGGTATCGTGCTCCTGGTGGTCGCGCTCCTCGGCGTGGGCGGCGTCATCGGTGCTCTGGCCGACATCGCCTGGATCCTCCTGATCATCGCCGTCATCGTGATCGCCTGGCGCGTCATCACGGGCCGCCGCCCGGTCTGACGACCGCGGCCGGCAGCTCGGGCAGTACGTTTTTCGGCGGAGCGGGGAGCCACTGGGGCTTCCCGCTCCGTGCTTTGTTTTCGGATGTTGGTTGGAAAGGGGAGATCCGTGCGTGGGGCCGCTCCGGAACCAGGCCAAACTGCCGGCCTGTTTCCTACGCGGGTCGCGGAGCCACCGGAAACAGCCGCGCGAGTCTCCCTCCGCAAAAAGATGGGGGGGGTACTGCGGGAACTGCGGAACTGCGACGGCACGGCAGCGTCCAGAACCGTCCGCCGCGGCGGGCCGCCTGTGCAGGCAGGGGTGGGGAGAACCGCACCCGCGGCAGCCTCCGGGCGGGCCGCCCGCGCCTCCGGGTGCACCCGGCGCAGGCCGGGGCCCTCCATCTCCATCCCGTGGTTCCCCGCGTAGGCGATCCCCGGGATCCCGGCGCGCTTCCGCTCACCGGCGAGCTCCCGTTGACCCGCGCGAGCGCGCCCCGCTAGCTTCCCGCCCGGAGCCACCCCCCACCGCGGAAGCGCAGTCGCCATGTCGTACTGGATCGATCAGTTGAAGTTCGACGAGCGCGGCCTCGTCGCCGTCGTCGCGCAGGAAGCCGCCACGGGCGAGGTGCTCATGCTGGCCTGGGCCGACCGCGAAGCGCTGGAGCGCACCCTGGCGACCGGCCGCGCCCACTACTGGAGCCGCTCCCGAGGCGCCCTCTGGCAGAAGGGCGAGAGCAGCGGCCACGTGCAGGAAGTCCGCGAGGTGCGGGTGGACTGCGACGGCGACGCCGTGCTGTACCGGGTCGCGCAGAACGGCCCCGCCTGCCACACCGGCCAGGGGAGCTGCTTCCACCGGCGCGTGGAGGAGGACGGGCTGGCGCCCGCCGGCGGCGCGGGCGACGTCCTGTCGCGCATCGAGGAGATCGTCCGCGCCCGCGAGGCCGGGCGCCCCGAGGGCTCGTACACCACCTACCTGTTCGACAAGGGGGTGGACAAGATCCTCAAGAAGCTCGGCGAGGAGAGCGCCGAGACCATCGTCGCCGCCAAGAACCCGGGCACCGACGAGCTGCGCTCCGAGAGCGCCGACCTGCTCTTCCACCTGCTCGTCCTGCTCCGCGCCCGCGATCTCCCCCTGGCCAGCGTGTACGCCGAACTGGAGGGACGCTTCGGCGCCCCCCCTCGCGACCTCGACAAGCTGGCGTCGAAGCGGCCGCCCGATCACTCCTGAGCCGCGGCCCGCCCCGGCGCTTCCATCGCCGCGGCAGCGGCCGGGCGCCCGTCGGCCGCCATCCCCAGCGGGACCGCCACCGGCCCCTGCGCGCCGCCGCGCGCATCCTCGCGAGCATCCGCCCCCGCCGCGGCCCGCCGCCTCCCCCGCGCCTGCCCCGGCCCCGCCGACGGCCGGGCCCCCTCCACCAGCAGGGCCGCGTCCAGGATCATCTCCTCCTCGCCCGGGTCGCGCCACCCGCCCTCCAGCGGCTCGTCCCAGCGCAGCTTCCCCTCCACCGAGCGGTACGGCTGCATCCAGAACAGCCGCGTCCCCGCCGCGTCGCGGGCCTCCGCCACCAGCACCGGGCCGGGCCCCGAGCCCGCGTCCAGCACCAGGTCCAGCGCCAGCAGGAGCGCCGCGGGCGGCTTCGCCTGGGCGAAGCGCGCGATGGCCCCCGACAGGATCTCGGGCGACGAGCCCACCAGCCCCTCCGGCACGGGAATGGCCAGCGTCCGGTACTCCGGGGTGGCGTGCCCCGGCCGCTCGTGGACGCTCCTCAGGCGGGGGGGCACCGCGCCGCCGTCCGCCGCCGCGCGCTCGAGCTCCTCGCGCATCTCCTCAAGGAACCGGGTCGCCGCACCCAGTGTCCGCTCCAGACGGGCGATCTTGCTGCACGTCAATGTACCCCCATCGCCGGGCGTTACCGCTTCCCGTCGCGCCCTCCGGGTGGCGCGTGCCGGCACCCTCGCCGACGGGTTTCAGGGTATGCAAACCTTCTGCCACGGGAGAAGAGGGAGGAAGATCTTGGTTCGGGCGTGCCCCCGGCTGGCGCCGGGGTCGGGCTTCGGCTCCGTAACGCACGAAACAACCGTGCGTAACGGAGTCGAGCCCCGGCGGAAACAGCCCCGCCGGGTCTCGCCCCTCCGGGCCGAAATCCCT
>JBEVLE010000732.1:0-2602 GCA_040509335.1 Longimicrobiaceae bacterium | reverse complement strand
GCGCCGGCGCCCGGCCGCTTCCGCCGCCGCCGCCGCCGGGGCTCCACCCAGTACGGCTGCCGCTCGAAGGGGTAGGTAGGGAGCTCGGCGCGCAGGCGCCGCTCCTCCGCCACGAAGCCGTCCCAGTCCACCCGCACCCCCGCCATCCACAGGCGCCCCAGCGTTTCCAGCAGGAAGGCCTGGTCCGCCTGGCGGGTGTAGGCGTGCCGCAGCGAGGCGAACACGGCCGCCTCCGCCGCGCCCGCGTGCACCGCGAAGGTGCCCAGCGTGCGCCCCGGCCCCACCTCCAGCAGCACGCGCCGCCGGTCGCCCAGCAGCTCGGCCATCCCCTCGGCGAAGCGCACCGGATTGCACAGGTGCCGCGCCCAGTACTCGGGGTCGGTCGCCTCCTCCGGCCGGATCCAGGTGCCCGTCACCCCGGAAAGGAAGGGCACCGCGGGCGGCGCCAGCCGCATGGCGCGCAGCCGCTCGGCCAGGCGGCCCGCGACCGGCTCCATCGCCGGGGAGTGGAAGGCGTGCTCCGCGTTGAGCCGGCGGCACACGACGCCCTCCGCCCGCAGCTCCGCCTCCAGCGCGGCGACCTCGTCCTCCGGGCCGGACACGGTGCACAGCCCCGGCGCGTTGTGCGCGGCGAGCGCGAGGGCGCCGCGCAGCCGCGGGCGGAGCGCCGGCGGGTCCATGGGCACCGCCAGCATCGCCCCGCCGGGGAGCTCCGAGATCAGCCGGGCGCGCTCGGCGAGCAGCGCCAGCGCGTCCTCCAGGGGGAAGACCCCGGCCACCGCGGCCGCCGCGTACTCGCCCAGCGAGTGGCCGATCATGGCGTCCGGCTTCACCCCCCAGCTCATCCACGTCCGCGCCAGCGCGTACTCCACCACGAACACGGCGGGGTGCGCCAGCTGCGTGCGCCCCAGCGGGTCCGCGGGCGCGGGCGCGCCGCGGCCCAGCATCCCGCGCAGGTCCACGGTGGCGACGCCCCCGGCCCCGGGCAGGGCGCCCTGCTCGGGGGCGGGCTCGCCGGGGAAGAGCGCGTCGCGCACGTCCTCGCCGGTGAGGCCCCGCAGGATCTCCGCGCAGCGGTCGATTTCGCGGCGGAACACCGGCTCGGTCTCGTACAGTCCGCGCGCCATCTGCCCGTAGTGGTCGCCCACGCCGGGGAACAGGAAGGCGACGGGGCGCTCGTCGCGCTCCTGCGCCGTTTCCAGCACCCGCCGCGGGTCGCGCGACTCCAGCGCGGCGACGGCGTCCTCGCGGCCGCGGCACACCAGCACGCGCCGCCGCTCGAAGCGGCGCCGCCCCGCGCGCAGCGTGTGCGCCACGTCGGCGAGCGGCTGCTCCGGGTGCGCCGCAAGGTGCTCGGCCAGGCGGTCGGTGGCGGCCTCCAGCGCGGCGGGGGTGCGCCCGCTCACCACCAGCAGCTGCCAGGGGCGCGAGGGGCCGGACGGCGCCCGCTCCGGCGCCTCCTCCAGCACCAGGTGCGCGTTGGTGCCGCCCAGCCCGAAGGCGCTGACCCCCGCCCGCCGCGGCGCGCCGTCCCGGGGCCAGGGGACCAGCTCCGGGGACACGAAGAAGGGGGAGCGGTCGAAGTCGATCCTGGGGTTGGGCGCGCGGAAGTACGGCGCGGGGGGGATCTCCCCGTGCCGGAGGGCCAGCACCGTCTTGATCAGCCCCACCACCCCGGCCGCCGCGTCCAGGTGGCCCACGCTGGACTTGACCGCCCCCAGCGCCACCGTCCTCCGCTCCCCCGCGCCGAAGGCTGCCGTGAGCGCCGCCAGCTCGATGGGGTCGCCCACCTCGGTCCCGGAGCCGTGCGTTTCCACGTACGAGATCTCCGCCGGCTCCACCCCGGCGGCCGCCAGCGCCGCCGTGATCGCCCCCGCCTGCCCCTCGCGCCGGGGCGAGGTGAACCCCACCTTGCGCCCGCCGTCGTTGTTCACCGCGGAGCCGCGGACCACCGCGAGCACGGTGTCGCCGTCGGCGAGGGCGTCGTCCAGCCGCTTGAGCACCACCACCCCCGCGCCGCTCCCTCCCACGGTGCCGCGGGCATCCGCGTCGAAGGGGCTGCACTCCCCGGTGGGCGACATGATCCCGCCGGGCTGGTGGCGGTAGCCCCGGTTCTGGGGCACCTCGATGCGCACGCCGCCGGCGATCGCCACGTCCGACTCGCCCTCCAGCAGGCTCCTGCACGCCTGGTGCACGGCCACCAGCGACGACGAGCACGCCGTCTGCACGTTCATGCTGGGCCCCTCCAGGTCCAGCTTGTACGACACCAGCGTCGCCACCGACGAGGAGTTGGAAAGCATCACCTGCGTCGTCCCCAGCGCCTCCACCAGCTCCGGCCGGTCGAGGACGTGCAGCAGGTACGCGTTCTGCCCCTCGGAGGCGTACACGCCGATGCGGCCGCCGTACGTCCCGGAGGCGTAGCCCGCGCGCTCCAGCGCCTCCCACGCACACTCCAGGAACACGCGCTGCTGCGGGTTCATCGCCAGCGCTTCCCGCGGGGAGATGCCGAAGAAGGCGGCGTCGAACATCTCCGCGCCCTCCAGCACCCCGCCGGCGGGGACGTAGCCGGGGGCCTCGCGCTCGCGGCGCGGGACCCCGGCGG
>JBEVLE010000731.1:0-3479 GCA_040509335.1 Longimicrobiaceae bacterium | reverse complement strand
CGCCGCGGCGGCCGCCACCGCCGCCACGGCCCGGTACGCCGCCCGGTAGGCGGCGTCGCGCAGGGCGCGCTGCCGTTCGTCCAGCGCGGGGTCCGCATCGTCCGCGATGCTGCGGCCCACCGTCTGCAGGCTGGCCCCGCAGACGATCACCACCAGCAGCAGGAGCAGCGCCGCCGCCGCCAGGAACAGGCGCGCCGCGTACGGGCCGGGGCGCCCGGCCAGCGCCGCAAGGCACGCGGCGAGCGCCGCGTAGCCGGCGTACAGTCCCACGACGGTGCCGCGGCGCGCGCCCGCGGTGCGGAACGAGGCGCCGAAGCCGAACGGGCCGGCGGTCTGCTGCATGGGGCCTCCGGGCGGGGCGGGGAACGGTCGCGGGCGCGGGGTTGCGCCTCGCTGGAAAAATGTTGTAGAAATACAACGCGCGGTCAAGTGGCCCCGGTGCGCGCCGGCCGCGCGGGCACGGCCAAGGGAGCGAGCGATGGCGCTGAGATTTCCCCGCGGCTTCGGCGGGGCGGGGTCGGGGGCGGGGCGGGACGGCTGGGACGTGCTCCAGGCCGAGCTGGTGCAGGAAAAGGTCGCCAACGTCGCCCGCATGGGGCGGCGGCTGGAGGACGCGCTGGTGGCGCGGGCCGGCGAGGCGCTCTGGCACTTCGTGGTGCAGCGCGAGGCGTGCGGGCTGCGCGACGCCGACGACGTGGTCCGGCAGATGCGCGTCCCGCGCGAGGTGCGCCTGCGCATGGGCCCGGCCCCGCCGCGGGCCCGCTAGCCCGGCGCCGACAAAAGGCTTGCGGGGCGGTCCGCCGCGCCGGAGAATGGAACGGGGCCCGCGCGCGGCCCGTCCCACCCGTCCCCGAGGAGGCCTCATGCGTACCCGGAAGATCGCCTCGCTCGCCGTTCTCGCCGCGGCGCTGGCCGCGTCCGCGTGCGCCGTCCGGCGCGGCGCCGAGCCGCTCGGCCCCGACCCGCGCGACTGGGGCGCGCTGGTGCACCCGGACGCCGAGACGATCCCGCTCTTCACCTCCCACCGCGTGCCCGGGTGCCGCTATCGCCCGGCGGGGGAGCTGGCCGGCGGCAGCCTGAGCGAGCTCCGCGACGGCGCCCACCAGAAGATGGCCAGCGCCGTGGTGGACGTGCGCCGACACGTCAGTCCGGTGCCGCGGACGCGGAGCACGAGCACGGCGGGAAACGTCCGGCCCGCCGTCATCGAGTACTATACCGGGCTGGCGGTGCACTTCGTGGAAGGCTGTCAGGCTGCGTGAGAAGCGTTGACGGATACGGCGGGTTCGGGCGTGCCCCCGGCTGGCGCCGGGGTCGGGCTTCGGCTCCGTAGCACAATTAGGTACTTGACGCACAATAGCACCGGGATTAGATTAAGGGAGGTTGAACGAGCCACCCGAACCGGTCCCGACGATGCCCGCCAAGAAAGAGAAAGATCCGACGATTGCCGCGATGCACAAGGCGTGCGCCGACGAGGCAACGGCAGTGGAGTTCTTTGAGGCGATGCGTTGGCCGGACGGCCCGTCCTGCCCCCGGTGCGGCTCGGTGGAAGTGCGGAAGATGAACGACAAGGAAGGGAACCGGAACGCGCGGTTTCTGTGGCGCTGCTACGGCTGCAAAAAGCAGTACACGGTGCGCGTCGGAACCATCCTTGAGGACTCCCCGATCCCCCTCAAGCATTGGGCTTTCGTCATGTGGATGGGGTGCGCCGGGAAGAAAGGCGTATCCGCGAAGCAGATAGAGCGCCAAATCCAGGTGAGCTACAAGACGGCGCTCTACATGCTCCACCGCGTCCGGTTCGGGATGATCGAGACGGGCGGCCGGAAGCTGATCGGGACCGTTGAAGTAGACGAGACCTACGTGGGGGGAAAGGCTCGCCGCGGGGACCGGCACAACCCGGACAAGCCCCGGAAGCTTCGGGGCGGGCACGACAAGGCGCCGGTTATCGCTGCCGTCTCCCGCACGGTGGGGGACAAGGTGGGAAAAGTGCGGACGCGGGTCGTGGCGAACGTCACGGGGGCTAACCTCGCCGCCGTCATGCAGGAGCTTGTCCACCCCTCCGCTGTGGTGGTGACGGACGAGTTGAGCGCCTACAAGAAGATCGGAGAGAATTACGCCCGGCACGAGGCGATTGCGCACCGCGAGAACAGGTACGCGCGCACCGCGCCGGACGGGCTCCGGGTCCACACGAACACCGCGGAAGGGTTCTTCTCCCTGCTGAAGCGCGCCATCATCGGCACTTACCACCACGTCAGCCGCGAACACCTCCACCGCTACGCCACGCACCAAGAGTACCTGTACAACACGCGCGACGGGACGGACGGCGAGCGCCTTGCCCGGCTGATCCGCATGTGCGACGGGAAGCGCCTGACCCGCAAGGCGTACGCGCTCCCGGCCTAGCCGGGGCGCTCCAGCCCCACCCGCACCCATCCGGGCACCGGCAGTCCGCTGCCCCGGTACAGCGCCTCGTAATGCTCAAGGATGGAGTGCCGCGCCGCTGGCCGGTGCTCCTCCGGAATGTTGAGCACGGAGGCGTCCAGAACGTCTAACATCACCTCTGGCGGTAGCTCCTCCCCTTCATCATCCGCGTACCTCTCCAGCCCAATCCGGAGCCATTCCGGGGGATCTGCCCCACCCTGGGCGTAGATGCCTGCGAAGAGGTGCAGCAGCTCGCGCATGGCGTCCGACCGCTCCGCTTCCGGAAGATCCGCGACCACCCCCTCCGCCAGCCCAATCATCAAGTGCGACGTGGGACGCTCCCGCTCCGGGTCGCGGATCTCTACGCCACGGGCGAAATACCACTTGGGCCGGAGCAGCCACAGGGGGGCCGCGTACCCGCTCCGGTGGAGCAGGTCAATCACCCATTCCAGCCCCGCGACCATCTCCACCGCTCGCCGGTCCCGTGGCACCTCAAGCGATGCGGCGTAGATCCCGAACGTCAGTAGCCGCTGCACCCGTTCCGGCGGTGTCCGGAGTTGGCGCCGCCTCTTGTCTCCCGCCATGCGCCCTCGCATCTTGAGCAGTGTACCGAACATGAAATCGCTCAGAATCGCTCAAACACAGTAGGGCGCCGCACCGGGGGAGTCAATGACCCCCGTTGATCCGGTCGTGCCTGTAGACGTGCTGCGGGAGGCGGCGCAACGGCGCGTGGACGACACGAGCCTGCGGATAGCCGCGGGCGAAATCGGCGTGTCCTACTCCGGGCTGCGTACCTTCCTCAAGGGCACGGACCCGTACGCGCCCACGCTGGCGAAGCTCCGCGCGTGGTACGCTCAGACGGTGGAAGGGCGGGCCATGACTCCCGAGCGTGCGCGGGCCATGCTGGCGGCGCTGGTGGAGTCCATGCCGCTGGAGCGGCGGGAGGAGGCGGTGCGCGAGCTGGTGACGCGGCTCGTGGAGAGCTACCGGAAGTCTGGTGCGGACGTGCCCGGCTGGCTGGCGAGGATCAACAAGTAACAGGGGCCGCGCGGATAATCCGCGCG
>JBEVLE010000730.1:0-17462 GCA_040509335.1 Longimicrobiaceae bacterium | reverse complement strand
CGGCCCGCCCGGGCCGCCTCCGGCCGCCGCCCTACGCCCCCGCGATCTCCCGCAACTGCTCCGCCGTCAGCCGGTACGTGTACCAGTCCGCGAGGCGAGTCGCACCCAGCTTCTCGTAGAAGTCGATGGCGAGCTGGTTCCAGTCCAGCACCACCCACTCCATGCGCCCGTACCCGTTCCTCGCCGCCTCGCCGGTGTGGAAGCGGAAGAACGCCGAGCCCACCCCGGCGCGCCGCGCCTCGGGGAGGACGAACAGGTCCTCCAGGTACAGCGTGGGCTGCGCCAGGAACGACGAGTAGGTGTCCAGCGTGATGGTGTACGCCATCGCCCGGCCGTCCAGCTCGGCCAGGTGCACGCGGATGCGCGGCTCCGGCCCGAAGGCGTCGCGCAGCAGCCGCTCGCGCGCCGCGGGGGTGGGGCGCTCCAGCTTCTCGTAGTCGGCCAGGGCGTCCACCAGCGCCAGGAACGTGTCCGCGTCGGCGGCGGAGGCGGGGCGGATGCGCGGTGCGGCGTCGGTCACGGCTCGGGATCGGGGGCGGGAGCGGCGCGCTTGGGCGCGCGGTACAGGGTGACGGCGGTGGTGTCTTCCAGCAGGTAGCGCCGGCCGCCCGGGGGCAGGTCGTGGTCGGCGGCGTGCTCCACGGCCAGGATGGGGGAGAAGGGCCGCGCCTGCCACCCCTCCACCAGCCGGTCCAGCATCCGCGAGCCGTAGGGCGGGTCCGCGAACGCCAGGTCGTAGCTCCCCGCCTCCAGCGCCGCCGCGAAGCGCAGCGCGTCCTTCTTGAAGACGCGGGTGCGCTCCCTCACGTGCAGCGCGGCGATGTTTGCCTTGAGGGCGTGCAGGCTGGCGGGGCGGTCCTCCACGAAGTCCGCGAACTTCGCCCCGCGCGACATCGCCTCCAGCCCCAGCGCTCCCGTCCCCGCGAACAGGTCGATCAGGCGCGCCCCCTCCAGGTACGGCTCCACCAGCTTCATCCAGGCGTCGCGCACCCCCTCCGCCGTGGGGCGCACGCGGCGGTCCGGCGGCGAGGTCAGGTGCCGTCCAGCCCACTTCCCCGCCACGATCCTCACCGGGCCTCCTCGCGTCCGTCCGTCATGATGTGGCCTGCTTCACGCGTTCCTTCCACTCCGCCTCGTCCCAGCCCAGCGACAGCAGGTTCCCCGAGCGCAGCAGCGGCGTCCGCAGCAGCGCCGGGTCCTCCTCCAGCATGGGGAGGACGCGCGCCTCCGACACGTGCGCCACGTGCAGCCCGCGCTCGCGGAAGCGCTTTCCCTCGCGGTCCAGCAGCGCCTCCGCGCCGAACTTCTGGGCGAAGCGCCTGAGCTCGCCCTGCGAGGCCGGCTTCACGGCCAGGTCGACGAAGTGCGTCCTGATGCGGCGCTCCTTGAAGAAGCGCAGCGCCTTCTGCGATTCCTTGCACTTCTTGGTGCCGAAGATCTGGACCTCCATGTGCCTCTCTCTCGCCTCGTCTGAACCGGTTACGGACTGCGGGTTCGGGCGTGCCCCCGCTGACGCGGGGTCGGGCTGCGGTTCAGCCCTGCGGCCCCGCCGGCACCCCGCGGTTCCGCGCCCCGGACTTCCCCGCCGTTGCCGGCTGTCCCCTGTCCCCTGTCCCCTGTCCCCCGCCGTTCCTCGCCACGGCCCAGGCGAGCCCCAGGTGCACCGGCAGCGTGAAAGCGATCATCGTGCCGTTCACCTGGTCCAGGCCGGGGAGCGCCTGCATCACAAGCCCCAGCACGGACAGCGCGGCCACGGCCAGCGCCAGCATCCTCGCGGGGCGGGCCGCCCACCGCGCGCCGAAGGCCGCCGCGGGGACCAGCACCACCAGCCCGAGCGCCAGCGGGTCGAACTGGAGCAGGTTCTCGTTGCGGTAGGCGATGCGGTGGTTGGTCAGCGTCCACAATCCCAGCAGGATGATCCCGCCCACCCCGCCCACCAGCGACCACGATCCCCCGAGCGCCGCCAGCCCCACGCGCGCCGCCGCCGAGCGCCGCGCCAGCGCGCCCAGCCCGGCGAGCGCCCCGCCCAGGGCGAGCCCGGCCAGCAGGTACCACGGCAGCCAGGAGGGCGGCTCCGCGGCCTCCGGCGCGCGGCCCGCCGCCGCGAAGAGCGTGTGCTCCGCCTTCACCAGCGGCACCATCCGCCCGCTCGCGTCCGGCACCCGCACCCGGCGCACCTGCTCCCGCACCTTGCCGGGGAGGAACATCTCCTCCCATTGGTCGATGGGGCGGTCCGCCGCGGGGCCCAGGCCGCCCAGCAGCCCGAAGTACACCAGCCGGTCGCCCTCCACCAGCCGCTCGCTGTGCCAGCGGAACGTGGTCCCCGTGGGCCGCCCCGCCGTGGCTGCCTTGAGCCGCCCGCCCGCCGCCCGGTCGATCACGTCGCGGATGCGGGTGGAGCAGTTGTCCCGGTAGTAGTCGTACAGGTACTCGCGGTTCTCCGGCCGGACGTTCCACTCCAGGAAGGCCTGCACCTCCCGCTTCTGCGCGGGCGTCAGGTTCAGCTCCTGCGCCCACACCGAGCGGTTCAGGTACTGGTACTCCGCCAGGGTGCGGCCCAGGTCCACGGCGCCCACCTGGTAGATCCAGTTCCCCTTCATGAAGCGCCGCCAGTACCCGGGCGAGCGGAAGTCGAACATCCCGTAGTTGTACACCTGGTCCGTCCCCGCCACCGGGTCGTGGATCCAGATGGCGTCGTGCCCGAAGCGCTCCCACACCATGTCGCCCTGCCCCATGGTGAGCAGGAACACGCCCGGCTCCCCCCAGTCCCCGGAGGCCGCGGACGGGAGGGACGGCGCCGGCACGGGCCCCTGCGAGGCGAGCTCCGGGGGGGCGAGCGCAGCCAGCGCCAGCGCCAGCGCGATGGTCGGCAGGACGCGGCGCAGCAGGGCGCGCGGGGAGCGGGAAAGAGGCTGCATCTTCGGGGTTTCCGGGTAGCTGGAGCTCCGGGCGGGCCGGGCGGGCTCGATCCTCCCGCGGGCCGGGAAAGTTACCCCCGCCGCGGCCTCCCCGCCACGCCTGCGCGCCGCCGGCCGGCGGGCCGTGGCACCCCTGTCCGCCGCACCCGTCCGGGCGTAACTTGGCGGCGGAGAGCCGGGGCGCCGCGCGCCCGGGCCGCGCACCCACCTGGCGCCGGGGAGAGGAGCATGTTCAGCGACGACCTGCTGCGGGAAAAGACGGTGCTGGTCACAGGCGGAGGCTCCGGCCTGGGGCTCTCCATGGCCAGGAAGTTCTCCGCGCTGGGCGCCCGCGTGGCGATCACGGGGCGCAGCGAGGAGCGGCTCGCGGGCGCGGCACGGGAGATCGACCCCACCGGCGAGCGCGTCTTCATCCACCCCTGCGACGTGCGGGACTTCGCGCAGGTGGAGGCCGCCACGGCGGCCGTGGACGAGCGCTTCGGCGGGGTGGACGTGCTGGTGAACAACGCCGCCGGGAACTTCCTGGCCGCCACCGAGGATTTGTCCCCCGGCGGCTTCAACGCCGTGGTGCAGACCGTCCTGTACGGCACCTTCAACGCCACGCTCGCCGCGGGCCGCGGGATGATCGCGCGGGGGCGGGGCGGGAGCATCCTCAACATCGTCACCACCTACGCCTGGACCGGCTCCGCTTTCGTGGTCCCCTCCGCCGCGGGAAAGGCCGGGGTGCTCGCCATGACCCGCTCGCTGGCGGTGGAGTGGGCCACCTACGGCATCCGCGTCAACGCCATCGCCCCCGGCCCCTTCCCCACCGAGGGCGCGTGGAGCGCGCTGATGCCCACCCCCGAGATCGAGGCCGAGGCGAAGGCGCGCATCCCCATGGGCCGCTTCGGCGACCACGACGAGCTCGCCAACCTGGCCGCGTTCCTGGTGTCCGACGGCGCGCCCTTCGTCAACGGCGAGTGCGTGGTGATCGACGGCGGCGAGTGGATCGCCTCGGGGGGCGAGTTCAACGGCCTCACCCGCGTCCCGCGCGACGGGCTCAAGGCCGCGCTCGGGGCCATGCGCGGAGGCCGCGGCAGGTGAAGGCCGCCCTGCTCGCCATCGGCGACGAGATCGTCGCCGGGCTGACCACGGACACCAACTCCGGCTTCCTGGCCGAGCAGCTGCGCGCCGTGGGGGTGGAGCCGGTCGCCGGCTTCGCCGTCCCGGACGACGAGGACGCCATGGCGCGCGCCTTCGAGCGCGCCCTCGCCGAGGCCGAGGTGGCCATCTCCACCGGCGGCCTGGGCCCCACCGCCGACGACCTGACCACCGCCGTGGTCGCGCGCCTGGCCGGGCGTCCGCTGCGCATGGACGAGCACTCGCTGGCCCTCGTCGAGGAGCGCTTCCGCGGCCGCGGCATGGAGATGCCGGAAAACAACCGCAAGCAGGCGCTCTTCCCCGAGGGAAGCACCATCGTCCCCAACCCGCTGGGGACCGCGCCGGGCTTCATCTGCCCGGTGGGACGCGGCGGGGCCATCCGCCACGTGGTGTGCCTTCCCGGCGTCCCGCGCGAGATGAAGCGCATGGCCGTGGAAACGGTGATCCCCTGGCTGGAGGGGCTGAGCCCCGGGCGCCGCTTCCTGTCGCGCGTGTTCAGCACCTTCGGGCTGGCCGAGAGCCGGCTGGACGAGCTGCTGGAGGGCGTCGTCGCCCCCGCCGAGGCCCGGCTTGCCTTCCGCGCCGCCTTCCCCCGCATCCAGGCGCGGCTCACCGTGGCCGGCGCCCCGGACGACGACCTGGAGGGGCGGCTGGACGCGCTGGAGGCCCGGGTGCGCGAGAGGCTGGGAACGCACCTCTACGCCGTGGGCGACGAGGGGATGGAGGAAACGGTGGGGAGGCTGCTCCGCGAGCGCGGCGTGACGCTGGCGGTGGCGGAGTCGTGCACCGGCGGCCTGGTGGGGCACCGCATCACGGAGGTGCCGGGGAGCTCGGAATACTTCCTCATGGGGGTGGTGACCTACTCCAACGACGCCAAGGAGCGCCTGCTGGGGGTGCGGCCGGAAACGCTGCGCGACCGGGGCGCCGTGAGCACGCAGACCGCGGAGGAGATGGCCGCCGGGATCCGCCGCCTCGCCGGCGCGGACCTGGGGCTGGCCACCACCGGGATCGCCGGGCCGGGCGGGGGCACGCCGGACAAGCCGGTGGGGACGGTGTGCATGGCGCTGGCCTGGGAGGGCGGCTCCTGGTCGCGCCGCTACGACCTGGGCGAGCGCAGCCGCGACTGGGTGAAGGGGATGACGGCGCAGACCGCGCTGGACCGGGTGCGCCGCTGGCTCCTGGGCGAGACCGGGACTTGAGCCTTGACCACGGGCGTCTCACCGCGTAACGTGTGTACACAAGCAACACACGCGAGCAGGAGAGCCGCATGATCATCCGCATGGGCGCCCGCGAGGCGCGGCAGAAGCTGTCCGAGCTGGTGGGGCGGGTGCACTACGGGGGCGACACCGTGATCCTGGAAAGCTCCGGGAGGCCCATGGCCGCCGTGGTCCCGCTGGAGATGTACAACCGCATGATGGCGGAGCGGGAGGAGCGCTTCCAGGTGATCGACGAGATCCGCGCCCGGATGCCGCAGGTCCCGGAGGAAGAAGCCGAGGCGGACATCGCGGAAGCGCTCGCCGCCGTGAGGAAGCGGAATGATCCGGGTCGTCCTTGACACGTCCGTTTTCGTCAGCAGCCTCATCGTCCCGGCCGGAGTGCCCGCACAGGTGGTGGCGGCCTGGCGGGCCAACCGCTTCGTCCTGGTCACCTCCCGCCGGATCCTCGCGGAAACCCGCCACACCCTGGACTACCCGCGCATCCGCCGCAGGTACGCCTTCACCGATTCCGAGGTGAACCGCTTTCTCGCGCTGCTGGAATTGGAGTCCGTGGCGGCGAAGTGGGAGCCGGACGTCTCGGAAGCGGGGATCCGCGATCCCAACGACGACATGATCCTGTCCTGCGCGCTGGCCGGGAGCGCGTCGTACCTGGTGAGCAGCGACCAGGACCTGCTGGTGGTGGGCGAGTACCGCGGCGTGCGCATCGTGACGCCGCGCCAGTTCCTGCTCCGGCTGGACGAGCTGGAGCGCGAGCGCGCCGCGGCGAATGAGGGCTGAGACCCCGCCGGACGGCGCGGCCCCGCACGAGCTGCGGCGCGGCGAGTACCTGGTCAGCAGCGACCCCGGCCTCGTCGACCTGGTCGTGGTGCACGGCTTCCTCACCCGCTCGTACTGGAGCCCCGGCATCTCCGCGGAGGAGGTGGCGCGCTCCATCCGGCACTCGCTGCCCTTCGGCGTGTACCGCGGCGGGCGGCAGCTGGGCTTCGCGCGCGTGGTCACGGACCACGTGAAGCTGGCCTACGTCGCAGACGTGTTCGTGCTGGAGGAGGCGCGCGGCCAGGGGCTGGGGAAGCTGCTGGTGGAGGCCGTCCTGTCGCACCCCGGCCTGCAGGGGGTGTGGCGGTGGCTGCTGGTGACGCAGGACGCGCACGGCCTGTACCGGCACTTCGGCTTCGCGGAGCTGGACCGCCCGGAGCGCTACATGGAGCGCCCCGGCGGCGGCCACCCCGCGGCCCGCTGACGCGGCCGCCGACAGAACCAACAGAGAGACGCGAGATCCCGACGTGCGATACAGCTTCCGGACAGTACTGGTCACCGGCGCCAGCTCCGGCATCGGCGCGGCCTGCGCCCGCGCCTTCGCGGGGGCGGGCGCCCGCCTGGTCCTGGCCGCGCGGCGCGTGGAGCGCCTGGAGGCGCTCGCCGCCGAGCTGCGCGACGCGCACGGCACCGAGAGCCGCCTGCTGGAGCTGGACGTGCGCGACGCGGGGGCGGTGGCCGCCACCCTGGGCGCGCTCCCGCCGGAGTGGGCGGAGGTGGACGTGCTGGTGAACAACGCCGGCCTGGGCCGCGGGCTGGAAAAGGTCCACGAGGAGGATCCCGCCGGGTGGGACGAGATGGTGGACACCAACGTCAAGGGGCTGCTCTACGTCACCCGCGCCGTGGTCCCCGGGATGGCGGCACGCGGGCGCGGCCACGTGGTCAACATCGGCTCGGTGGCGGGGCACGAGGTGTACCCGGGGGGCGCGGTGTACTGCGCCACCAAGCACGCGGTGGACGCAATCACCCGGGGGCTGCGGATGGACCTGCTGGGCACCGGCGTGCGGGTGAGCACCGTGGACCCCGGGATGGTGGAAACGGAGTTCAGCGTGGTCCGCTTCCACGGCGACCGGGAGCGCGCCGACCGCGTCTACGCCGGCATGACCCCGCTGGTGGCCGACGACATCGCCGACGCCGTGCTGTGGTGCGCCACCCGCCCGCCGCACGTCAACATCGACGAGATCATCATCAAGCCCACCGACCAGGCCTCGGCCACGCTGGTGAGCCGCAGGTAGGCGCGGCACCCGCATGTTCTACGTCCGCGTCGCCCTCGGTCTCCTGGCCTTCGTGGCCGCCTCGGTGTACGGGGTGGCCATCGCGCTCTTCCGGCGCGACCGGTCGCGGGTGGCGTACGACTACGCCATGCGGCTCCACCGGCTCATGCAGCCGGCGCTCGGGCTGCGCGTGCGCATCACGGGAGAGGCGGGGCTGCACGCCCGCCGGCCGTGCATCTTCATCGCCAACCACCAGAGCGTGCTGGACGTGCCCATCCTGGCGCAGGCCTTCGCGCCCGGCTCGGTGGTCATCGCCAAGAAGGAGCTGCGGGGCATCCCGTTCTTCGGGTGGATCTACACGGCCACCGGCAACATCCTCATCGACCGCAAGGACAACCGCAGCGCGGTGGGGCGGCTCAAGGAGGTGGAGGAGGCGATCCACCGGCGCGCCGCGGCGGTGTGGATCTTCCCCGAGGGGACGCGCGGCAGGGAGCCGGGGCGGATGCTCCCCTTCAAGAAGGGGGCGTTCTACATGGCGGTCGCCACGGGCGCGCCGCTGGTGCCGGTGGTGGTGTCCCCGCTCGCCCCGCGCATGAGCATCCCCCATCGTCGGCTGGAGCCCGGCGACGTGGAGATCCGCGTCCTGGACCCCATCCCCACCGCCGGCCTGGGCGAGGGCGACGTGCTCCCCCTGATGCGCGAGGCCCGGCGCCGCATGGCCGCCGCCCTTTCCGACATGGCCGTCGCCCGGGGGCTCCCGCCCGTCCCGCCGGAGACGGAGGAAGCCGCCGCGCCGGAGCCACCCGCCCGAAGCGACGTGGACCCGTCGGCCCGCGACTTCTGCCTGAGCGCGCTTGCTCACCTGAACATCGACGCTCCGGACGGTGGCGATCCGGTGATGGTCCTGCCTGAAGCCGAAAGTCCCGTGCTGCGGGAGATCGGCCACCGGCTGAGGGTGGTCTACCTCGTCGACGAAGGGGACCATTTCACGTACGTTCAGAACCGGCACCTGGCCGCAGCCGGCCTCACGGAGAACGAGCTCCACCAGCAGGCCCTGGCCAACCTCCGGTCCTTCGCCGAACAGCACGCGGAAGTCAGACCCAATGGCAGCGTGTACGCGGTGCTGGCCGGCGGAAACCATGAGGCGAGCATGCTCCTGCTCGACGAGTTCTGGTCCAGCTGGCACGGTCACCTCGCTCCGAACGGGTTCGTCGTCGCGTTTCCCGCTCGAGACCTGCTCGCTTTTGGAGATTCGGCGTCGCCCGCCGCCCTGGCAGAGCTGCGTGCGCTGTGCGAGAGGGTGCGTGGCGAGGCCGACCACCCTCTCAGCCCCGAGCTGTATCGGCGTACCGGCACCGCGTGGGAGCCGCTGCGTGGCTGACCCGTCCGCGACCTGACTTGCCCGTCGGGCACCCGGCACCAGCCCGTGGACCGTGGACACACCCGGAGGCGCAATGGACGAGGACCTGGAGGGGATGTCGCGCGAGGAATTGGCCGCCGAGGCGCGGCGTCTGCGCGCCGGCATCCGCGCGCACCGCGACGCCGCCGGCCACGCGCTGTGCTGGCACCACCCGGCGCTGTGGGGGCTCCTCCCCGAGCGCACGGACCCGGTGCCCACGGTCCCCACCTGGCCGGAGTTCCTCCGCGGCTGCGTCCGCTACCGGCAGTCGCTGGACGAGCAGCTCCCTGACTCGCCGCGCTCCGCCGCGCCCTACGAGGGTTGACGACGGGCCGCCCCGGACGACGAGGATACGCCCCATGAGCCGGTTCGGCCCCGATCCGCTGGCCTTCTTCGCCGACGTGTACCGCGAGACTCCGCCCTGGGACGTGGGCGGTCCGCAGCCATCTTTGTCCGAGCTGTTCGCCGCGCATCCCCCCGCGGGTCCCGTCCTGGACGTAGGCTGCGGCTCCGGCGACCTCGCGGTCTCGCTGGCGCGGGACGGCCTCCGCGTGCTCGGGATCGACTTCGTGGACGCCGCCGTCCGGCAGGCGCGGCAGAAGGCCAGCGCGCTCCCTCTCGCGGTCGCCGGCCTCCTGGACTTCCAGGTGGCGGACGCGCTGCGGCCGTCGCTCCTCGGGCGGCGGTTCGCCTCGGTGGTGGACTCCGGGTTCTTCCACCTGTTCGATCCGGACACCTGCGGCCGCTTCGTCGAAGACCTGGCCGCCGCGCTGCTCCCCGGCGGCCGGTACTATCTCCTCGCGTTCGCGACCGAGTTTCCCATCCCCCACTCGCCGCGCAGCATCGGCGAGGACGAGCTGCGGGAGCGCTTCACGGCGGAGGCGGGCTGGCGCATCCGGGAGCTCCGGCCGGCGGTGTTCCAGAGCCGCGTGGCGCCGGTGCCCGCGGTCGCCGCGTGCATGGAACGGCTTTGAACCGCATGTTCGGGCGTGCCCCCGGCTGGCGCCGGGGTCGGGCTTCGGCTCCGTAACGCACGAAACAACCGTGCGTAACGGAGTCGAGCCCCGCCAAACGGCCGGCGGGTCTCGCCCCTCCGGGCCGAAATCCCTCACGCGGGGGCGGCGCGCCGCTCCACCCCTGCGGATCTCCTTCACTCTCTCACATCTTCACGGCCGCCGACGATGAACGCGCGAACCTACTACGTACGCAGCCTGCTGCTCCCGCTCGTCGCGGCCGCCGCGGCCGGGCTCCTGGGCGTGATCCTCGGAGAAAGCTCCGGGGCGGCTCCATTGCTCGGCATCGTCATGTGGTCGGGGCTCGTCGGCGGGCTCCCCTACCTGCTGGTGGCCGGGGGGATCCTGTGGTGGAGCCGCCGCCGGTCCACCGCGGAGCTGCGCCGGGCCCTGTGGCTGGCCCCCCTTCTCATGGTGCCGGTGCTGCTCCTCCCGCTGGTGGTGTACTCCGTGGTCGCCCGGGGAGGGGCCAGCGCGGACCGCTTCGCCGGGTCGATGCTGTTCCTGGGCGCGATGGTGCTGCTGTTCGGCTACGGCTACGTCGCGCTGGTGGAGGCGGGCGCGCTCGTCGGGCGGCGGCTCGGCGTGGTGGCGCCTCCCAACGCGGCCTGACCGGGCATGCAGTGGCGGCCGTACGACCCCGCCTGGCTCGTGGAGCTCGCCCGGGCGTCGCGCCCGGACGAGCCGTGGCTCGCGGAAGCGCTCGCCCGGTGCACCCGCGCCGCCGAGGGCGGCCGGGCCTACCTGTACTTCGTGGATCCCGCGCTCCCCAACGAGCCGGGATCGCAGTGGCAGTTCGAGGAGAACGTCCTGCTGCAGCACCCGCGGGAGGGCGGCCTGGTGCTCGACGTGCTGCGGGGGCGGCGCATCGGCGGGGTGGAGTTCCTGAAGCGGATCTAGGCGTCCGCCGCCCGAAACGAACCGCGAGCGATCCCGCGCACCCATGACACCCGGCGATCTCCGCGACCTGATCCGCCGCTTCACCGCCCTCGTCGAGCGCGGGAGCGGATCGCCGGACGAGGACGAGACGCAGCTGGCCGTCCTGTGCGACCTGCTGGGTCTCGCCGCGCACTCCGGCCGGGAGCGGGCGGAGCCCGGCAATCCCGCCGGGATCCCCGCCGCCGACCCCGGGCGCACCCGCGCCCGGGTGGCGGCGCGCTTCCCCCGCTACGGCTGGTACAACACCGTCGCGCGCACGAGCGTCGACATCGGGGCGGGCGACCTGGTCGTGGGGGACGCGGTCGATGACATCGCCGACATCGCCGACGAGCTCGCGGCGGTCGCCTGGCGCCTGGAGAACACCGGCGAGCCGGACGCGCTGTGGCACTTCTTCGACGGCTACGACCGCCACTGGGGCGCCCACCTCCGGCGCCTCCAGCTCTACCTGTACAGCATCGCCCGGGGGCTGTGAGGCGCAGTCCGTGCGAGCCGGCCAGATGCTGGATCCTGAGAGCGGGCAAGCAGTTGCGTGAGGGATTACGGCCCGGAGGGGCGAGACCCGGCGGGGCTGTTTGCGCCGGGTCTCGACTCCGTTGCAGACGGTCGTTTCGTCTGCTACGGAGCCGAAGCCCGACCCCGGCGCCAGCCGGGGTCACGCCCAAACCCGCAGTTCAAAGCCGTTCCGGAACAAGACGTCAGCCCTGCCGCCCTCGGTTCCCGCTCTCGAACGTCCCCCGCACGCGCTCCTCCACCAGCGAGTCCACCGGCCCGCCCATGTACGCCGGGAGCAGCGCGATCTCGTCCGCGCCCAGGTCGCGGATCCACACGTCGCGGCTGCGCTCCTGGAGGTCCACCGCCTCGGTGGGAACCAGCACGTGGCGGTCGTCGGTGAGCGTGAACAGGTCGTCGTCCAGGTCCACGTCCAGGTAGCGGATCTTCATCGCGGCGGGGTCCACCAGCATCTCGCTGACCGTGCCCACCCGCCGGCGGTCCGCCGCGTACACCGTCCACCCGCGCAGGTCCGGGGCGTCGCCCGCCAGCTTGAAGTCCTTTGCCGTCTTCAGGGGGATGATGCGCGCCTCCCCCGGCAGCGCCACCGGCGCCGCGCCCGCCTGCCCCTCGCCGTAGAAGCGCGGGTGCGAGCGGCGCAGTTCGTCGTACATCTCGCCGGTGAAGGGGCGCTCGGGCTCGTACAGCGGCAGCGCCCGCACCTCGTCGCGCGTCCAGTGCGCCACCATGGCGTCCTCGCCCCAGTCCACGCTGGACACGGGGAGGAGCACGTGCCCCCGCCTGAAGATCCCGAAGTCCACGGCCAGGAAGCGCACCCGCCCCGTCCGGTCGATCAGCAGGTCCTTGACCGTCCCGATCTTTTCCCCCTGCGAGTCCCACACGTCCCAGCCGATGAAGTCGCGCGTGCGGAGCACCTCCGCCCGCGGCCCGATGCTTTCCGCCATGGTCTCTTCCCCCGTCTCCCGGTTCCGCTCGCCACGCTGGATCCCCGGCGGGCACTGCAATCCGTGGTCCCGTGCGCGTCTGCTCCCGGCGCAGCGGCGGAAAAGGGGGAATGACCGCCTTGATCTGCCCGCGGCGGCGAACGACTTTACGTCCGCGCGTTCTCCTCGGCCCCTTCCCCGTGCCGCCGCATCCATGCTGCTCTTCCTCAGTCATTCCGGCGCGGACTCGGACGGAGCCCGGGAGCTGGCGCGCCGCCTCCGGGACGCGGGGCTGGAGGTGTGGCTCGACCTGGACCACCTCCAGCCGGGCGACCTCTGGATGCCGGCGCTGGAGGAAGCGCTCCGCGGCGCGGACGCCTTCGCGGTCTACGTGGGCGCGGACGGGATCCAGCGCTGGGTGGACCGGGAGGTGCGCGTCGCCCTGGAGCGGAGCGTCGACGACCCCGCCTTCCGCATCATCCCCATCCTCGCGCCCGGCTCCGATCCCGAAGCCCTGCCCTCCTTCCTCGCGCAGCACCAGCGCGTGGACCTGCGGCGGGACACCTCGCCGGACGAGCTGAAGCGGCTGGTGGGCGCGCTCCTCGCGCTCCCGCCGGAGACGGTCTCGCTCCTCCCGCCGGGCACGGCCCCCTTCCGCGGGCTGGAGTACTTCGACGTGGAGCACGCGCACCTGTACTTCGGCCGCGACCGCGAGACCGCGGCGCTGGTGGAGAAGCTGCGCGCGGACCGCTTCCTGGCGGTGGTGGGGGCGTCGGGGAGCGGCAAGTCGTCGCTGGTGCGGGCCGGCCTGGTCCCGGCACTCCACCGCGGGCGCTTCGACGACGGCCGATCCCGGGGGGTCCCCTGGCGGGTCGCCGTGTTCCGCCCGGGCGACGATCCCTTCCGGGAGCTGGCGTTCGCGCTCCCCGGCCTGAAACCCGATCTGCCGGACGACCGGCGGATCCGGGTCGTCGGCGAGTGCCGCGCGCAGCTGGTGCGCGGCGACGGCGGGCTGGAGAACTCCATCGCCGGGCTTGTCCCGCCGGGCCAGCGGACGCTGCTCGTCGTGGATCAGCTGGAGGAGCTGTTCACCCACGGCTCGCCGCCGGGAGAGCGGCGGCGGCTGGTGGACTCGCTGCTGCGCGCGGCAGACGGCGGCGGCGACCGCGCGGTGCACGTGGTCGCCACCCTGCGCGCCGACTTCTACTCCCGCTGCTGGGAGCACCCCGAGCTGCCGGGGCGCATCGCCCGCAACCAGCACGCGGTGCGCCCCCTGGACCGGGCGGAGCGTCGCGAGGCGGTGGAGAAGCCGCTCGCCCTCGCCGGCGCCACCTTCGAGCCCGGGCTGGCGGACCGCGTGCTGGACGAGGCCGGCGAGGAGCCGGGCAACCTGCCCCTGGTGGAGCACGCCCTGCTCCAGCTGTGGGAGCGGCGCCGCGGGGCCACGCTGACGCACGCGGCATACGAGGAGATCGGCGGGATCAGCGGCGCGCTGGCGCACCACGCGGACGCGGTCTTCGACGGGCTGGACGACAGCGGCAGGGCGATCGCGGAAAAGGTGTTCCTGCGGCTCACCACGCCCGGCGAGGGAACGGAGGACACGCGCCGCCGCGCCGCGCGCGACGAGGTGGTGGAGCTTGGGGCGGACGAGGCGGTGGCGGAGCGGGTGCTGGGGAGCCTGGCGGACGCGCGCCTGGTGGTCACCCGCCGGGAGGGCGAGAGCGACGTGGTGGAGGTGGCGCACGAGGCGCTGATCCGCGAGTGGCCGCGGCTGCGCGGGTGGATCGACGCGCACCGCGACGCCATCCGCGTGGAGCGCCGGCTGATGGACGATGCGGCCGAGTGGGAGCGCCTGAAGCGGGACCCGGACGCGCTCCTGCGCGGCGCGCGCCTGGCGGAGGCGGAGCAGTGGGCGGCCGAGAACGGGGACGACCTGCGGCCGCGCGAGCGGGAGTTCCTGGCGGCGAGCGTGGAGGCGCGCGACCGCGCCGCGCGAGAGGCCGAGGAGCGGCGGCAGCGCGAGCTGGAGATGGCGCGCCGGCTGTCCGAGGCGGCGGAGGCGCGCGCCGTGGCGGAGCGCGAGGCCGCGGAGGGGGCGCAGCGGTCGGCGCGGCGAACGGGGAGGCTGGCACAAGTCCTGGCGCTGGTCACCGTGGCCGCGGTCGGCATCGGAGCGTTTGCCGTGTTCCAGGGGGTGCGGTCCGAGCGCAGCGCCGCCGAGGCCGAGTCGCGGGAGCTGGCCGCCCAGGCGGAGTCCACGCTCCCGTTCGACCCGTCCGAGGCCCTGCTTCTCGCATACCGGGCCGCGAGCCGGGCACCGACGTTCGAGGCGACCGACGCTCTGCGGCGGGCGCTCGCCGCTCCCACGCTGCACGCGATCCTGAGCGGGCACCGAGACCGGATCGAGACCGCCGCCTTCAGCCCGGACGGTCGGCGCGTCGTCACGGCCGGTGACGACGGTACCGCGCGCATCTGGGATGTGGCGACCGGCCGGGCGACCGATACCCTTCGCGGGCATGAGGGCGCAGTCTACACCGCGGGCTTCAGCCCCGACGGCCAGCGCATCGTCACGGCCGGCGGCGACGGGACCGCGCGCATCTGGGACGTGGCCACGGGCCGGACGACACGCACGCTGCGCGGCCATGCGCGCTGGGTCAGGACCGCCGTCTTCAGCCCCGACGGCCGGCGCATCGTCACGGCCGGCGGCGACAGTACCGCGTTCATCTGGGACGTGGCGACGGGCCAGGCGACCGACACCCTGCGCGGGCACGAAGGTTGGATCTACTCCGTCGCCTTCAGCCCCGACGGACGACGCATGGCCACGGCCGCTACCGACCTGGAGGGCTGGGCCGACGTGGATCGGATCCGGAGTACCGTGCACATCTGGGATCTGGCGACAGGTCGGGTGACCGACACTCTGCGCGGACCTGAAGGCGATGTCTACGCCACCGGCTTCGACGGCAACGGCCGGAGCGTCGCCGCGGTCAGCCGGGACAGTACCGTGCTCATCCTGGACGTGGCGACCGGCCAGGCGACCGACACCCTGCGCGGGCATGAAGCCGACGTCTACGCCACCGCCTTCAGCCCCGACGGCCGGCGCCTCGCGACCGCCGGCAACGACGGCACCCTGCGCGTCTGGGATCTGGCGACGGGCCGGGCCACCGACACCCTGCGCGTTCATGAAGGCGCGGCCCACGACCCCGCCTTCAGCCCCGACGGCCGGCACCTGGTCGCGGTCGACAACGACAGTACCGCGCGCATCTGGGTTCTGGCGACGGATCGGGCGGCCACGACGCTCCGGGGGCATGCGAGCGCGGTCATGGCCGTCGCCTTCAGCCCCGACGGCCGGCGCCTCGCCACGGCCGGCATGGACAGCACCGCGCGCATCTGGGACGCGGCGACAGGCCAGGCGACCGACACCCTGCGCGGGCATGCGGGCGCGGTCATGGGCGTCGCCTTCAGCCCCGACGGCCGGCGCCTCGCCACGGCCGGTGGCGACGGCACCGCGCGCATGTGGGACGTGGCGACGGGTCGGGCGACCGGCACCCTGCGCGGGCACAGGGGCGCAGTCTTCACCGCCGCCTTCAGCCCGGACGGCCGGCGCCTCGTCACCGCCGGCGAAAACGGCGCCGCGCGCATCTGGGACGTGGCGACAGGTCGGGCGACGGACTCCCTGCCCGGTCACGCAGGCGATGTCTCCGCCGCCGTCTTCAGCCCCGACGGCCGGCGCATCGTCACGGCCGGCTGGGATCGCACCGTGCGCATCTGGGACGCGGAGACCGGTGTGGACATACGAGTACTGCGGGGGCATGCGGCTGCCGTCCTGGCCGCCGCCTTCAGCCCCGACGGACGGCGCATCGTCACGGCCGGCACGGACGGCACCGCGCGCATCTGGGACGCAGAGACCGGCGAGCAGCGGTCCATCCTGGTGGAGGACCGGGCCTTCCTTTTGGCCGCGGCCTTCAGCCCGGACGGAAGCCAGATCGTCACGGGCGGGGGCGACCACACCGCGCGAACGTGGAATGCGGAGTCGGGTCGGCCGTACGCTGTCCTGCGAGGGCAGCGGGGGGCGGTGTTCGAGGCGATTTTCAGCCCGGACGGCCGGCGCATCGTCACCGCCGGCGCGGACGGCACCGTACGCATCCACCCCGTGGCCGCGGACGAGCTGCTGGCAATGGCGCGAAAGCGCATTCCCGTCACCCTATCCCCCGCGCGCCGCGACAGCCTCCTGGGCCGGAGCGGCAGGTCCGGCTTCCTCGCCCGCCTCCTCCGAACCTGACCGCCCCAGCGGTGTATCTCCTTCAGCCGCGGCCACCTACAGAGGCCGCGGCCCTTTTTTGCGACACCACCGGAGGGAGCGATGTCGGATCGGGACTACCTTGTGCGCGCCACCGCGCTCGACGAGCGGGTGCGCGCCTTCGCGCTCGACGCCACCTGGGTGGTGCGGGCGCTCCAGGAAAAGCACGGCACCTACCCCGCGGTGAGCGCCGCGCTGGGGCGCACCGCCATGGGCGCGCTGCTGCTGAGCGCCGCGTCGCTCAAGGAGGAGGACCAGTCGCTCAGCGTGGAGGTGCGGGGCGGCGGGCCGGCGGGGCGCATCGTCGTCACCGCCAACGGGCGCGGCGAGGTGCGCGGGCTGGTGGGCAACCCCCGCGCGCACGCCGAGAGCGTCCGGCCGGGAAAGCTGAACGTGGCCGGCGTGGTGGGGACCGACGGGTACCTGTCCGTCACCAAGAACCTGGGGATGAAGGACACCTACCAGGGCACCGTGGAGCTCCAGTCCGGCGAGATCGGCGACGACCTGGCCTACTACCTGGCGCGCAGTGAGCAGACCGCCAGCGCCGTGGGGATCGGGGTGTTCGTGGTGCCGGACGGGCGCGTGGAGGCCGCGGGCGGCTACCTGGTGCAGCTCCTCCCGGGGCTCCAGGACGACGAGATCGCCGCCATCGAGGAGCGCATCTCGGCGCTGCCCCACCCCACCACCCTGATCCGTGAGGGAACCACGCCGGAGCAGGTGCTGGAAAAGATCTTCCCCGAGGGGTTCAACCTTCTGGACCGCTACCCGGTGCGCTTCCACTGCCCGTGCTCGCGCGAGCGCTTCGAGAGCGCCATCGTCAGCCTGGGCGAGGCGGAGATCACGCGCATCATCGAGGAGGAGGAGCAGCCGTACACCGAGGTGGTGTGCCACTTCTGCAACGAAGCGTACCATTTTTCTCCCGACGACATGCGGGAGATCCTGCGCGTGGCTACGGCGTGAGGCAGGGCGGGTTCGGGCGTGCCCCCGGCTGGCGCCGGGGTCGGGCTTCGGCTCCGTAACGCAGCAAACAACGCTGCGTAACGGAGTCGAGCCCCGGCGGAAACAGCCCCGCCGGG
>JBEVLE010000729.1:0-8061 GCA_040509335.1 Longimicrobiaceae bacterium | reverse complement strand
CTTGCCGGGGTGGGGGCTGGGGAGCCCCAGCACGACCGCCACCGGCCCCCGGGCCCCCGCCGCGCCCCGCCCGGTGGGGCGGCCCGGCTGTGCCTCGTGTCTGGGGCGCATCCCTCGCGCGGAGTTCAGAGAGACTGGAGCGCCTCGTCGCGGGAGTCCGCGATGTTGAACAGCGTGTCCAGCTTGGTGAGCTCGAACAGGGTGCGCAGGTCCTCGTTGAGGTTGGCGAGCCGCAGCTCCCCGCCCTGCTCGCGGATCTTCTTGGAAAGGCTGACCAGCACGCCCAGCCCGGAGGAATCGATGTAGCCGGTGTTGGCGAAGTCGATGAGGAACTTGCGCTCGCCGGACTCCAGCTCGTCCAGCACCTTCTGCTTGAGCTCCTGCCGGTTCCCGACGATCAGCTGACCGTCCACGTCCACCACCACCACCCCGTTCTGCTTACTCGTCTGGAAGCTCATGGCTCCTCCACGCCTCAGGTTGATATCCGAAACAGACCGGAACCCGCAGGGCAAGCGATGTGCCATTTGAGGGAACAGGGAATCCCCGCCACGACCCTTCCCCGCCCAAGGGAACAGGGAACAGCCCCCGAACTGCAAACGACAACAGCCGTCCGCCGTCGTAGTTGCAGGCTGTTCCCTATTCCCTGTTCCCTGCCGTCAAGCCGGTCAGGCAGGCGACGTTGACAATATCGTCCACGCTGGCGCCGCGCGAAAGGTCGTTGCAGGGGCGCGCCAGCCCCTGCACCAGCGGGCCGATCGCCTCGGCGCCGGCGAGGCGCTGCACCAGCTTGTACGCCAGGTTGCCGGCGTCCAGGTCCGGGAAGACCAGCACGTTGGCGCGCCCGGCCACCGGGGAGCCGGGCGCCTTGCGCGCGCCGATGGCCTCGACCAGGGCGGCGTCGGCCTGCAGCTCGCCGTCGGCGGGGACGTGCGGGGCGCGCTCCCGGAACAGCCGGAGCGCCTCGCGCACCTTGCTGACCGAGGGTCCCTCGGCGCTGCCCTTGGTGGAGTACGACAGGAAGGCGACGCGCGGCTCGTCGCCCACCACCCGGGCGCGCGCGGCGGCGGCGGCGGCGGCGATGTCGGCCAGCTGCTCGGCGGTGGGATCGGGGACCACCGCCCCGTCGGTGAAGGTGAGCACCTCGGGCTCGCCGCCGCGGAAGGGGCGCACCACCATGTAGAAGGAGGACGAGACGGTGCGGATGCCGGGCGCCGGCCCCACCGCCCAGAGCGCGGCGCGGATCACGTCGCCGGTGGAGTGGACCGCGCCGGCCACGGAGCCGTCCGCCTCGCCCGCGGCCACCAGCAGCGCGCCGAAGAGGAGCGGGTCGCCGGCGTGGCGCAGCGCGTCGGTCTCCGACATCCCCTTTGCCTTCCGCCGCTCGTACAGGCGGGCGGCCAGCGCCGCGCGGCGGGGGTCGTGCTCGGGGTCCACCACCCGCGCCCCGTCGCCCACGCCCATGCGCTCCAGGTCGGCGGCGGTGAGCGGGCCGCCCACCACCAGCGGGCGCGCCAGCCCGTCGCGGGCCAGGATGGCGACGGCTTCCAGGGTCCGCTCATCGGCGCCCTCGGGGAAGACGATGCGGCGCGGGTTCGCCCGGGCGCGCGCGCGGACGCCCTCCAGGAAGCTCACGGGCGCGGTCAGACGATCTCCTCGGGGCGGACGACGGACACGGGCTCGGCGGGGGCGAGGCGGCGCAGCACCGGCGCGGGGACGAAGCGCGACACGTCGCCCCCCAGCGAGGCCACCTGCCGCACCAGCGTCCCGCTGACGAAGGCGTGCTCGGGCGCGGGGGCCAGGAACACCGTTTCCACGTCCGGGGCGAGCGCGCGGTTCATCGCCGCCATCTGCACCTCGTACTCCCAGTCGGCGACGGTGCGCACGCCGCGCACCACCACCCGCGCCCCGATGCGCTTCGCGTAGTCCACCAGCAGTCCCTGGAACTCGGCGGCCTCCACGCGCGGCTCGCCGGCGAAGGTCTCGCGGATCATCCGCACGCGCTCTTCCACGGAGAACATGGGCTTCTTGCTCTGCGTGGGCGCGTGCGACACGGCGACCACCACGCGGTCGGCGAGGGCGAGCGCGCGGCGGACGATGTCCTCGTGCCCGGAGGTGATGGGGTCGAAGGAGCCGGGGAAAAGGGCGACGCGTGGCTCGGTCATGGATCGCTCGCGGGGACGAAGGTGAGCGAGGTGTCGCCGTAGCGGCGGGTGCGGGCGCCGGGGAGGTCGGGGAGCTCGTCGCCGCGCCCGTGCTCCACGCACAGCAGCGCGGCGAAGGGGACGCGGGCGAAGCGCTCCAGCAGCGCCGCGGCGAAGCCCTGCCCGTACGGCGGGTCGGCGAAGGCCAGGTCGAAGGCGCCGGCCTCCAGCGCGTCCACGTAGCGCAGGGCGTCCACGCGGGCCACCTGGGCGCGCGGGCCGGCGCCCAGCGCGTCCAGGTTTTCGCGCAGCGCGCGGAGCGCGGGCGCGGCGTTCTCCACGAACACGGCGCGCTCCGCACCGCGCGACAGCGCCTCCAGCCCCAGCGCGCCGGAGCCGGCGAACAGGTCCAGCACCCTCGCGCCGGGGAGCAGGTCGGCGACGGCGCTCATCCAAGCTTCGCGGACGCGGTCGGTGGTGGGCCGGGTGGCCCGCCCCGGCGGCGCGGCGATGCGCCGCCCGCCCCACTCCCCGGCGACGATCCTCACCCTACTCGCGCCGGCGGTAGGTGTACGCCACCGTCACCTCGCCGCGGCCGGGCACCGTGAGCGGGAACTCGATGGTGGTGGCGTCCTTTCGCTCGTATCGCTGGCTGCTGCGGAGCATGGTCCAGTTCCCGTACAGGTGCTCCACTACCGATACCTGCGCGGCGCCGTCCTTGTGGTTGCGGATGGTCACCTGCACGGTCTCGTCCTCCACCTCGTCGGAGACCTGCCGGGTCTCGACGACCCGGCGCTCCCCCACCACGTCGAAGGCGTCGCCGATGTACAGCCGCACCGTCTCGTCGCGGGGGGTGTGGTCCACCTGGTCCTCGCCGATGAACTGGAGGTTGCCGCTGCGGTCGGCCTTGTACACGCGGACCTTGCCCCGCGGCAGCGGCATCCCCATGCGGTTCTCGCGCGAGTTCTTCACCTCCATCAGGATCCCCAGCCGGTCGCCGGTGGTGCTGGTGCCGCCGCCGGGCCGCCGCTGGCCGTACCGCCACCAGGGCGCGTCCACGTCGAAGACCAGCCGCCGCGACACGCCCACGTCACTGGCGGAGAGCAGGGCCACCTGCTTGGTCTCGTTGTTGGCGACGGTGGTGGCGCCGTCCACGGTGTACAGGTGGTACTCGAAGAACGCTTCTCCCGTGACCACCAGCGCGTCGAGCTGGAGGCCGGGGGCGCGCGCCTGCAACCTGCCCGCCGCGGACATCTCCTCGATGCGCCGCACGTCGCCGGCCATGAGCTGGAGCCGTGCGTCACGGTACGTGGCGCCGCTGCGGTTGTCCAGCGTCACCCAGCCGGTGAGGTCCGCGCGCGTCTCGTCGTCGCGCACGACGGCGACGTAGTCCGCCTTCCAGCTCATCCCGTTGGTGATGTACGACACCTGGGTGTCGTGCTCCCCCGCGCGGGCGACGTCCAGCGTCCACAGCAGGGACGGCCGCGACACCAGCCCGCCGGTCAGATCGCCCACCTCCACCGTGCCCGACGGGTTGAGCACGATCCGCCCGTCCGCCGTCCGGACCACCACACCGCCGGAGGAGGGCGCGCTGAGCAGCGTCCCCTCCAGCAGGACCCGCCGCGCGCCGTCCGTACCGACCGAGGTGTAGCGGACCGTCTTCCCCACCGACCGCTCCAGCAGCGCGGCGGGGCTGACCAGGTCGAACTGGTAGTTCTGCTCGCGGACGCCGACGGCGCCGGGATCGGAGAGCGAGCGGATGGCGATGGAGGTGGGATCGATGTTCTGCGCCACGCCCTCGTAGCGCACCAGGTTGCGCCCGGTCCGCAGCGGGATGCGCCGCTCCTCGCGCACCACGGCGAAGTTGCCGTTGTACACGGTGAGCGACACGCCGCGCGTGGCCTCCGGCCCGGAAACGACGGGCTCCTGGGCCGCGGCGGCGAGCGGGACGGCGCACAGGAGCAGCGCCGCGAGCGTACGGAAGGATGGTTTCATGGGCGAGGACGGGAAAAGGGCGATCCTGATCTCGCCGCCGGCAGCGGAAGCTGCGCCGCGGCACCTGTACAGTGGAAGACGACCGGGAAGCCCGATCCTGCACAGGTGTCCTCTGCGTGAGGGATTTCGGCCCGAAGGGGCGAGACCGCGCGGCTGTTTGCGCGGGCTCGACTCCGTTGGGCTGCGTTGTTTGCAGCCCTACGGAGCCGAAGCCCGACCCCGGCGTCAGCCGGGGGCACGCCCGAACCCGCCGTCGACAACCCGTTCAGGAAGCCGTGGAAGGCCGCAGGTCCACCAGCTTGGCCTGCAGCCGCGACCGCCCGTTCCAGGTGTTCTCCTCCAGCTTGAACGCCACGTCCAGCGGCCCCCGCGCGAACCCCGGATCGCCCAGCCGGTCGCCCATGCCGAAGCCGATTGCGTCCAGGGAAGTCCCGCCGGACGAGAGCGTCATCTTGAGGTGGTTCTGCCCCACGACCTTGGGGTAGCCCGATACGCCGACGCCGCGCGCCGCGAACACCGGCGTGGGGTTGCCCATCCCGAACGGCCCGGCGTGGCGCAGCATGCGGAACAGCTCGTCGCCGGCCTCGGGGAGCCGCAGCTCCAGGTCGATGCGCACCTCGGGGACCAGGTCGTCCTCGGTGAGCACGGCGCGGGCGCGGGCGTTGAAGGCGGCGCGGAAGCCGTCCACGCGGTCGCGCAGGATGGAGCAGCCGGCGGCGTAGCGGTGCCCGCCGAAGCGCGCCAGGTGGTCGGCGCAGTCGCGCATGGCCTCGTACAGGTGGAAGCCGCGGATGGAGCGCGCGCTCCCCTTCCCCTCCCCGGCGGCGTCCAGCGCGATGAGCACGGTGGGCCGGTGGATGCGCTCCACCACGCGCGACGCCACGATGCCGATGACGCCCGGGTGCCACCCGTCGGAGGCGAGCACCACGCCCCAGTCGCGGTCGGGGTCGTACACCCGGTCCAGCGTCCGCATCACCTCGCCCAGCGTCTGCCCGTCCACCGCCTGGCGGGAGCGGTTCTCGGTTTCCAGCAGAGCGGCGATCTCCGCGGCCTCGGCCGGGTCGTCGGTCAGCAGCAGGTCCACGCCGCGCAGCGCCTCGCTCATGCGCCCCACGGCGTTGATGCGCGGCGCCAGCACGTAGCCCACCTGCGAGGCGGTGATCTCGCCGCGGTCGGCGAGCCCGCAGCCGCGGATCAGGGCGCGGAGCCCCGCGTTGGGGGTCTGGGGGAGCACCTTGAGCCCCCAGCGCACCAGCGCCCGGTTCTCGCCGGAGAGCGGGGCCAGGTCGGCGATGGTGGCGACGGCCACCAGGTCCAGGAACACGTGCAGCCGCTCCTGCGGGTAGCCGACCTCGGCGGCCAGCGCGCAGCACACCTTGTAGGCGACGCCCACGCCGGCGAGCCCCTTGTCGGGGTAGCCGCAGTCGGCGCGGTTGGGGTTGACCACCGCGACGCAGTCGGGGAGGGTGGCCCCGGGGGTGTGGTGGTCGGTGACCACCACGTCGATCCCGGCGCGGCGCGCCCGCAGCACGGCGTCGTGGGCGACGATGCCGCAGTCGCCGGTGAGGATCAGCGTAGCCCCCGCGGCGGCGGCGGCGCGGATCCCGGCGTCGGACAGGTCGTAGCCGTCCTCGATGCGGTGCGGCACGAAGGGCACCGCCCTGCCGCCCATGGCCCGCAGCGCGCGGGTGAAGAGCGCGGTGGAGCAGATGCCGTCCACGTCGTAGTCGCCGTGCACCAGCACCGTCTCGCCCGCGGCGATGGCGCGGCGCAGGCGCGCCACGGCGTCCGCGACCCCGGCGAGGAGCTGCGGCGGGTGGATCTGCCCCGGGTGCGGGCGCAGGAACTCGCGCGCGGCGGCGGACTCGCCGTAGCCGCGCTGCGCCAGCAGGCGGCAGAGCGGCGGGGGGAGCCGGAGGTCGCCGGCGAGCCGGTCCACGGCGGCCGCGTCGGGCGCGTCGGGGAAGATCCAGCGGCGGACGGGGGGGCGAGGCGGGGCGAGGGTCGGCATGGCTCAAAGGTATCCGGGCGGGGGAGCGGCGGGCAAGCCGTGGACCGGGGGCAGATTAAAGTTCAGTTAATGAAGGACCCGGCGGCGCCCGCGCCGTGTACGACGCTTTCGGCCTCCCTTAAATTGTTTCAACACGACGTCTTACGCTTCCATCCCCGGGGCTCCGTCCGGAGCCCGGGCGCGAGGCCGCCGTGAACCGACCGCAGGAGCGACCCTGATGCACCAGACCCCGTTTCGGACCGCCGTCGCCGGCACGCTGCTGGGCGTGAGCCTGCTGGCGGGCGTGGACCGGGTGCTCCAGGGTCCGGCCCCGGTCTCCGCCACCCCCTCGGCGCAGGCGGAGGCGCGGGCCCGCTACGCCCCGGCCGCGGCAACCCCGGCCAGGGCCGTGGCCGCGCGCTGGAAGGCGCCGGAGGACCCGCGCACGGTGGGGATGGACGCCGGCGCGCTGCACAGCGCCGTGGAGAGCCTGGAGGCGCAGGTGGAGCGCGAGGGCTTCCCGGGCGCCGCGCTCGCCGTGGGCCGCGGCGCCGAGCTGGCGCTGGAGGCCGGCGTCGGCCGCATCCGCTGGGACGGCGACCGGGTGAGCCCGGACTCGTCGCTGTACGACATCGCCTCGCTGACCAAGGTGGTGGGGACGACCACGGCGGCCATGCTGCTGGTGGAGGACGGCAGGGTGGAGCTGGACGCGCCGGTGTCGCGCTACCTCCCCGAGTTCTCCGGCGGCCGCAAGGACGAGGTGACCATCCGCCACCTGCTGACGCACACCTCCGGCCTTCCGGCGGGCGCCGGGACGTGGGGGACGCGGGAGGAGGCCCGGGCGCGGCTGATCGCCACGCCGCTGAAGTGGGCGCCGGGCGAGCGCGTGGAGTACTCGGACGTGGGCTTCGTGGTGCTGTACGCGGCGCTGGAGCGCGCGGCGGACCGGCCGCTCCCGGAGTTGCTGCGGGAGCGCGTCTTCGGGCCGCTGGAGATGGAGTCCACCACCTTCCGCCCCGGGCTGGACTGCCGCGCCTGCGCCCCCACCGCGTGGACGGGCACGGCGGAGATCGTCGGCCGGGTCCACGACCCCATCGCCGCGAAGCTGGGCGGCGAGAACGCGGGCAACGCGGGGCTTTTCGCCACGGCGCGCGACCTGGGCCGCTTCGCCGCGATGCTGGCGAACGGCGGCGCGCTGGGCGGCGTGCGGGTGCTGGAGGAGGCCACGGTCGAGGAGTTCACGGTGCGCCAGCCGGGCGCCGGGACGCGCGCGCTGGGCTGGGACACGCGCGACGAGCGGGGGATCGGCGCGGCGGGGCTGGCCATGTCCGCGGGCTCCTTCGGGCACACGGGCTTCACCGGCACCTCGCTGTGGGTGGACCCGGAGCGGAAGGCGTGGACGGTGCTCCTGACCAACCGCACCTACGCACCGCGGGCGGCCGTCGCGATCCAGAAGGTGCGGCGGACGGTGCACGAGGACGTCGTGCAGGCGGCGGACGCGGTCGTGCTGGCGGACTGACGTTGATCGGGGAGTGATTTTGGAACTGCTTTGAACCGCGGGTTCGGGCGTGCCCCCGGCTGGCGCCGGGGTCGGGCTTCGGCTCCGTAGCAGACGAAACAACCGTCTGCTACGGAGTCGAGCCCCGGCGGAAACAGCCCCGCCGGGTCTCGCCCCTTCGGGCCGAAATCCCTCACGCGGAGATCGCGCTAGCGTCCGCAGGAGCCCCCACCCGGCTCGCTTAGTGCTCCTGCACGCAAGTTCGGTGACGTACTCATGCGCAGAACGCCTGGGGTACAGGGCTGGGAGCTTCGAGCTTCTCCAGGAGCCGGGTCAAGTTCTCGCGCGTGAACTTCCACTCGAAGGGCCGCGCGAGTTGCTCGTAACGCGTTTCGAAGGCAAGAAGTCGCTCTTCAAGGACGCGCAGCGAAGCGAAG